>NZ_CP009692.1:3658078-3977636 GCF_000832605.1 Bacillus mycoides
CGGCTGATGTCCTGCCTCTAAGTCAATGATACTTAAACGGCGGAAGCCAAATTGTACATGTTCATCACGAAAATATCCTTCGTCATCTGGACCGCGGTGGAAAATCATCGTGTTCATATTTTCAAATTGATGTTTTTCTGTTTCTGAAAACTCTCTAGGGTTTTCACATAAACATCCTACAAAACCACACATACTTCTTACCCTCTTTCAGTTTTCATTCTGTCTCAATACTACTATATCAACCCTATTTATACTAGCATAATCAACTGAATATGGCGACCAAAAACTATAAAAAACTCACTCCATTTCACATTTTTAACATTTTTTTATGAAAACATGAAAACTAGGCACTCACCTTTCTCCGCTTTTGTCATATGATATTGCAAATTGATTTCTAGGAGGTAATACCATGAGTGAAGAAAAAAAAGATTCTTCTCGCCCACCGGTTCGTAATTATTTAAAACAAATTGATGATTTTTTCGAACAAACACCTCTTCGTGGCGTAATTGCTGATTTAAATCATTTTTTCCAAAAAGGAAACCGTTTATTAACATTCCCAGTAGATTTATACGAAGTTGGTGACGAACTCGTCGTTACAGCCGAACTACCAGGTATACAAAAAGAACAAATTCAAATTGAAATACAAAGCGAATACTTAAAAGTCTCTGTAAAAGAAGATATACTTGAAGAGACGGAAGAAGAACAGACATCTCATAACTATTATCGCCGGGAACGTTCCATTTCAGAAGCGTCAAGAATTATTAAGTTACCATATTTAATTAATAAAAAAGCAACGAAAGCTTCTTATCAAAACGGTGTATTAGAAATTCGCGCACCGAAATTACCACAACAGCATGACATATTATCCATAGACTGAATACTAATAAAAGAAGGGTGCTTAGCACCCTTCTTTTTAATCAGCTAATCGCTTCATATCACGTATAATATCTTCGTATGGCGTATTGCTAATGCCGCTATATTTTTTCATTACTTTTCCATTTTGATCGACTAAGAAAAATGATGTACCGTGTATTACTTGCCCATTCTCTGGTTTATCTACAAGCGATTGGAAGTTATCTTTTGAAAACTTTGTAATATCCTCCAGTGAATAACCTGTTAACAAGTTCCAATTACTTGTATCCTCTGTAAACTTTTGAATGAATGCTTTCAAATTTTCTGGTTTATCAAGTTCAGGGTCTACACTAAACGAAACAAACTGAACGTCTAATTTCTCTTCCTTAGCCATTTTCTGTAATTTCGCCATATTAGCAGTCATTGGCGGACAAACCGTTTGACAGCTTGTAAACATGAAATCAGCTACCCAGACTTTCCCTTTTAAATCTTTTGTACCAAACGGCTTTCCTTCTTGATTTGTAAATTGGAAAGTTTCTAAATCCCAGTTTAACGGTTTACGTAATTTTGACCCTGAACTGCTACAACCTGCAAGTACAAAGAGACAAAATACAACCATAAGACCAATTAACTTTTGATAACGCTTCATTATTAAACCTCTCTTCTCTATCCTTAATTTATGTAAGTTATGTATATCATAACAAAAGTAAACACTATGAGAAAATTGTTTACATCATTTGTTCACGAAATCGTACGAATTTACGTATGTTACTTCTTTATTTCAAGCGAATTACTAGACAAAATATATTTTACTACTATTATTTCTCTAACCATTATTTGCGAAACGAAGTTCATTGTTAAATTTGTAAATAAACCCCCCTATTTTTTTACAATTGCTTAAACATTAATCCATGTTAAACACTGTATTCCTTAACAACATTTCGGTACAATACAACTACAACGATTTTAAATGAGGTGATGTTCATGGCAAAGCGCTATGAAAATATGGATAATGCAAGTACAAAAAAATCAATTCGCTCCTTCTTACGTTGGCGTAAAGAGAGAAAGCAAAACAAAAAAGACTTTTCTTTTCTAGTAGAACAATCACCTGTTAAACAAAGTAAATTTCTACTAAATAACTTTGAAAAAACGACTGTCACATGGATTGGTCATTCAACTTTTCTCATTCAAACGAACGGCTTAAATATTTTAACAGATCCAGTATGGGCAAATAAATTAAAGTTAGTTCCACGACTTACTGAGCCAGGGCTCACTATAAAAGAACTACCTAAAATCGATATCGTTCTTATTTCACACGGTCATTACGATCATTTAGACTTTTCATCTCTTCGTCAACTAAATGATGATGCCTTATACCTTGTTCCTATTGGGCTAAAAAAATTATTTACTCGTAAAAAATTCACCAATGTAGAAGAATACAACTGGTGGGAAAGTACAACAATTGATGAAGTCTCTTTTCACTTCGTACCTGCCCAGCACTGGACGAGAAGAACATTATTTGATATGAACACCTCTCACTGGGGAGGGTGGATCATTGATAATATGACTTCTTCAGAAACCATTTATTTTTGTGGTGATAGTGGTTATTTCCAAGGATTTAAAGAGATCGGCAAACGTTTTTCAATCGATATTGCACTTATGCCAATTGGTGCCTATGAACCAGAATGGTTTATGAAAGTGTCTCACGTTTCACCAGAAGAAGCTGTGCAAGCCTATCTAGATATAAAAGCTACACATTTCATTCCCATGCACTACGGTACTTTTGCTTTAGCAGATGAAACACCAAGGGAAGCAGTAACACGACTACGAAATAACTGGAATTTACGAATGCTACCGTGGGAACAGCTACATGTTCTCTTTTTAGGTCAAACTTTCACTTATAGCCCTATTGTCCCCGTTAAAGAACCAGTAAAAATCACAGAAACTTCTCATGTATAATAGTACTAATTTTTACGAGTAATTTATCATATACTTTAAAAAATTGAAAAGGGTGTTTTCCATGAAAGATTATTTACAGACTCGCTATATAATTAGCGGTAGCGCCTGTATTGCCCTTCTCATTTCTTATTTTCTGTCCTGAAATAATAAAAAAGCTACTTGAAAATTCATTTCAAGTAGCTTTTTTATTACTCTGCTAAATACATAAAACCAATTGCTCCTGGTCCTGTATGAGTACTGATAACTGGTGTTGTATAGAAAATCTCTGATTGAGTGAATCCATTCACTTTTTCAACAGCAGCTTTTACACTTTCTGCTAAAGGAATTGCTTTAGCATGTGGAATCGCAACAGCTTTCACCACTTTTCCAGCAGTATCTTCCTCGAATAGTTTAGCCAACGTTTTTACAATCTGCCCTTGGCTACGTACTTTCGTTACCGGATTATATACGCCGCCTTCTAAACTTGCAATTGGTTTAATATTAAGTAAAGAACCAATAAGTGCCTTACCTTTACCGATGCGTCCACCTTTTACTAAGTTTTCTAATGTATCTACGACAACATATAAACGAGTATTCTTTCTTACTTCATCAATACGTTTTAAAATATCTTCTAGTGAGCATTCTTCTTTTGCCATTTTTGCCGCTTCAATTACTTGATATGCTAAAGCATGTGTAATAAATTGAGAATCAACAACTGTTACTTTTGTATCTGTCATTGATGCAGCGCTATTCGCTGTTGCGACAGTACCGCTCATTCCACCTGTCATATGAATGGAAAGTACTTCACTTCCATCTTCGCCTAGCTTGTCATACATTTCTACAAATGTACCCATAGCCGGTTGTGATGTTTTTGGTAATTCTTCTGATTTAATCATTTCTTCAATAAATTCATCCGGTTGCAAATCTACACGATCTAAGTATGTTTGTCCATTTACAGAAATAGATAATGGTAAAACATGAATATCATACTTCTCAATTATATCTTTTGATAAATCTGCCGTTGAATCTGTTACAATTTTAATTTTTTGCATATTATATTCTTCCCTTTCCAATACGCTCTCCCTGTTATTATACTAGCATTCCCGATGCTTTCAACAATTTCGAATGAATTTCACCAAATTAATTATATTTTTATACCTAAAATAAAAAAGACAGAGCCTATCTAACTCTGTCCCTGCTGTGTATTATGCATTCTTTTCAAGAGTATTTGTCTTATATACATTTGAATAATCATTCCACTTCAAACAACTTTGTAAATATTCACGGAAAGAGTACGAGAATCTTGGGTTTTTATGTTTTTGAATTTTCGCAATAAACAATTGAAGACGAGACTGAATTAGAAACGCTAATGGATGCTGTGTTTGTAGGACAGGGATTTCAAATATTTTAATACAATTCCCTGTTGCATGAGTGAAATAAAAACTTTTCGTAATCACAATATCAATCCTCTTTTTCGTTGGATTTTTGAACTTCCTCCACTTTATTCTTTAACACGTTTTTTAGTGTAGGTTTCCTATGAATACTAAAATATCCTTAAGCTGCCCCATTTAGAAGTTAATACTTCATTTATATCCACCTAATTCGAACCCTGTCCTATATATCCTTTGAGACGGGAGTCTTATTATCCATATATAGCTTGATAACTTCAGTATAAACTTATAAAAATGAAAAGTTTGTCTAAATTTTGGAGATTCTATAATTTTTTCCTTCTATATATTGTATACAATTATAGCTAGAGTATAACAAATAAATTAAAAAGTGCCTTTATAACGAGGCACTTTTCGACTGTATTTCTTCTCTTTTCTGTTTTCGTTTACTAACTATCTTTGATAAAGCGATACTGATTTCATAAATACAAATAAGCGGTACCGCTACTAAACTATGTGATAAAAAATCTGGCGGCGATATACATGATGCAATTATAATCAACACGACATAAGCATATCTTCTTATTTTCTGAAGAAATTCTGCCGTTAGAAGACCTATACTCGTTAAAAACATAACAACTACAGGTAATTCAAATATAACAGCAAACGGAACTGTTAAATTTAATACGAAATGAAAATATTTTTCCGTTGTAAACATCGTATTAAACATCTCATTACCAATTGTAGTTAGGAAATGAAATAAAAATGGCATGACGATAAAATAACCGAAAGATAGGCCTGCTATAAATAATATAGACAATACCGGTATATACATTAATGTCATTTTTTGTTCATTGGGATGTAAACCTGGTTTTACAAATAACCAAATTTGTATCGCAGCAAAAGGAATTGTACAAACGATAGCAAATACTGTAGCAATCGAGAAAAAAATCCACAACACATCACTTGGACCGAGAACAGTTAATTTCATTGGTAAATCTTTTACAAGCCAAAAATAAATATCCTTCGTAAAAGTAAATCCAATAATTAAAAATAATACAAAGGATAATACTGTATATATTACTCGTTTGCGAAGCTCAACAATATGTTCTACTACGCTCATTTCCCGATCTTCCATCTCGTTCACCACACTTTATTTATCCATTCCGAGAAAAACTTCAGCATATTCTTTTATTTATTTATTTTTTTCTTTCTCTTGAAATGCCTCATCAGTCAATTCTTTTGTTGATTTTTTAAATTCTTTTAACGTTTCCCCTAAAGCTTTCCCAATTTCCGGTAACTTTTTTGGGCCAAATAAAATTAACACTGCTACTAAAATTAAAATTAACCCTGGAAAGCCAATATTTGAAAACATTTCCCCATCCCCTTCATAAGTAGATTCCTTGTCCTACTATTCCATAAGTTCATTTTGTCAAAAAATTTCGTAAACGTCAATGTATCCGTTGTCTTTTATCGAAAAAATTCGAAAATATAATCAATTGAATATCATTTTCTATTCCTTTTGTATATGATATGGTTAAGGAAAATATAACTTATCTCAATACAGTGAAAGGAATTAACATTATGACGCAAAAAATTAAAAGAATGACCCAATTTGTAAAAGAAGAAATTGCGAATGCAATTACCCATGGTATCGGTGCCATTTTAAGCATCCCTGCCTTAATCATATTAATTATTCATGCTTCCAAACATGGCACAGCATCTGCTGTTGTTGGCTTTACCGTTTATGGTGTAAGCATGTTCTTGCTATACTTATTTTCTACACTGTTACATAGTATCCATCATCCAAAAGTAGAAAAGTTATTTACCATTTTAGATCACTCCGCCATATATTTATTAATTGCCGGCACGTATACACCATTTCTACTCATTACACTGCGTGGTCCGCTCGGTTGGACTTTACTCGCAATTATTTGGACCCTTGCGATTGGTGGCATTATTTTCAAAATCTTCTTTGTTCGTCGCTTTATTAAAACATCAACATTATGTTATATCATTATGGGCTGGCTCATCATCGTTGCCATTAAACCCCTTTATGAAAATTTAACCGGTCACGGCTTCTCACTACTATTAATAGGAGGCATTTTGTATTCTGTCGGAGCTATATTCTTCCTTTGGGAAAAGCTTCCGTTCAATCATGCCATTTGGCATCTCTTCGTACTAGGCGGTAGTACAATGATGTTTTTCTGCGTACTGTTTTATGTCTTACCCGCAGCATAAAAAAAGTTTCAGCTTGTTTAAGCTGAAACTTTTTTATTACTTATGTAATTGAGATGCAATAATATCTTTTGTATGCTGGGTTAACTCTTTAGCATCCATACTTGCATATTCTTCAGGTGTAATTGGCTTAGAAATCGTTACTGTTGCATGAGCTGGTTTCATACGATTTCCATTCGCTTCAAACATTTTATATGTACCATCTAACGTTACAGGTAAGATTGCTACACCAGATTTTACTGCTAGGTGAAAACTACCCGCTTTAAACTCTCCAATTTCGCCACCCTTACTTCTCGTTCCTTCAGGGAAAATTACGATAGAATGTCCATTCTTTAATAGTTCAATTCCATCTTTAATTGCCTTAAGAGATTGACGGCGATCGCTGCGGTCCATAAACACACAATTCATTAGTTCCATCCATGTTGGTACAACCGGAAACTTTTTAATTTCCGCTTTTGAAACGAATCCAATTGGCTTATTTAAGTAACCTAGTAAAACAGGAATATCCATATTACTTTGATGATTACTTACAACTAGCACCGGCTTGTCTTTTGGAACATTTTCAAGTCCCTTTACTTCTACAGTCGATCCAGTTACACGCACCATTTTCTTACCAAACCAGTTTGTTGTTTTATACACAACACTATCTTTTTCTTGCGGTGACATCGCATTTGCTTTTCTTTTTATATGCCACAACCTTGGTGTAATCGCAATTACGATTAAAATTAAATAAAAGATTTTAAAAAACGTTTGAATCATACAGAACCCCCACCTATTATCATTCCGACCTTCATTATACTAGACAAACGAAGGAAAAAGAAGAAAAAATGTCCAAACAACAAGTGTTTGGACATTTTGAAGTTTTCTATATTAGAAACGTTTTGCTAATTCGCGTGCATTTACAATCGCTGCTTCTTTAATGTCTTGTGCTTTTTCAGGATTTGCATTCATTCCTTCAACTGCAATATATTCAGTGTCTGATACACCCATGAATCCTAATACCGCATTTAAGTGATTGCGACCGAAGTCCATAGATGCGTATGCTCCTTCAGAGTAAACGCCGCCTGTAGCTTGAATATGAAGTGCTTTTTTGCCTTCTAGTAAGCCAACTGGACCATTTTCAGTATATTTGAATGTTTTACCTGCGATTGATAAGTTATCTAAGTATGCTTTCACTACTGCTGGGTAGCTGAAGTTCCACATTGGAGTCACGAATACATAACGATCTGCATGCATAAATGTTTCTAAGTTATTGTTCATTGCTGCAACTTTTTGTTGCTGATTTTCACTTAAAGTTTCGAATCCTTCGCCTGCTGCAAATTTACCCCAAGCAGCGAATACGTCTGCATCGATTGCTGGTACAGTTGTATTGAATAAATCAATTGTTACAACTTCGTCTTGTGGATGTTCGTTTTTATATGCTTCGATGAAAGCTTCCCCTACTGCCATACCGAAAGAACCTTCTGCTGAATTTGGATTTGCTGTAATAAATAGTACTTTTGTCATTGTATTATCTCCCTTTTTCTATTTTATATTTAATTCGAGATTTATTATTTTATAGTAAATAACTTACCTTATGTAAGTATAATACAAAAAGTTTTAATAGATGTCAATAAAAATAGCTACTTTTTTTTCGTAAGTTAATAAGTTATATTATTTCAGTTAGTTTTTGTATATAAATATTAAGGTTTTAATCAAATAAAAAACTATCTCCATATTTCATGGAGATAGTCTTCTTCAATTACTACTTTTGAAAAACATGTTTCACTTTTTCAGCTGGAATATTACTTCCACCTCTACCTTTTACATCTTCAATCATCATTGTAATGACCATATCAGGTGAATTTAAATCAAACGCAGCAAACCAACCTAGTTCTTTTCCTTCTACCTCTTTTGATACTTTTAATTCTGCTGTTCCTGTTTTACCAGCAAGAGTCATACCATCAATTTTAGCAATTTTTCCAGTACCATCTGGATCGTTAATTACTTTCGTTAAAGCCGTTTTCAATATATCTTGATTTTCTTTAGAAATCACGTTCTCTTTCCAAACTTTTGGTTGTTTATCTGTTTTAATAAGATACGGTGACGGAATCTTTCCATCATTTACAATCGGTGCATACGTTAAAGCTAAATGAAGAGGAGTCATTAAGACTTGTCCTTGTCCATATCCTGTATCTGCCATTTGAATATCATTTTTTATGCCATCATTTGCGATTTTAGAAGCTGGGAATCCGTATTCAATTGGTAATTTCTCATCAAATCCGAATTTTTTCGCCTCAGCCATAAATTTATCTTTTCCAATTTTCAAAGCTTCTTGTGCGAAATAAATATTATCCGAGTATTTCATTGCCTTATCAAAATCAATCGGATTCGCATCTTTTACACGTGTTACGTAATAATTGCCCCAAGAAGAATCTTTCGTCCATTTCAGTCCTTCAATTTTCAATTCTTCTTTTGGATCGATTGTTTTCGTTTCAAGACCAATTGCACCTGTAATTGGCTTAAATACAGAACCTGGTACCGATAATTGTGTAAATCGATTCGTCATCGGTTTTTTCGGATCATTATTCCAAGCCTCGCGTTGTGCTTTTGATGTTCCTCGTGCAATTAAATTAGGATTATAAGCTGGACTACTTACAAGAGCAATTGTTTCTCCACTTTTCGGATTAATTGCCGCACTTGAACCAGCTTCTCCCTTCATTTCATTATACGTTTTTTCTTGAACAACACTATCGATAGTTAAAGTTACATTTTCTCCATCAACAGCATCTGTTTTCGCTAAATTTTTAATTTCTTTTCCCTGTGCATCTTCCATGAAGACACGGCCACCTTTTTTCCCGCGTAGCTGTTCTTCCAATACTTGCTCTAATCCAGCCTTACCAACTGGTTCATCGGCTTGATAGCCTTTCTTTTGAAGCGTTTTTAAATCTTCAGCATTTACTTTTCCGATATAACCAGTAAGATGCGCTGCTGCTTCCCCTAACGGATATGTACGAACATTTACAGGTTTTGCTGCAACACCTGGTAAATCGATGTACGTATTTTGCGTTGCTCCCTCAGGCAAAATTCCAATTGGTACGAGATACCCTGGTTTTACCCATTTCGCAGCTAGTTTTTGATCAATCTCTTCTACAGACATATTTAACAACTTCGCTACTGCTTCTTTCGTTTGCGGAGCAGTTTCATCTAATTTTTCTGGAATAATTCCAATCTCAGAAGCTTTCCCATTCGTCGCAAGACCTTTTCCATTACGATCGTATATTTCACCACGTTTTGGTTGTGTTGTTTGCATACGCACTTTACTATCTTTTGTCATGCCAGGGAAAATGAAATCAGGTGTCCAATCTATTTTCCAAGATTCTTTATCTCCATCTTTTTCTTTCACCATTTTTGCTTCATGACCAAAAGTGATTTTACCACCAACTGTATCCATGCTTACTTTAAAAGGAACAGGGCCTTCATCTTTTTTATCTTCTTTTACTTCCCCTGTTTCTACCTTTAAGTCTTTTACTTCAATACCAGAATAAATTTTTTCATATTTCTCAGTAAACTCTTTCTTTGAAATATCTTTTTTTGCATTTTCTGATAATTGATCGTACATATCTGCAAATTTTTGTTTATTCCATGCTTTTACATATGTATCAAACGCTTCTTGTGGTTTTTCTTCTTTACCACATCCAACTAACATGAATGTTAAGCAAAGAAAAAGAATCCCCCATATTTTTCTCAACTGATTCTCCTCCTCTTTCTATATTAATACTTTTGAAAATTTTAGCATTTTTCACATGCTACCTTTCATTATAGCACTATTGAATATCCTCTATAAACTTACATTTATAAATACAAATAAAAAAATTGATGCGAATACTCACATCAATTTTTATTATTATTGTTGTTTCTCGTATACATGGTAATAATACGTATACGGATTTTTTTCATCCGTTAAACCTTTTTCTACAAAAATCTCTTTCCAATTTGTCATATCCATTTCTGGGAAGAATGTGTCCCCTTCAAATGCGTGGTGGATTTTTGTTATATATAACTTGTCTACATAAGGTAAAAAGAGATCATAAATTTGCGCTCCGCCAAAAATAAAAATCTCTTCTTCATTTTTACATAGTTCAAACACTTCTTCTACAGTATGAGCTACTTCGCAGCCTTCTACATGATACCCTTCATTACGAGTTACAATAATATTACGTCTTCCAGGCAATGGTCTACCAATTGCTTCATAGTTCTTTCTCCCCATAATAAGTGGGTGACCCATCGTCGTTTTCTTTACATACTGTAATTCACTCGGTAAACGCCAAGGTAAGTTATTATCTTTACCAATTACTCTATTCTCGTCCATTGCGACCATAAATGAAACAATCATCTTGTCATCTCCTCTACAATTACACTGCAACCGGTGCTTTAATCGCTGGGTGTGGATCATATCCTTCAATCGTTAAATCTTCCATCTCAAAATCAAACACAGATTTCACATCTGGATTTAATGTAAGTTTAGGGAACGGGTGTGGTTCACGTGCCAACTGCTTTTCGACTTGTTCAAAATGATTCGTATAAATATGTGCATCACCAATTGTATGAACAAACTCTCCTACTTCAAGACCACATTCATGTGCTATTAAATGTGTTAGAAGTGAATAGCTTGCAATGTTAAATGGAATGCCAAGGAATATATCTCCACTTCTTTGATATAGCTGACAAGAAAGTTTGCCATCCGCTACATAAAATTGGAATAGCGTATGACAAGGCGGTAATGCCATACTTGGTACATCTTCAGGATTCCAAGCAGAAACAATTAGGCGACGTGAGTCTGGCGTTTTTTTAATCATTTCAATTACATCTTTTAATTGATCAAGTGTCTCACCAGCTGTCGTTTTCCAAGCACGCCATTGCTTTCCGTATACGTCTCCTAAATAACCATATTTATTCGAAAAATCATCATCTTCTAGAACGTTCTTTTTAAACAATTCCATTTGCTCATCGTACTGCACTTTAAATTCCTCATCTTGTTGTGAACGAAGACCAAAATCAGTCATGTCAGGGCCAGTATATTCGTCACCTTCTACCCAGCTCTTAAATGCCCATTCATTCCAAATATTATTATTATGTTGCAATAAATAACGAATATTTGTATCACCTTTCATAAACCAAAGCAGTTCACTTGCTACAAGGCGAAACGGGACTCTCTTTGTCGTTAATAAAGGAAACCCTTTACTCAGATCAAAACGCATTTGATATCCAAATACAGATACAGTTCCTGTCCCTGTACGATCTTCTTTCTTCGTACCGTGCTCCATTACATGGCGGCATAAATTTAAGTATTCATATTCAGCATGTTTCATATGTAGGAAAACCTTCTTTCAATCTTATATGAAATTTATCATAACATGAAAAACAATAAATTTAATAATCTTGATAAATAAAAATTATTTCAGTAATTCTTACAAAATTATTAACTTTCCATATTTAAAAAGGTTTTCATTTTCTATTACCGAAAGTATAGTGCGGTAGGACAAAATTTATATTTGGAGGTTAGAAGTATGTCTAAAATTGAAACTCCTGTTATGACTTCGTTACAAACAACGGTTGAAAAAATGATGAAGGATTTAAACGTTCCTGGTGCTGCTGTAGCTGTTATAAAAGACGGTGACGTTATTCTTTCAGAAGGTTTCGGATATCGAAATATAGAAACAAAAGAACCTGTTACACCGAGTACTCGGTTCGCAATTGGTTCCTCAACGAAAGCTTTTGGCACACTTTCATTAAGCTTGTTGGCACAGCAAAAAAAGTTTAATTGGGATACTCCTGTCCAGTCTTATATACCTAACTTCTCTTTATCTGAACTACTTGCTAGCTCACAAGTTACAGGACGAGATTTGGCTTCCCATCGTACTGGGGTAAGTCGTCATGAGGCTCTTTGGTACAGCTCTTCCTTATCTCGAAAAGATCTCGTTGAAAAAATAAAACATTTACAACTTGATGCACCGTTCCGCACAGCATTTCTTTATAACAACTTAATGTATGCAACAATTAGCTACATTGTTGAAAACATTACAAATCAAACATGGGAGCAATACGCTACAGAACATATTTTAGAACCTTTAAATATGAGACATACAAATTTCTCTGTTACAGATTCACAAACTACAGATGATTATGCTTTACCTTACATTGAAAATGAAGATGAAATAAAAGAAGTTCCATTCCGTAACATCGATACAGTCGGCGCTGCTGGATGTATTAATTCTACAATTGAAGATATGGCAAATTGGGTACTTCTTCACTTAAACGAAGGAAAGTTTGGAGATCATGAATTAATCTCCTCTGAATTATTACAACAAATGTATACACCACACAATTCAATTCCAGATCAACCGATTTTATCACTTCCCGAATCTCCATTAAATAGTTACGGACTTGGTTGGTTTATTAGCGCTTATCGTGGTAATAAGGTGGTTCATCATGGCGGTAATATTGATGGATTTTCAGCGCTCGTTTCATTCATACCAAATGAAAACATAGGCCTTGTCATTTTAACAAATGCTGGAGGCACATTACTTCCTACTTATCTCGCTAATCAAATTTATGATGAACTACTTGAATTAGAATCCATTGATTGGCATAAACGTGCTGTAGAAGATACTGAAAAAATGAAGGAAATGATGAAAGAAGCAACTGAATCACTTCCTGAACAAATTAAAGGAACTACACCTTCTCACAAGTTAGAGGATTATACTGGTACTTTTGAACATCCTGCATACGGAACATTACAAATATACAAGCGAGATGATTCGTTAAATGTACAATTTATGGAGATGGATATTCAATTAGGGCATCATCATTACGACATCTTCTCCGCAGAAGTTGAGTTATTCCAAATGAAAATGAGTTTATTATTCGCTTATGAAATGAGTGTGAGTGGTGAATTCCCATCCCTTCAGTTACATGTACCAGCTACGTTAAGTACTCAGCCGCTTACATTTAAGAAAATTTAATAATTATTTTAATAATAAAAAAGTAGGTGTGAGATAACACACCTACTTTTCCTATTCTTCATTTATCATTTCACTATCAAACCAAATCGGCTTCGATAATTCAAAGTTTTTATGATCCTTTAAAACTATAGTAAGACGTTCTAACGTATCATCTAACATATGCGGTGCTGCTCGTAAGGACCAGACAACTGATGAGAAAACTGTCATGCCAACGTACACCGCATATAATTTCCAAAACTCCTCTGGTATTCTACCATTAAAGTATCCTTCTATTTGTCCAATTGAATACGGAATACTAATGTCCCTTGCAAATAGTGCAATTTTCACGAAATCATGAAGTGGATCGCCCCAGTCGTATCCATTAAAATCAACAACACCTACATATTTCCCATCCCGCACAATTATATTTTCTAAATGAAAATCATCGTGTTGAAATCGATTTGGGCGGTTTTGTAAATACATTTCATTATCATCTATAAACTTTATGATTTTATCATCATTTTTTATTTTTATTCCACATGTTTTATATGCCACTAAATATTTCCGGTGTTTTTTCATTGCTCTTTCATACCATGGAAATATATCCTTAGGAGCTTCATATGTATGCATTTTTGCTAAATCTTTGCCTGCCTCTATACCTATATCATATTGTTCTTTTGGCGTATATGTCGGCAACAACTTCTTCGCATCTTCTCCTTCTATATACGAAAAAACACCGTAGCATAAACCTTCTTCTTCCAACAAACCCATTTCAATTGGCTTTTGTGCTTGCACACTACGTTTTTGCATTTCATTTAAAATTTGAAACTCTATTTTCTTTCTTTCAAACTCTTTTATATCGCCTGTCCGTAACAAATACTTTTCATCTTCAATAGTCGTAATGATATATTTTTTATCAGGAGAGAAACCTTTAGAGATTTCTTCAATATTTGCTGCATCTTTTACTATTTGTATATTGTTTTGCCGTGCTGTAATTGTCTTCATGTTTATTCCCCTTACATTTCTACATTTGGTGTATACGCTACTTCTATAATAAATCCATTCGGATCGTAAAAATCAATAGTATAGTATCCGTCCGAATAATGACTCATTTCTATCGGACCACGTATTACCTTCACTTTTGTACTAGCAAGAAAATCTGCTACTTCATCAACTACTTCTCTACGAATAGCTTGGTAACAAATATGTCTAGGCCCTAAAGTCCTTACAATTTCCCCGTCCACCTCTTTAAAATATATTTCACTTTCTCCCGTACTATATGCTACTTCATTTAACTTTCTCCATCCAATTATCAAAAACAATTTATCATAAAAAGAAATAGACTCCTCTAAATTCGCGACCCAAAATTCAATATGATGAATACCTGCTCGAAGTGTATTCATATTAAGAATGTGCCCCCTGTACGACTTGTAAAATTTCCATAGGCGTATGAACCATATAATCTGGTGCATCTTTTTCTACTGTTTCAATGACATCATATCCCCAAGATACCCAAATTACGTTCACACCAGCCTTTTTACACGCTGCTACGTCTCGCTGTTCATCACCGACATATAACATATCTTGCTCTGTTATTTTTTTTGATTTTAAAAATCTTTTTATCATTTTGTCTTTACCAAATAAATTTTTAGAACAATACACTTCTTGAATAT
The DNA here is from genome assembly GCF_000832605.1 of Bacillus mycoides. Lineage (GTDB taxonomy): Bacteria > Bacillota > Bacilli > Bacillales > Bacillaceae_G > Bacillus_A > Bacillus_A mycoides. The sequence goes on from NZ_CP009692.1 coordinate 3,673,151, forward strand.
TTTCGATACCATTATTGTGTAAAAACGCCCGAATATGCTCTTCTGAGTTCGATGATATGACGGCAATCCCGTAGCCTTTTTTATGTAATTCATCTAATACATCCTTCATCCTATGGAACAAAACGAGATCTTTTATAGCAGGTTGATACAATTTATAAAACTCCAGCGCTAATATCGGTAGTTTATACAGTGGTACATCGAGTTGCTTACATCTCTCTGGCATCGTTAATTTACGTAAATACTCAATTTCTTCTTCCCTTACCGTTTTATATCCGTGCTTTTCAGCAAGTTGATTATAAATCGGTACAAATATATTTTGTGAATCTACTAATGTGCCATCAAAGTCAAAAACGATATATTTTTGCATCCCCATACTCCCTTTTTTCTTTTTTCCTAAACATATGTTATTCAACAACATAAATGTCGTATCCTTTCATAAAGAAAAAAAGAACAAGATTTTCTCTCGTTCTTTTTAAGACAACCATTTCGGCGGTACATTCGTATTCCAATAAATATTTCCTAACTCATGGTGTCCTGAATATCCATCATCAAAACGATGATAGTGGAAATTAAAATAATATCCATCTTGCGGTGGATGATCTCTCCTCACATGAAATCGCAGTAAGTCATTTCCTGATTTCGTGTCATAAACATGAAAAATCTTTTCATTATTTCCGCCAGCCGGTCTTTGAGAAATCGCTAATGATTGTAACGATTCTTCTGGCACATCATTTGCAAGTTCCGCAATTGCCTCTTCAATTTTAGGTAATACAACATCTTTAAATTCATCTTCAATTACAGGCCCAATTTTAGAGCCGAATTTTTGCATAGATTGCTTCTCTGCTTCTTGCATCGCATAGTTAACAAAAGTATCGGTGGTTAACCTATCATTTGTTTCTTCATATGTATAGGACGTACTCTCCAAATTTTGTTGCCCAGCTGTGCTCGTAGGCTTGTCCGCAGCTTTGGCATTATCAAGTAATATGGAAGGAGGCGTCACTAAACCAAACGTAAATACGGTAATTAATGCGACTAAGGTTTTTCTAAACCAATTTGGCATTTATGTTCCCTCCCCTTTCACTCATTATATTTTATATAACGGTTGTTTCTTCTATTATACAAAATGATTGTAATTTTTGCACTTTACAATTTTGTTAACGTTCACATATTTTTCACTTGAATATGAAATTGTAAGATTTCATACACTATAAATACAACAACAATGAGGGGGACAATCAGATGACTTTAGATGTCGTGTACTCAGCCGCAAGCATACTCCTTTTAGTATATTTTATTTACCAGTGTGTTACAGACTAGAAAAAGAGCCATTTCCGGCTCTTTTTCTATGGTAAAAATACAATCCAACCAATCCATACTATAAAAATAATCCCGGCAATTACAGCTGGTAATAAATAAAAATGAGAAAGTATAACTATTCCATACAAAAGTATTACTGGAAGTAATAAATAGCGATCTGCCTTCCATCTTAACAATAGTAATTTGCCTTCATCACAATATAAATGTAGAAACATTTTTTTCGTAAATTCATTCCAATAATCGCGTGCATAACGAGAAATTGCAACTAACGTAAATACGAGGATAATAGCTGCAATCCACCTCGGACTCATCATAATACTTACCGTGCTTATACATACAATTTGAATATAAAATATTCGTGCACTACTTGTACGGAAAAATTCTTTCAAAAAAGATTCAACGATACGCGAATCAGCTTTTTTCCCTAAAAGTCTTTTAGAATGTGGGAACATCCACGGTTTTTTACTCGAACTACTCGGTTTAGCCGCATGACCACCAACTTGCATAATCCCACTCGTCCAGCGCATACTTTCTTCTTTCTCTTTCTCAACTTCTTTAAAAAAGCAATTTTTATAATTTAGTTTTTCTTTTATCAATACGATAATTAGAAAAACTGCTAGACCGATACATAGTATAGAATAAAATGGATTTTTATAAATAAGAAACAGACTCAATCCAAAAAAGGATAGACTTATAGAAAATATTACATTTTTTATAATCCATAGTAGCCATCGTTTCCCCACACGTATATGAATAAATCTCGTCAACAACGACAACATAAATCGAAATACAGTAAAGAATGTCCAAAATAATACGATTTGTATCTTTGTCGCTCCGATACTTTTCATTAACACTGGTAACATAACAACTACTACCATTACATTCGTTATCGCTATTCGAATAAATGTATATATCATGCCGTACTGAATTAATTTTCGCATATGAGTTGGATACGAAATTAAAAATAAGCTATCTGCTTGTTCAAAAAACGAGCGTACACCTCTCGAATATGTTACAAGATAAAATGCGAGTAAACCTAATCCGAAATACACAGTCTCTTCCATCGATAATGTTTCCGTCCATAGTGATCGATAATAGATTCCCATAAATATAAGTGCTGGAATAATTATATATAACGCAACTGTCCAATCTGTTACCGAACGTATGGACTTCCATTTCCGCTGGAGTTCATGGCGTAATCTTTTATAAAATTGTTTTTTAATCATGCTGTTCACGCCTTACGATTACATCAAAACAGTCTAATAATGAACTCCCTGGCATTTCTGCTAACGTTTGAATAGACTCTAAATGTCCATCTGCAACTAATGTACCTTGTGAAATGAGCAAAAATCTTTCGCAAATTCTTTCAGCAGTATCCAATACGTGCGTACAAAGTAAAATTCCTGCCCCGCGCTCTTTTTCTTTATATAAATAACTTAAAAACTCTTTCGTAGCTACTGGATCTAATCCGATAAAAGGTTCGTCAATTATATAAAAATCTGGCTTAGTTAAAAACGCCAATATAAGCATCGATTTTTGTTTCATACCTTTTGAAAACTTTGATAAATACTCATGCTTATGCTTATCCATTCGAAACATATGTAATAATTCTTCAGCTTCCCTTTCCCAGCTTCCTACTTCATTCTCACGAGCAGCCATTAATAATTCAATATGTTCCCAGAGCGTCAAATACTCATAATATGTTGGATGTTCTGGCACATATGCATACGGATTTTTCTTTTCACCAAATGATATTTCACCATTCATATTTACAAGTAAGCCTAGCATCGTTTTAATCGTAGTACTTTTCCCGGCACCATTTGCGCCAATAAGAGCAACTAATTCACCTTTTTCAATTGAAAAAGCAATATCATGAATTGTTTTTTCACCTATTTCATATCCAGCTGAGCGGATATTCACCTTCAACATACATTCCCCTTCTTTCCATTCCCAATACAATCAAGGAAAATAATAACACTATCTATATATCATTATAAAATATTTATTTTCATAGCAGGAAAAAACATTTTTTAACAGAATATTAAATGTTTGATTACATTTTATTGGAGTGAATACTATGCCTTTTCAAATTCGTGAAGCGATGATAGATGATATAGATACACTTTGTTCTTTAACAAAAGAATTAAAAGGTTCCTCTATTTCCTATGAAGATATGAACAACCGATTGCAATTCGTACACATGAGTCCTTTTGATTTTTTATATGTTTATGAGGAAGAAGAAACTATATTTGGATTACTTGGGTTTCGTATACGCGAAAATTTAGAAGATGTAACTCGTTATGGAGAAATTTCAATTATTAGCGTCGATTCCACAATACGGCGGAAAGGCATTGGACAAGTGTTAATGAATTATGCAGAACAGTTAGCAAAGAAGCATAATTGCATTGGAACATGGCTAGTTAGCGGAACAAAAAGAGTGGAAGCACATCCTTTTTACAAAAAATTAGGTTATGAAGTAAATGGATATCGATTTGTAAAACATTTTTAAACTACTTTTTAATTGAAGGGACTATAACTATGACAAACATTAAAGCAATTTTCATTGATCGTGACGGTACAATTGGCGGCGACACTACAATACATTATCCTGGATCTTTTACATTATTCCCCTTTACAAAAGCAGCTCTGCAAAAACTAAAAGCTCAAAATATAAAAATTTTCTCTTTCACAAATCAACCAGGTATCGCGGATGGAATAGCGACTGTAGCTGATTTTGTACAAGAATTAGAAGGTTTCGGTTTTGATGATATTTACGTTTGTCCTCATAAACACGGGGATGGTTGTGAATGCCGTAAACCAAGTACAGGCATGCTTCTTAAAGCAGCGGAAAAACATGAGCTAGATTTAACAGAATGTGCTATAGTTGGTGATCGTTGGACTGATATTGTAGCAGGAGAAAAAGTGAATGCAACAACGATATTAGTACGAACAGGCGCTGGATACGATGCTTTACATACGTACCGAGACAAGTGGGCACATATTGAGCCAAACTACATTGCAGAAAACTTTGAAGATGCAACAAACTGGGTTTTAAATCAACTATAATACAATTTAAAAGAGACGTTTTCATTTTGAAAACGTCTCTTTTAATCTTACATTTTTTAAAATGTTAATTCATAATGGAAATAACGATTATCTCTCAAATAACCATTTTCAGCATATAATCGCTGTGCTGATAAATTATCAATCTCTGTTTGTAATTTTACACCTTTTGCGCCATTTTCTAATGCGAATTTTTTAGCAGCTTCTAATAATTTTTTACCTGTTCCAGATCCGCGCTTCGCCGCTTGTACAAACAGATCATTTAAAATCCATAATTCTTTCATTGAAATGGAAGAAAATGATGGATATAATTGCGCGAATCCAATATATTCACCGTCTTCAACTGCTACGAAAATAACGGATTCCTTTCTCTCGATACGATTTCTTAAAAATACTTTTGCACTTTCTAAATCGGAATCTTGTCGGTAAAACATACGATAGTTATTAAAAACTGATGCTAGTCCATCTAAATCTGCAATTGTTGCCTCATATATTCTCATTTTACTCCATTCCCCTTCCAATACTTTCTCATTATATCCGTTACCCATTTAGGCTGTTGTATTTCTTCTTTCGGCATAAACTCTTTCATTATTGGCTTTATGTCCAATATAGGGGTACCATCAATAGCATCTAACCCCTCAACAATAATTGATTTACCTTCTCTTTTTATCACTTTTACAATTGTTACACCTATGCGATTCGGGCGATTTTTCCCGCGCTGTGCAAAAATACCTACTTTAGGATAATCATTATTATTTCTAGGATGTCTAGCAAAATATTGAATTTGTTCATCCGTTACTTTATGAAAATAAAAAACAACTTCAATATGAGAAAAATCTTCAATCCCTTGTATACTTTCCTCTGTATACAATTCAGTTAAAGTAATACAGGATCTTACTTCTCCCCATTCGTCATCTTTTATTTCCTTTCTTTCATTATGTACAAATGCGATTGGTTGAACTGAAAACATACGCATCCCCCTTAAATGTAACCACTTACATTATAAAGTATTTTCTGAATGTTTTCCACACACACGGACTAGGTTACATAATATAATTATAATCTATTTTGTAAAGCGAAATTAACTGCTTCAACTGCATGTATATGAGTTGTGTCAAATATCGGTATTGATACGTCTTCCTGCTTTATTAATAATCCTATTTCTGTACAACCTAATATGATTCCTTGTGCCCCTTCTTGTACTAGCTCTTCTATAACTCTTTTATAATACTCTCTAGATTGAGGTGTTATCTTTCCTAAACACAATTCTGTATATATTACTTCGTTTATCTTATCTCTATCCTTTTTTGATGGAACCATTACTTTTATATGATTCTCTTCTATGCGTAACTTATAAAAATCTTGCTCCATTGTATATTTTGTTCCAAGTAGACCAATCGTTTGAATACCTTTTCTTTTAATTTCTTTTGCAGTAGTATCAGCAATATGCAATACGGGGATGTTAATATTCTCTTTTATTTTCTCCACTACTTTATGCATTGTATTTGTGCAAATGATTATAAAATCTGCTCCTCCCTTCTGCAATGAATACGCCGCATTCCCTAATACTTCCCCTGCTCCATCCCAATCCCCGTTAGACTGGAATCGTTCTATCTCTTCAAAATCCACACTATTAATCAAACATTTTGCTGAGTGTAATCCTCCTAATCTACTTTTTATCTCTTCATTTAAAATTCGATAATATTCCGAAGTCGATTCCCAACTCATACCACCTATAAGCCCTATCGTTTTCATATAACACACCTACCTAAGCTTTTTTCTAAACTAATAACAATGTTTTATTATGTATATTATACACAATAAAACAAGACTTTAAGTTTAGAATATAAAGTCTTGTTTAAACTATTTCCAAGGAAATTTTATGCGAATATTCTGAAATTAATTCCCTAATGTTTTTATAGAATCTTCATATTGATAATTAAAACATTGTCGATACAACTGTTTAATTTCATTATAAGAAGGAACTCGTGGATTATTTCCTGGGCTACCACTTTCAATTGCATCCGAGGCCATTTTTGAAATAGCATTTTCAAACTCAATTTCATCAATTCCATATTCTTTTAAATTTGGAATGCGAAGATCGAAACAAAGTTTCTTTATTTCAGCAAGCGTGTAATTCGCTACTTCTTCCTCAGAATATGAGTAGAGGTCTTTGTTTAAATTGCGTCCAATCTCAGCTAACCTTTTCACTGCACTTGTTTTTGTGAACTCTAAAACTGTAGGTAATAGTATGGCGTTCGATATACCATGTGGTACATGAAATAGTGCACCTACTGGTCTTGACATACCATGGACTAACGTAACTGATGCATTTGAGAATGCAATTCCAGCTTGTAATGAAGCGATCATCATTGCCTCCCTTGCTTCCATATTATCTCCATCTTCATATGCAATACGTAAATATTTCATAATACTTTCAATAGCCGAAAGAGCAAGTACATCTGTAAGTGGTTGTGAAAATTTAGAAATATATGCTTCAATTGCATGGCATAATGCATCTATACCTGTCGCTGCCGTAATATGAGGTGGTACCGAACTTGTTAATATCGGGTCAATAATCGCTACTTGTGGGGTAAAACTCGGATGCTTCATCATCATTTTTACATCTGTTTTTTTATTCGTAATTACTGCTACACTTGTTACTTCTGACCCAGTACCTGAAGTTGTTGGAATTGCAATGAGTGGTAGTGGATCATTTTCTATTTCAACATCTTTTTGGACGTAATATTCAATTGCTCCACCATTAGTATGTAACACCGCTACTGCTTTCGCAGCATCAATACAACTTCCACCACCAATACCGATAATAAAATCACACTTTCCTTCTTTACAAATCGTTAACGCTTCTAATACGTGTAAATTTGTAGGCTCAGCATTCACTTTGTTATATGTAATAACAGTAATACCTTTCTTATTTAGCTGTTTTATGCACCTTTCAACATACCCTAATTTCTCCATAATTGTATCAGTAACTATAAAAGCTCTTTTCCCAAACTTCTTTGATTGTTCCCCCAGCTTTTCAATCGAATTTCTTCCATATAGTACAGACTTCGGCATACGAAACTCAGCAACTTCTTGCAAGTACTCCACCCCTTCTTCCCCTTATTAATGTTTTAGTTTATAAAATATCAACTAAATAAATCTTTACAATTCATATAGTATCTATTTTTAATAAATTCCTGTAATAGTATAGAATGCGATAACTAAAAACACAGCAAGCGTTTTCAAAACTGTAATAGCAAATATATCTTTATATGACTGTTTATGTGTTAAACCTGTTACTGTAAGAATAGTAATAATAGCCCCGTTATGTGGTAATGTATCCATTCCTCCTGATGCCATTGATACGATACGGTGCATAACTTCTAATGGAATATCAAATTGATTTGCTGCTGCAATAAATTTATCACCCATCGCACTTAAAACAATCCCCATTCCTCCTGATGCAGAACCTGTAATACCGGCTAAAATATTCGTCGTTACCGCTCCATTCACTAAAGGATTTGTGAACGTTGCAGAAATGCCGTCTCTCATAATTGCAAAGCCTGGAAGTGCTGCAATGACACCACCAAAACCAAATTCTGCTCCTGTATTCATTGTTGCAAGTAGCGCACCACCAATACTTGTATTCAATCCAGCTTGAAATCCTGTTACTACCCGTTTCCAATATAATAAAAGAGTTGTTAAAATTCCTATTATAAGTGCCAATTCTACAGACCATATTCCAACTACCGCACTCAATTCTACTTTTCCAAATGCTTTCATACCAATTGCTGAAAAGTCAAAACCGTTCGGATACCACTTCGGTATCATAATAGTAAACACTTTATTCATTACACCTACTAAAATAAGTGGTATAAAAGCAATAAGTTGTTGTGCCCTCGTAATTTCTAAACTATTTAACAGCGGTATTTCTTTCTGCTCTAATTCCAAAGATGCTGCCATTTCAGTATTCCCATCGTTAAAACCAAAATACCCTTCACCTGCTGCTTTTGCCTTCTTACGCCTACTCTCTAAATATAATAAACCTAACGTGAGAACAAAAATTGCCCCTACAATACCAAGTATCGGTGCAGCATAAATGTCCGTTTTAAAAAATGTTGTAGGTATTACATTTTGAATTTGTGGTGATCCAGGAAGCGCATCCATTGTAAATGTTACTGCTCCAAGGACAATCGTTCCAGGTATTAAGCGCTTTGGAATATTAGCTTGGCGAAAAAGCTTAGCTGCAAACGGAAATATAGCAAATACCACTACATATACACTAACACCACTATACGTTAAAATAGCACCCATTAAAACAATCGCTAAAATCGTACGTTTTTCTCCAACCAACTCTACAATCGTCTTTGCAATAGAATCAGCAATTCCTGACATTTCTACTACTTTCCCAAAAATTGCTCCAAGTAAAAACACCGGGAAATATAGTTTAATAAACCCTACCATTTTCTCCATAAAAATATTAGAAAAGAAAGGTAATACAAAACTAGGTTCTGTCAAAAATACCGCAAATAATGCAAAAATCGGTGCAAATAAAATAACAGAAAACCCTCTATACGCTACAAACATAAGTAAGCTAAGTGCTAATAATATAATAACTAGCTCCAATTATACCCCTCCTTTAAACTGAAAATTCAATCTTTTGTTGATAAACTTCTACTAATCTTTCATTTCTGACATCCCTCCTCTAATTCATACAAATTTTTCATACTAAAATGTCTAATTATACATATTCGATTACATATGAAAAATCCCTTTAAACAAAAACGATTTCATCGTCATACGTTATAAAGGGATTGTTAGTCTCTATTTTTATTTTTTATTAAACCATTTTCTATACAAAAATGGTGTAGTTCTTCTATATCCTTCGCTATATGAGTCGCACTAACTTCAATCAACTCATTTTCACTACCATAGCCATATAAAACACCAATTGAAGCAATTCCATTATGATTTGCACCTATTATATCGTGCTTTCTATCTCCAATCATGACAACTTCCTCTTTATTAAGTCCTTCATTCTGTTGTAAAATATGAGCAATTATTTCTTCTTTTTTTATTCTCGTTCCATTTAAATTACTTCCAATGATATCTTCAAAATAATTCGTTAGTTGAAAATGCTCTATTACTTGTCTAGCAAAAATAGTAGGCTTTGAAGTAGCTATAAATAAACGATTTCCGGTATCTTTTAATTGTTTTAGGAGATTTGGAATACCCTCGTATACACTATTCTCCAACAACCCACGTTGCTTTAAATACTCCCTGAAATAAAAAACAGCTCGTTCAACTTCTCCTTCATTCATATTATATCTCTCTACGAATGATTGCTGAATAGGAGGACCAATAAATGAATCTAACTCACTTACATGTAATTCTTCAATTCCAACCTTTTCTAACGCGTACAAAACTGAATTTACAATCCCCTTTTTAGGATCCGTTACTGTTCCATCTAAATCAAATAAAAATGTTGTATACATATTTAATCCCCCACTCATCCTACTTTACATGTAATACTGAAGGTTTTTTACTACTCTACCTCTACTATACTATCATTATTTATTTTTCGAAAAATTACTTTTTCTATGTTACATAGTTTCAGTTACAAAATACGGATAGATATGATAAAGTGAAAAAGTTATACTTAATTTAATAGAAACTGGTGAATCACATGTCAATTACGTTAATTTTTATAATGGCTTTCACAATTGTCATCCACGCAGTCGAAACTAGTTCTTATAGTATTCGATTAGCTGGTGTTCGTTTAAAAAAGATTGTCGTTGCCTTATCTGTCGTAGGAATGGTATTACTTATTTCAAGAACTTCCAATTTACTACAAGCCTTTTTAATTGGCGGGATTGTCGATGAAGCAAAACGAGATGCTTCTATTAATTTAGAGCATACTATACGACTTGTACTATTATCTGCTTCCATCGGTACATTACTTGCGATTATTCTTTATCCAACTTTGACAAAACTATTTGGATATGTCATTCAAAACTTTGAAACAGATGGTTCTTTCATTCGAATGATGAAAACAAATAACATTCAAAAATTAAAGTACACAAAAAAATATGTGCGCTTTCCAAGATTTGAAATGATTCATAGATTGCGTATCGGTGGTATCCCAAAGCGTATTATGCTTATTAACATGTTTGCTACTGCAATTTATACAGCAGGTGTTCTTTCTGCCCTTTATGCTTCTTTTCTAAATCCAGATTACGCAACAAATGCAAGTACAGCTTCTGGCCTTGTGAATGGTTTTGCTACAATTTTATTAACAGTGTTACTCGATCCACGTATAGCACTTTTGACAGAACGTGCTTTACAATCAGAAAATGGCGCTGAATCTATGAGTAAAATGTATGGTTGGCTAATGATTTCTAGACTTCTCGGCACCTTATTAGCACAACTTTTATTTGTACCAGGTGCTCACTGGATTTTATGGATTATTGAGCTGATGCATTAATCTACTAGGAAGGTGTATTTATCGATGAATATAAAAACAGAGCAAGATTTAATTCACTTAATAGAAAATGACGAATGGATGATGAATGTATTACAATTGGCAAAATCACTAGAGCTACCTGATTGGTGGATTTGCGCTGGGTTTGTCCGTTCTAAAATTTGGGATACTTTACATAACTACGAAGTAAGAACGGCTACGCCAGATGTCGATGTCATTTATTATGATCCATTACATAAAGATGAGGTGTACGAACAATCATTAGAACAGAAACTAATGAATATGGATGCTACTATCCCTTGGTCAGTAAAAAATCAAACTCGCATGCATGTAGTGAATGGAATGCCGCCATACTCTTCTTCTGTTGATGCTATTTCTAAATTTCCTGAAACAGCAACCGCTCTTGGTGTTTCTTTGGACGAACAAAACAAAGTCCTATTAACATCCCCATGCGGAATAGAAGATGTACTTTCATTACAAGTGAAACCTACACCTCATTTTCTTGAAACGAAAGAACGAATACATATGTACAACAAAAGAGTTAATCAAAAGAAATGGCAAAGTAAATGGCCTAATATTACAATCACTTATCCAGAAATTTAAAATAGAGCGCTTCGCATTATACGAAGCGCTCTTTCTTTTTTAGTTCAAAAAATGAATGACTGTTTCAGCAAATCGATCAGCTTCCTCATAATGTGGTGTATGGCCACTCTCTTCGAATATGATATGCTTCCCATTTTGAGCATCTTTATTAAATGTTTCAATTTGTTTTTCACACGTTACTACATCATGTTTTCCTACAATTAATAACATTGGATTTTGTATATCTTTTATTTTAGATAATAATGACGTATGACATGCTCCCTCTGATTTTAATCTATCAAAATGGATTTTGGAGCGATTTGAAAATACTTCCCACTCTTCATCACTATATAAACTATCGTCTGTCTCATCTTTTTTATAATTGTAAATCTCCATTCTTTTTTCTTCTAATTCAGCACTTAATCTTATATAAGCTTCTAACAACTCTTCTGAACTAGCATTATTAGATGAATAAGCAAAGCAGTCTTCTGCCACTAATTCTTTTCCATACTTTTTTAATAAAGTTCCTGTCTTTTGTAGTAAGGCCCTACTTGTTAATGCAAAATCGAAAGTCGGACCTTCAAATATTATTTTCTCTATTGAATTTGGATACATCGACGCATATAACAACGCTAAATATCCACCGAAAGAATGTCCAATTACAGACCATTTCTCAATTTGTAATACTTTTCTTAGTTCTTCACAGTCTTCAATTAAATCACATAGTCCAAAAGTTTCTTCTTCGGTAATTACTTCTGACCGACAAACACCTCTTTGATCTATCATAATTACATATAAGGAATCTTTTAATCGTTCCGCTTGATGAAATGAAAAATCATAACAGCTTTCACCTGGACCACCGTGTAAAAATAATACTGGTTTATTTTTAGGACTTCCATGTGTTTCAACGTATAGCTTTTTCCCTCTAATGTTCATATATTTCCCAACTTCAATCAAATTCGTTTTTATGATCATCACCTTCTTTTTTACCGAATATTATAACATTTAATATTAAATAATCCCTATTACATTTAAAAAGACAATAATTATTGCAAGTGGTGCTACAAACCGAAGTAAAAATGCCCAGCAAGTAAATACTTTCTTTCCGTAATTTCCACCTACAAAAAATTCAGCTTCTAGCACTTTCTTTTCCATCTTGAATGATACGAAAATACTAATGAATAGCGCTCCAAGCGGCATTAATATATTACTAGATAAGAAGTCTACTGCATCAAAAATATTCTTCCCAAAAATCGTAATATCACTCCATACTCCAAATGATAAGGCCGATGGTATACCTACTAGGAAAATGCAGAAACCGATGATCCATGAAAGTTTAGCTCTTCTTTCTTGTTCACCATTTGCTAATGCTGAAACAACCGTCTCTAGTAGAGAAAATGCCGAGGTTAATGTGGCAAATGTAAATAGCGCAAGAAATACAGTTAAGAACAATCCTCCGAATGGAATTTGACTAAATACAGATGGTAATACGATAAATAGTAAGCCTGGCCCTTCTGTCGGCTCCATGCCTAACGAAAATACTGCTGGGAAAATAGCAAGACCCGCAAATAAAGAAACAAATAAATTTAACCCAACAATCGTAACTGCTGATTTTGGTAAACTTTCTTTTTTATTTAAATACGAGCTATACGTAACCATAATCGAAATCCCTATGCTAATCGCAAAGAATGATTGGCCCATTGCGAATAAAATACTTTCTGAAGTAATCTTCGAGAAATCTGGTTGTAAGAAAAACTTCACACCTTGCATTGCATTATCCAGTGTTAATGAACGAATAATAAGGGCGACAAATAAAACGAACAATGCTGGTAGCATATATTTACTTGCTTTTTCAATTCCGTTTTGTACACCTTTTGATACAACCCATATCGTAATGAACATAAAAGCGAAATGTCCAGTAATAGCCCAAACCGGATTTCCAATTGTTTCAGTAAATAACGAACCGTAATTTTGTCCCGGAGTAATAAGTTGTCCAGTTACTCCTCTGAATAAATAAATTAGTACCCAGCCACCTACAACACTATAAAATGAAAGTAATATAAAACAAGTCCCAACCCCAAGACGCCCAATCCAGTGCCATCCTGTATTTGGTGCGATACTTTTAAATGCTCCAACTGCTTGTTTCTGTGTACTGCGTCCAATCATAAATTCAGCTATAAGTAGCGGTAGTCCAATTAATACAGTAAATAATATAAAAATTAAAAAGAATGCTCCTCCCCCGCTCTTCCCAGCGATATAAGGAAATTTCCATATTGCGCCAAGTCCAATTGCTGATCCTGCTGCTGCCATTATAAAACCTAATTTCGAAGTCCATTGCTCCGTCTGTTTCATCCTATTTTCCTCCTGTTAAAATCATTTTATATTAATAAATAAATATTATTGATCAATCTGAATAAAACCTCCATTTCTTTTTCTATAAAATAAAAAAATGGCCCAACGTCTCTATATAAAGAGACGCTAAGCCATTTACTTAACGCGGTACCACCCTTATTGATTCCATTATGAATCCACCTTAGTAGTAATCGTTTGATTACAAACCTAATATCGAAGGTTAACCGTTAAGATTTACTAAGAATGTGATTCCGTTCCACCTTACTGCTCCTAGGCGAGTTCAGGATGTCATTTGACTATGTCGCACCAACCCATAGCTCTCTGCACAAATACATGACCTTACTACTCCTATTCAACACATTTTAATATTTAGAATATATTTTCTTTTGAAATTAATATGAAGTATATCGGTTATATTTATAACTGTCAAGGGATATATTATTTTTTTGTCGAAAAGGATTTTTATAAACTTTCAATGTAAAAATGAAAGAACAGTAAAAAAGCATCTTCGCGATAATCGCGAAGATGCTTTTTTATGGTATAAGACGTGTACAATCTCTCGGAAAAGCACTCGCCTCTCGGACATTTGTTAACTCTAAAAGTTTATATACAACCCTTTCTAATCCTATCCCAAAACCACCATGTGGTGGACAACCGTATCGGAATGTATTTAAATAAGATTGAAATTTCTCTGGATGTAATCCTTTTTCTTTAAAAGAAGCAAGTAACATATCATAGTTATGAATTCGCTGTGCACCTGATGTAATTTCTAATCCTTTATATAATAAATCGAATGAATCAGTAATAGTTGGATTTTCTTTATTCGGTATCGTATACATCGGTCTCGCTTCTTTCGGATAATGTGTAATGAATACAAATTCACTATTATATGTTTCTTTCACATATTTCCCTAGTAACTTTTCACCTTCTGTATCTAAATCCCCTTCAGGAGATTCTTTCCGATACTTCATTTTCAAAATTTCTTGCGCTTCTGCCAATGTGATTTTAGGAATTTCTGTAATGACAGGTACTTCTATTTGTAGTAGTTGTAATTCTTTTTCACAGTTTTTTGCTACTTGTTGAAACATATATCGTAAAACATCCGTTTCTAATTGCATTACTTCATGAAAATCATGAATAAATCCAAGTTCTACATCTAACGATATATATTCATTTAAATGTCTTGAAGAGTTATGATGTTCAGCCCGGTACACAGGAGCAATTTCAAAAACACGTTCGAGTCCTCCGGCTACCATCATTTGTTTATAAAACTGTGGTGATTGAGCTAAATACGCTTCTTTTTGGAAATATGGAAGCTTAAAAACATTCGCTCCTCCTTCTGCCCCTTGCGAGACAATTTTCGGAGTAAATATACGTGTGAAATCGTTCTCTATTAGGAATTCACTAAAACTTTGAACGAGTGTAGATTTCACTTTAAAAACCGCCGCGATTCGCTCATGCCTTAATGATAATACCCGCTCATTCAACAGTTGATCTAAGCCAACTTGTAGCTTCTTTTTATTTATCTCAAATGGAAGTGGCTCTGCACCATTTAATACTTTCACTTCACGCGCAAGTACTTCAACACCTAATTCTGTTTTCGGTGTCTCTACTATTTCTCCAATTATTTGGACCACACTTTCAACATCAACTTTGTATCCGGCTAACTCGTTTTCTAATACACATTGAATAACTCCCGTTCGGTCCCTTAATAATAAAAAACTAACATTCCCTAGATGACGAATCTTTTTTACCCATCCTTGTAGTAATACAACCTTCCCGCCATGTTCCGTACATTCTCGTGTGAGTGAACGCTTCATTATTTGATCCATTACATTTCCCTCCAATAGTTTTATTTTTATTTACATTATTGTTGTCATCGTCATCATCCACGGTCACTCACCTCCTTTCAAAGAATACAAAAATCCGCCCCTATAAATAGGGACGGATTTTTCCGCGGTACCACCCAAATTGTCATAATGACCATCTTAGCCCTGATAACGGTAGGTACCGTTTGCTTTTACTAATTATCACGTTCAAAGCAACACTCACAGGTGTCTTTCCATCATGCGGTATCGCAATCTTCCCAGCAATCGATTGCTCTCTGTAGACCCTTGCATCATGTACTTTTCCTAATCATCACTTTTTATATTTACAGAGTATTCTATCTTTTTATTTTATAAAACGCAAGCCTTTTTAGAAAAATATTGCGATTTCTCACTAAACAGACCCCTTCTAAAGGTATGTAATATGAACATTGAACTCTATACAATTATCATTTGACAGCTTAGAAATGTTTTATCCTTCTCAAATTCTTTCAATTGAATTTTCCCCATTTTATTACATGTTTTACGCATTTCCCACGCATATTATTATTAAAGTTTTATCGGAGGTGTACATATGAAAAAAACAATTAGTTTCTTTCTCCTATTATTATGCTTAGTTGTAGTTAATGAAGCATATGCCTATTCACCAAAATCTTTACCAATCTCTCAAAATTCTGATCAATGGCAAGTAAATATTGATGAAGTAAAAAGAACGAGTGAAAAATTGTTACAACCAAAAAAAGGTGTATTTCAAACATATCATTTCTCTGTAAAAAATCTTGGGAAAAGTGAAGTGTATAATGTACAAGTTGAAGTTTTTCGGAATGAACCAAATACGAAAACAAAATATGAACTCTTTTCCCTAAAAGAAAGTCGTCTAGCGGGCGGTAAAACTGGATTTGAACACGCTAATTTTCCAGTTTCTACAAAAGCGGATAAGGTTGACGTGATCATTACGTGGCAAGAACATCCTTTCCGCTCCATGAGAAACGGTCAAAAAGTTGAATCTAGAAAATTTAAAGAGCATTTTGTTTTTAAAGAACCAGTAAAGTGAACTTATCGGTATATGTACATTATTACCGCTACCAATAAATTTTCTAGTACCAGTTCTTAAGCAAATAAAAAAGTCGTGGCTTATAAAAGCCACGACTTTTTATATTAATTCGTACTAATCCCTCTCGCTGCCCAAATGCGATCAATTTCAGTCGCGTGTTGTCCGCCGTATAAAAGAGCATCCGCTTGCTTAATTGCTTTCGCTCCATCACGGAATTTCGCATTTGGCGTTAATGACCAATGTGATTGTAAAATAATTTTTGTTGCTACATCACGTCCAAAAGATTGCGCCATTTCGTATTGACCTTGAGCCCAAATTTCCCCATCATTATGCACTTCATTCGTTATATCTTTCGGGTATACTTTATTCGTATCTAATCGGCGTAAGCACGTCGGATCTGAACTAGAATAAGCAGCCGCATCCCATTCTCCAATGCATGCTTTCCCGTATCCTGTTGTCGAAACTGCATCTTCATAAGTAGCACCTAAGAAATCTCCAAATCCTTCTCCCATCGCTCCACCTTCTGGTGAACTTCCGAAGCCTGGCACTTGATTATCTTGAATAGAATGACCATATTCATGCGCAATAATGCCAGCATCTTCTGCATCATCTACTCCGCCAGTACCGAAAGTTAAAGCTTTCGTTGATGGAGAATAGAATGAATTATCATCAGTTGTACCATTTACATTCACTTTAATCGAACGTTTATTAATATTTTGAAAGCCTAATCCTTGAATGTAACGCTGTAATGTATCAATATGATAATATGACATAACATCTTCAAAACTATCATTTGCACGTGTATAGTTAAATTGTAAGTTTGTAGATTTCGTCTTCGCTTTTGAAGAAATCGTAACATACTCACCAATTAAAAATCCTGTACCATCTAAACCTTTTAACGTAACAGTTTTCAATTGATTCGTTAATGCTGTTGAATCTGCATCATTATTATCTTTTAACCCTGCTAAACTTCCACTAGATACGACAGGGTTAGGTAAAAATACTTTTCCTGTTCCTTCTGCTTTTCGGTTTATATCAACTTTTTTAATTAACTTTCCATTTTCCGCATCAATGAATGTTTCCCATGCACCGAATGGATTATTAGAATGGACTACCACTTTATATACAGGAATAGCGACTCCCTCTTCAACAATATATCCGAATTCTTTTTCTGTAGGAGCCCATAAGTTTTGCTCACTTTCTCCTCCAACATACGCCATCGATTTTTGTTCTGCATCTTTTTCACTAATTTTTTTCGTAACTTCCTTCACACCTGTAACAGGCTGATAATCAGAAACCGCAAGTAAGCCTTTTCCCTCTCCGTTAAGAGTAACTGTAATTTGTTTTGAAAATACAGGCGCACCATTGACCACTTGTTGGAACCTAACATATGAAGCTACTGATGTTTCTGTTGTAGAAATATATTGCAAGTCTGAAAGGTCTGCCTTCAATCCATATTCCGTAGCATGTCCTTTTAAATATTCAATTGCTTTTTTCTGTGGTGAATAAGCTTCTAGCTTTACTTGCTGTTGTTTTTCCAATGCCGAAACCGTAGAAATCGTCCCCATTACTAATGGCACAGTCATTGCCATTGCCACCATTTTTTTGTTTAACATAAAACCACTCCCCCTAATAAATTGAATCCTTTACCCCATTCCTATAAAGCTATTACTGTCCACAAGTAACGAGATAAATTGAATCTACGAGTAATTCTATACGAGCAATTCTATTACCTTCACATTTATGGTGAATGAAATTTTCTCAATAATTATGTATAAAATGAGCACAATACTTTAGAAATATATTTATTTCCCACTTCGATTAACTATATTTCACCAAAATAATGTATTGAAAAATAGGTTATTTTTTACCTAACGGTAGGTTGAAAAAGACCTTAATGAATGATACACTTTAATTAACCTTTTTTATTGGGAGGATTTATTATGAGTAAAAGTGAAGAAACACTCTCTTCCATAGTCGAAGCAAGTTATCGACTATTTGCCGGTCACGGCATTGCCAAAACGACCTATACAATGATTGCTGAAGAAGTTGGTATTGCCAAGCCATCTATTTATTATTACTTTAAATCTAAAGATGCATTAATTGAAAGTATTTTTAATGAATTATGTGCAGCGATGCAGTTCTCCTCATTCTTTCATACAGAAGAATTTACGAAAGAGAATTTCATTGAGAAATGTGTTGAAATTGGCTTTAAAATGATAGACGAACAACAGAAAGATCCTTATTTTAATCGTGTATTACAAGAATATGTATTACTATCTTCAAGAAACGATATGTACAAAGATCGATTACTAACTGTACAAACAGAATATTTAAACGGATTTGAATCACTCCTAACAAAAGCAAATGAACTTCAACTCATTCAAAATAAAAATCTAGTTTCAAAAGCTCATATATTGGCATTAGTACTTGATAATATCGGAAACTTCATGATGTTTGATGTAAATATGAATTATAAACAAATATGGATTGAAGCTGTCCACAGCATATTCGAAAGAAGTGATTCGTATGAAAACTAAAAAACGAATTTTCGGCTTAGATTTTGCTAGAGCGTGGGCAATGTTTGGAATGTTACTAGTTAATTTCATGGTGATAACAGGGGCGGAAGGAAATGGGCCTCCTCTGTTAAAAACCTTTATGACGCTTTTTGAAGGTAGAGCTTCTGCCTTGTTTGTTATACTTGCTGGGATTGGCATAACTTTAATGACTAAATCATCTGTTGCTAGCCAAGAGAAAATAAAAATCAATACCAGCCGAATATTGATTTGGAAACGATCACTATTCTTATTTATTTTAGGATTATTATTGTATGTAATGGAATGGACGGGTGATATTTTACACTACTACGGCGTTTACCTTTTCATCGCTGCATTACTAATTACTGTACGAAGAACTATACTAATATGGCTTTCTATCATTATTTTAATTGCTGCACAATATCTCCAACTTACTTTCAACGCCTTCGAAGGATGGGGAGGCACAATCCCATTTATAAACTATATAGACTTTTGGACCTTAACAGGTTTTCTTCGCAACTTATTTTTTAATGGCTATCACCCTATTTTCCCATGGTTTTCTTTCTTCTTAATCGGTATGATAATTGGCAGGTTAGATCTTCATAATAGGAAAATTAGACATTGGTTGTTCTTACTGGGTTTAACAGTAACCGTAATTATAGAGCTATTATCAAAAGGGTTAACACACCTTTTTATCCCATACATTGGTGAAGCAGCCTCTACATTTTTGTTTAACACAGGACCCATTTTACCCAATATATTATACGTCGCATCCGCTACAGGATCTGCTATTGCTATATTAATAATTTGCCTCTACATTGCTGAAAAATATGAAAATAATTGGTTTGTTACTTCCATTATACAAACAGGACAATTAACATTAACGCATTATGTAAGTCATGTATTTATCGGTATTGGCGCATTGATTGTATTAAATCGTATGGAACATCAAACACTACTTTTCGTTTTATTATTTGCTACTGCATTTTTCATTTTCAGTATTTTATTTAGCGTATTATGGCGAAGGAGCTTTTCTAGAGGACCTATCGAATGGGTTATGCGGAAAATAACTGATTAATTTATCTTCATACAAAAAAGGAAGTTGGAATGATTCCAACTTCCTTTTTTCTTTAATTAGCCGCGTTTAATTTAATTCGGATCTTTGTCTCACCTAAAGAAAGTTCATCGTCCTCATTCGTTAAGTGACCAAATGTAAATTGCTTGACGAGTAAGTTTTCTTCCAATAAATCTTTATGATTCGTTAACGTTTGCTGTAGTTCTTCTTCTGTATCAAGAATTACATCCACTCGTAAATTAACTGGTAAATTCAACTGCTTACGATATTCTTGAACTGCACGAATAAATTCACGTGCTACTCCTTCTTGTAACAATTCTTCCGTTACATTCGTATCTAACATTACCGTATATTGACCGTTAGTCGTATTTGAAAATCCTGATTTTGCAACTTTCTCTACTAATACATCTTCAGCTGTTACAACTACTTCTTCTCCTGGTGCTACTTCGTAAACTGCTCTTTCTGTAGATACAAAGTGTTGTACTTCTTCTTTTGATAATTGTTTTAGCCAGCCATTTACTGCATTCACACTTTTACCAAACTTCGGCCCAGCCGTTTTAAAATTCAGCTTTAATTGATAGGACGTGTATTTCGTTTCATCGAGTTCAACATGGAACGCTTTTACATTTAGCTCATCCATGATGATATCACGATAAGATTCCCAATCCATATCATTTTCATTATGCGCTAGTAATACAAGTTCTGCTAACGGCTGTTTTACTTTTAATGAATGTTGATTACGATTACTTCTTCCAAGTTCAACAACTTGTAAAACAGCATCCATTTCTGCTTCTAACTCAGGCTGGATAAGTGATTCGTTTACAACCGGATAATCTGCTAAATGAACGCTGCTTCCTTCTAAATTCAGATGAATATCCTCAGCTACAAACGGTGTAAATGGTGCGATTAATTTACTAATTGTTACAAGCACTTCATGAAGCGTTTCATACGCAGCTGCTTTTTCAGGATTCATACCAGATTCCCAGAAACGATTACGTGATCGTCTTACGTACCAGTTACTCACTTCATCTACAAGCGCTGCGATTTCACGAGCTGCATTCGTAAATTGATAATCATCAAGTGCTGTTCTCACTTTTTTCGTTGTGCTATGCAATCTTGATAATACCCATTCATCTAATTTCGTACGTTTAACTTCATACTTTTCTTCCGGATTATACTCATCTAAATTTGCATATAAAACGTAGAAGCTATATACATTGACTAACGTATCTACAAATTTAGATTTTGCTTCCAGTACTGTTCTTTCAGAAAAACGCTTTGCATTCCACGGAGCACTGTCAACAAGTAGAGCCCATCTTAAAGCATCTGCACCAAACTGATTTACTAAATCAACTGGATCTAGTGCATTTCCTTTACTTTTAGACATTTTCTGTCCTTCCTCGTCTAGAACATGCCCTAGTGATAACACTCGTTTATAAGGTACTTTTCCTGTATATAGTGCTGATACTGCTAATAAACTATAAAACCAGCCGCGTGTTTGATCAATTCCCTCTGCAATTACATCTGCTGGAAACTGTTCTTCAAATAACTCTTTATTTTCAAATGGATAATGATATTGTGCAAACGGCATGGAACCACTATCAAACCAAACATCGATTACTTCTGGTGTACGATTCATTGTACTTCCGCATTTTTCGCAGCAAACTTGCACTTCATCTACATACGGCTTATGCAATTCTAAATCTTCAGGTGTTTCTTTCGTACTATGCTTTCTTAATTCGGCGATGCTTTTCGGTGAGAATTGATGATCGCAGCTTTCACATTCCCATACGTTTAACGGTGTTCCCCAATATCTATTCCGGCTAATATTCCAGTCCACCATGTTTTCTAAAAACTTACCAAACCGTCCATGCTTCATATGGTCTGGATACCACTTAACAGAATCATTATTTCGTAAAAATGTTTCTTTAATCTCAGTTGTTCGGATTAACCAGCTTTCTCCTGCATAATAAAGTAATGGTGAATCACAGCGCCAGCAATGCGGATAGCTATGTTCATATTTTTCTTTATGATATAGCAAACCTTCTTTAGCTAAATAACGAACGATATCAACGTCACATTCTTTTACAAACTTACCTTTAAGAAATGGTACTGCATCCGTATACTCACCTTTCTCATCTACAACATGTAAGAACGACAATCCTTCACTTTGAACGACTTTATAATCGTCCTCCCCATATGCTGGAGCGATATGAACGAGTCCTGTACCACTATCTGCAGTTACAAAATCTGCTGCAATTACGTGGTACCCATTTGTAACTTCCTTCATCGGAAACGGTGCTGTATAAGATGTGTTTACTAATTCTTCGCCTTTATGAACGGATAATACTTCATAGTTTTCTTTTAGTACTTCTTGTACACGCTCTTTCGCAACAATGTATACATACCCTTCTTGTTTCGCTTTAACGTATTCCATATTTGGATGTACGGCAAGTGCAACATTCGCTGGAAGTGTCCACGGCGTTGTCGTCCATCCAAGGAAATATTCATTTTCACTATCTTTTACTTTAAACTTAACCGTTGCGCTTAAATCTTTCACTGTTTTATATCCTTGTGCAACTTCATGTGAACTAAGCGATGTTTGACAGCTTGGACAGTACGGTGAAACTCTATGCCCTTTATATAACAAGCCTTTTTCATGAATCGTCCCTAAAATATTCCATACACTTTCGATATATGGATTCTCTAGAGTAACGTATGGATCATCCATATCTACCCAATATCCAATGCTCTCCGTAAATTCACGCCACTGCTTCTCATATGTGAATACACTCTCTTTACACTTTTGAATAAATGGCTCAATGCCGTACTCTTCAATCTCATGCTTACCTGAAATACCAAGTTGTTTTTCAACGCCTAATTCTACAGGTAATCCATGTGTATCCCAGCCAGCTTTTCTTAACACTTTATATCCAGCCATCGTTTTATATCTTGCTACTAAATCTTTAATTGCCCGACCAAGTGCATGGCCGACGTGTGGTAAACCGTTCGCCGTTGGTGGTCCTTCATAAAACACAAACGATTGTGCGCCTTCTCTATTCTGAATTGATTGTTCAAAAATGCCCTGTTCGTTCCACTGCTTACGAATACGTGTTTCTCTCCCTACAGCTGACTCTTTTACATCTACTTTCTTCATGTACAATCACTCCTTTGAATGTTTTAAAAGCACACAAAAAACCCGCCCCTATGAAGTAGGGACGGGTTTACCCGCGTTACCACCCTAATTCTATTAGCTTTTCACTAATAGCACTTAGCAACGTACTAATATACGCGTTCTTTGTAACGGTAGACATCCGTCCGAGCTTACTTTATTCAGCCACGGCTCCTCGGAGATGATTTTCAAATAACGTCTGCACACCGGCTTTCAGCAATACACCGGCTCTCTGGAGAACAGCTCACTATTTTACTCTTTCTCGTCTTCAGATTTGTATACTTTATTAAAAGTTATTTTATGCCATTAAACAATTAATTGTCAACTAATTCGAAATATATTTTTATTTATACCCTTTTTCTCTATTCTTATACAATCACTTTTCAAATTCTCGCAATCCTGCTAAAACTTCATCTTCCTCTGCAAGTTCAGCGAAAAATCCTGTTTCATCTTCACGAAGCACAATTTCAAGTTCATCTCTTGCCTCTTCATTTCTGTTTAATGATGTTAAATAACAAGCATGATCGTATCTTGCTAGCAAGTCAGTAGCATCAATTGCTAATATTTCACTTGTTATTTTTTCTGCCTTTGTCGTTTGCCCAGCTCTATGATACGAAGATGCTAAAGCAAGAAGAATTGCTGTTTCATTTGGATGATGTACAGAAGCGTCTTCTAATAACTGAATCGAGTCCTCAATTCTCTCTTGACTTTGATATATTTCTGCTAAAGCAAGGAATCCTCTACTTACAAATGGCGTTTTCTCAATTAATTGCAAGTGTATTTTTTCGGCTTTTCTTTCTTCGCCTAGCTTACATAATACATTCGCTTGTAGAAGAAGTGTATCATAATCATCCGGTAGCTCGCGAACCATTTGTTTCGTTAATTCAAAAGCATCTCGTAACATATCTTCTTCTTCACACTCAATGAAAAGATTTACAAGTTGCTTCGCTACATCATAATCCCACTTATTTTCTAACGATGTTTGTAAAACCTCTATAGCTTCTTCATTCATCGCCGCATTCTCATAAAATATTGCGAAACGCTGCGCTGCCATACTATTTTTCGGATTTAACTTTAAGGAGATTTCAAATAAATCGATAACAACTGTAATCATTGAAATTTCCTTCGCACGATTTTTCATGCGATAAAATGCTCTTGTAAATATAGATTTTTTCGGTTGCTCATTTTGCTGTCTTTCTACTAATCTTTCGGCAACCGCAGTAGCTGCATACATAAACGCTGTACTTCTTTCTGCTTTTTTCACCTTTAGCGTATGAAGTACGTCTCGTATCTGGGATAATTTTTTATGTTGTTCCATTGCTTTTACGTACACACCAAAAATACGTTCACTTTCCAAATCTTTATGCATTACTTTCAGCGCAACTTCGATTGCTTCTGCACTCTGCTTTTTAACTAGCAATTTCGCATAATGATATAGTACTTCCACATGCGCTTCATCTATTTTCATTGCGCATTCGATATATTCTTTTTCTTTATCTATGTCATTCATCGCGCCAAACACGTATGCAATCGCATCTAAACGCCATGTTTCAGGAACTTCTTCCTCCAATTTTTCTAGTTCAACTAGCAATTCTTCCTGAAGATTCATTTCTACTGAAAGCTGCGCTAAATATTCCATATTTATATGCATTGGTTCTTCTTTCATCGCCTGGACCATATGCTTTTGTTCTTTGGAACGATTCTCTTCTTTTTCGTATATTTCAGCAAGCTGCAAATGTACACCTAAGAAGTTCTTATCCATTTCTAAACATGTTTCATACGCATGCTTTGCTTCTTGAAATTGCCCTAACGCCATGAATGTTTCACCGATACGGAAATACGGCAATGAATCTTGTTTTTTCTTAAGTGCATCATTATACCGTTTTATCGCCTGATCATACTGTCCAATAGATTCATATAAAACACCTGCGTAACAACCGTATTCAATTACATCCTCTTTTTCTTTTTCTAACGTTCTTAAAAACGCTATGCCTCGTTGCACAAAAGCTGTGTCTTTTATTCGATTTACATACTCATCCAACACGCTCGCTATATTAGCGTATACGCTTCGTATACCGTTCTCTAATTTAGAAAGTGCAAGTTTTAACTCTTTTTCATCCTCACCTAATGCCATTTCAGCATCCCATAACACCATACCAGCATTCATAAGGAAATCTTGATTGTCTTCAAATTGCTTATTAATACTGACAATATAGTTTTTTGCATCCTTATATTGTTCCTTTGCCATATAAACTTGAATTAAACCGAAATGAGAATATACATCTTCATTATTTTCTTTTAAAGAACGCTTATATATAGTTTCCGCTTCTTCAAGTTCATCATTTTGAAAATGAAAATCTCCTAAACGAACATATAAAGACGCCTGATCTTCACAATTTTGAATTCCTTGTAATAAAATTTCCTTCGTATTTTTCTCATCATCCAAATCCGATTCATAGATTTCCGAAAGCTTCGTATATAAATAGGCTGCTGTTTTATCTAATTGAATCGCCACTTTAAGTCCTTTTACCGCCAAATACACTTTCCCTAAATACTGAGCACATCTTGCACGTTCATACCATATGTGCGCTTCATATTTATATTCTTTTAATAAATCATTAAAGAATCCATATGCTTCTTCATATCGTTCTAAATCTATTAAAATTAAACCGTGATTTACAAGTGTAAACCTTTCTGGACTACGTTCTATAGCTGTTAGAGAATACTCTAGCCCCTTTTCGGATTGATCCATATACATGTATGATAATGCTAAGAAACTCCACGCAACTGGTTGATCTGCATCCAATTGTAATGATGAACGAAAACTAGCAATCGATTCTGCATAATTATCTTGCTCAAAAGAATAACGTCCATTTATAAAATGATACAACGCTTGATTGCTTTTCTTCTCCACACTTTGAAGCATCTGTCCTGCTTTTTCCATATCCTGCAGACGAATAAAACACTGTGCACTATGCAATTTCACAAAGTCAGAGCTCGGAAACTTTTTCATTAATTTTTCTATACAAAACTGAATAAAATCTTTATCTACTTCAGCATCTAAATGTTTAATCGTATATAACCAAGTGTTTGGGTTTTCACTTGTTTCTTTTAAAAATAGTACTAACTTTTCAATTCCCTCTTTATCTTGCTCACCTAAATGATCTGTAAGAGAAAAGATTGTTTTATAATAAGTGTGTTCTTTCTCATTTAAAAATGAAAGTTGTTCCATTCTATCTTTTGGTATAAACGTAATAGCTAAACAATCTGTATAACGATATTTTTCTTGCAACTTATCATATTCCACAAGAATCGGTTCCAAGAAATTCGGATCTTGAATATAAAAAGCTTGCAGTACATCGTCATAACCAGAAAGCACTTGTACATGGGAAGCGTGCTCAATATCTATACTTAATAAAACGGGAATACCTTGATTGAGTAATCTCTTATAATTTTCCTCATTCCCTTGAAAATAACGATATTCGTAACCTTGCTCTTCTATATATGTAACTGTATCTGAAAACTTAGAACCTGTTACATCAAAAATATGTTGTGCAATTTCATCTTGCGTACGTTTTTCTCCCCATACCCCTAACATCATTTCCAAACTTGTCGGAACGCAATAGTTATCCTTTTGTACAACCGGAACTATCGGTAAACGAACCTTTTTTCCATCAGGATTTTTTTCTATATGATGATATAGAGAATTTTTTAAACTCTTTTCACTTTTCAATAGTGCTTGCAAATCTTGAATATTATTCATTTTATAAAATGCTTCTGCACGTAAATGTATAAAATAAGTTGTATATGCATGATGCGGAAGCATATGATTGATTTTATCTATTACCGCTAACATTTCTTCATAGCGCTCTAAATCTAATAAATATTTTACTTTTTCAAAATAGAAATATGGTACTTGAGGGAACTTTGCAATCGCATCATTAATGAGTTGTAACGCTCGCTGCTGTTCACCTTTATATGCATATAATTGCGCCAATAAGTACGTAGCTAACTCTTCACAATCTTTATGCTGCTGACCGGATAAAAGTTGTTTCTCTGCCTTCTCCCACTCACCAGTCTGTATATATAAGTAACCCCATTTATCAAAAACTGCACGCGTACTATGCTTTTCCGCCTTTTGCATATAGGCATAGGCCTCTTCATTTCGCTTCATATCTAGCAAACATCTAACTAACGTAAAGTATGTTTTCGTTAAAACATCCGCATCAGTTTCCTCTTCATTTACCTTTTCCAAAGAATCTTTTAACAATTGTTCAGCATCAAGGATTTTACGCTCATCAATTAATTCATCACAATATAAAGAGAGCGTTCTCATATTTGGGAATTTTTTATAAGTATAACGAATTAAAAAGGAGCTATATTGATGCATCAAACCTTCATCAGCAAGACGAATTAATGTATCAAACTCCTTAGGTGACGAGACGTTAGAAAGCCAGTTCTTCACGTATGATAACTTATTCGTTTCTTTTATATGCGCAATTTCATTATTTATCTCATGTAATCCATCTAGGAATCTCTTTTCTTTCAAACAAATCTCTAATTGCTTAAAATCTAGCATGCATTCACCTCAAATTATTATTTATACTGCCATTTGCAAGCAGTATTCTAACCTACTTGCTTAGATTTTACACATCATATAGTATGCATTCAACTAAAACCTCATATAATGAACGATATTATTTAATATTATTCAAGTTTATAACTAAATATCTTAAAAACGATACTTTTTCTCGTTATTTTGTTTAATTTGATGAAATAACATATATTATTCGAAGATGGGTTTTATCTTCTTTTTTGAGGCTTCATTCAGTGGATGAAATTATATTAACGATTTCCTGAATATCTATTGTAACTTACAATAGATCAACGATTTGATAAGATATATCGATTTACCTAAAAAAATGACAATCATCCTATCTTTTATTTCACTTATCAAATTTTAAATCTATAAAAACACCGTAATGATCACTTGGAAATACGTGTGATGAAGTTAATGCTAAATCTCCAAATACAGATACATTTTCTATATTTAGAGATTCAAACGAATCCTTCTCTTGTATCAAAATCCAATCATATCGTTCTTCTTGCTTTTCATCCCCTATTAAATTTGTATTCTTTCCATAATCTAAAGTTGGCTGAGCAAGAATGTTATCTTGATTTTCTTTAAGCTGAGCCACGTCTATCCATTGATTACTTATTAAGTATTGATGCACCCCTGAATGTGGTTCATCATTAAAATCACCACATAATAATTCGTAGCCACTACCTCTGTTTTTAATCCAATTATTCACCGTATCCAATTGCTCTTTTCTTACCTTACTAGATTTCCAATTTAAATGAACATTCGTTATCCCGAGCTTATACTCTTTATATTTTAACATAATTCGAATGGCACAATAATTCGATTCCTCTATATCTGTTTCCCAAATAGCTTCTTCAGCTAAAATAGGAACTTTACTTAAAAAAGCTAGGCCTTCATCTGGAGAATCTGGATACTCTTTAAATACACAGACCGGATATCCAGATTGATCCGCTATATACTGCGCAACATTTTTCTTCAATTCATACTTAGCACAACTTCCCACTTCCTGTAGAGCAAGAATATGCGGGGAAATATTGCGAACCTCCTCACAAATGGCTTCTAATCTCTCAAACCAAAAACTCTCGTGATTCCATATATTGAAAGTAGCAATTCGAATTACATCACTACAATTTAACATTTTATTTCACCAAATGTAATTTTCATATTCGGAGCATAAACTAAAGATGCATGTATATGAAACACTTCAAAAAATCGTAGTTCTGCTTCATATTGAGCGAGCGCTTCAGCAAATGTTAATCCCCGACTCATTAAACGTTCTATAAATTGCTGTTTATCACCCGGATTGCCTGCAATCCCCTCTTCTTTTAGAGAATTATATAATCCTTGCTTATCATTTTGATTTAAATTAGAATCTAAAAAATTCACTTTATCACTTACTCTACATTCAATATTTTTAACACCCAATTCACTTAAATACATAGGTATTTTCATACCGATATTTCCATCTTTACCGTTTCTCTGTGTATCTCTTTCAAATAATCTCTGCAAAACACCTAGCTGGATAATTTCCGATTGATTCTCTCCATCTAATACGTATGAAGACATATTTGACATCCAATGTGGTTCAAAACAGATTATTTTACCACCTTGTTTAATTGAATGTATCATCTTCTCTAGCATCGTTTTTGGGGAACTCATATGTAATAAGAAAGCATGACTGACAGCTATATCATATTTATTTTTCAATTCAATTTCTGTCGCATCCCCCTCAATAAATTCTGTTTCATATGGGAGTGCACGAAACAACTCTCTCGCTTCAGCTATTAATGTTTCTCCCCTATCAATCCCTGTATACTTTGATCCAATTGGAAGTAAAGGCAACAAAATTAAACCTAAATAACCATATCCACAACCATAATCAACAATATGTATAGGATCAGTAATCTTCCAAACTGAATTGACTAAAAAACTTAAATAATCATCGTTATAATATAAATCTCTCGTATTTCTTAAATATGCTAGCTTACTATTCCAATCATACTCTTCCAGGTCCAACACCTCCTTTTATATACAAAACTAAAGTTCTCCATTTAATAGTCACATTCCTACACTTCTAATAAAAAAAGCTAGTATACCTTAAACGATACACTAACTTTCCCACTCACATAATTTAACAATTACAATCAGTATAATCAGTACAAGCTAATGTACTGCAATCACAGTTTCTATGTTCGTCATTTCTTTTTAGGTGAAAATAGAGTAACACAATAAATATTGTACAAATAACAAAAGCAATTACTGCTTCTATATTTCTTTCATGAATGAGAAAACTAATCCCGCTTCCTCCTGAAATAAGAATTAGAACTGAGTAAATTCAAAACATGTAAAGTTCTCCTTCCATTAATATATGCTTTTAGATGTTATCCATATAATGCTAGAGGCAATAAATAGCCCCATACCATTACCGCTTAATAAACCGGTCGTTACTCTTAGTAAATTTGTGCTGCTTCTCCATTTCCATTTTTGGGTGAATCCATCAATAAGTAACGGAATTTGAGCGGAAAATGATAGTATTATTGCAAGTAGAAACGAAGGTGTCATATAAAAATAAATTGGAAACATTAAAATACCGATAAGCATGCCTGTACAACGCGCACATAAAGGTATGTATTTTTGTAGTTTAAGGAAACTTCTTTCCGATCTTCTATGACAAGGAATTTGTAAAATAAAAGTTCGAATCAATATGAATCACCCTCTCTAAATAGATTTTAATTGATTTTGCAAAAAAATTATATATCCAATAAAAAATCAAACCAGGTTCATACTAGACCCGGTTTGTCAGTTTATTACTAAGTTCATAATAATTCTTTTCATATTTACATCTCCTCAGGTGCCCCTACCCCAAGTAAACGTAATCCCTCTTTTAATACAACCGTCACAGCGTAAGCTAATGCGAGTCTACTCTCTTTCTCTTCGTTCTCTTCTAATATACGAACATTTCCATAATATTTATTGAACGCTTGTGCTACATCTAATACGTATTTTGAAATAGTAGATGGCTCATTTTTGTTGAAGGCCGCTTCAATTACTTGCGGGAATTTATTAAGTAATTTTACGACACTCCAGCTATAATCATCTTTTAATGCAAACGTACAAGTTTCAAATTCTACACTTTCTTTTCTTAAAATTGAACAAGCACGCGCATGTGTGTACTGTACATATGGTCCTGTTTCTCCTTCAAATTTCAACATATTTTCTAATGAGAATTCGATATTATGCATACGCTCATTTTTTAAATCGTGGAAGATAACCGCTCCAACACCGACTTGTTTTGCCACGTCTTCTTTTTGTTTTAAATTCGGATTTTTCTCTTCAATATTTTGTTCCGCAAGCGCAACAGCTTCTTCTAACACTTCTTCTAATAAAATAATTCTGCCCTTACGTGTCGACATTTTCTTACCATCTTTTAATATGAACCCGAACGGTACATGTTCCATTCCATCAACCCAAGTATAGCCTAGCTTTTTTAATACAGTGAAAAATTGATTAAAATGTAAACTTTGTTCTGGTCCAACTACATAAAGTGCTTTATCAAATCCATATGTGTTTTGGCGATATAAAGCCGCCGTTAAATCACGTGTTGCGTAAATAGTTGCACCATCTGATTTTCTAATTAAGCATGGCGGCATACCTTCTTTTTCTAAATTAACGACTAATGCGCCTTCTGATTCTTCAAGTAAATCGTGCTCTTCTAAAATCCCAATAAAGTCTTCCATTTTATCGTTATAGAAAGCTTCTCCTTGAAAGTTTGTAAATTCCACACCGAGAAGTTCATAAATACGAGAAAATTCTTTTAAAGACTCATAACGGAACCAATTCCAAAGTTCGACTGCTTCTTCATTTCCTTCTTCTAGTTTTTTAAACCATGATCGTCCTTCTTCTTCTAGTTCTTTGTTCTCTTTTGCTTCTTCATGAAACTGAACATATAACTTAAATAACTCACGTATCGGATCCTCTTTAACTAACTCTTCATTTCCCCATTTTTTATATGCGGTAATTAACTTTCCAAACTGCGTGCCCCAATCGCCAATATAATTGATTCCGACAACTTCATACCCACATTTTTCGGCGATATGTTTCAGCGAATTACCAATCATTGTAGAACGTAAATGCCCCATTGAAAAAGGTTTCGCGATATTAGGAGAGGAATAATCGATAACTACCGTTTTTTCACATCCAAAGTGATTTTGACCGTACTCTTCTTTCTCCGCTAAAATTATTTTTAATACTTCATCACTTACTGTTTCACGATTAAAAAATACATTTACATAAGGACCAACAGCCTCTACTTTCGTAAAGAACGGATCATTTAATTTCTCCGCCAATTCCTTCGCTATAATAGCTGGTGATTTTTTATATTGCTTCGCTAGTGAAAAGCATGGGAACGCTGCATCTCCGAATTCATCTTGTTTTGGTGTTTCGATTAAATCTAAAATTTGATTTTGTGTTAATTCATTCGTAAAAATATTCGATAAACTTTTCGCAAACTGCGTTTTATAATTCATACTATAACCTCCTTATTTTTTAAAACACAAAAAACTCGTCTCTAAAAAAGAGACGAGTTTTAACCCGTGGTACCACCCTTGTTGTTCATTTCGAACCACTTTCCCGTTTATAACGAGGACAGGGGGCCTCGGCTTACTCTACTATTCGTTCAAGAAGCATCTCCGAAGTGCGCTTCATCTTTTTCTTCTGCACTAGGCTCACACCATCCCTAGCTCGCTTTCCTTCTGAAAAAAACTACTCTCTTCATCACAGACAGTATATTTAATTAATTATTGCTTATTATACATCTTTTCAAACAATTAGCAAGGGTCAATTACACCAAAGTGAAACTTAGCACTTTTTCTTTTGTATACGTGAAAATTATGTTTTTCAAATCTAGAACTACGGAAATGATCTTTCAGAACGACACGCTTTCTCGCCACACGCTTCGCTTCCGCAATTGTTTCGTCAGTAATATCATGATACAAAGCGAAGTGTTTTAATCCTTTAATTCCATCTGATTCTATGACAGTTTCTTCGAACATTGGATCAAGGTAAACGACATCATAACTATTATCTTCACATTGTTTTAAAAATGAGTAATGCTCCGTTTGCTTCACATCGATTCGTTGCATTGCCTCATCAATTTCAGAAACAGATGAAGACCATGTTTTTAAACCATTTCCCATAATATAAGCCATATATTCATTGCCTTCAAGTCCCGTTACTTTTCCGCTTTCACCAACAATATAACTAGCTACAATACTATCTGATGCCATACCGAGCGTACAATCTAATACTGTCATTCCGCTCTCTAATTTAGCAGCTTGTACAAACGGATCGTGCTCTCCGCGCATTAACCTTTTCACACGAAACATCGCTGAGTTTGGATGAAAGAAAAACGACTCTTCCGTACCTTTTGGATAAATGGCTAATCGATTTTTCCCTACGACAAGTACATCTTGTTCATACTGCTCATGCAGTTTATGTACTGGTATGTCATTACGTTTAACGAAAGAAAGATTTAATTCTGCTGCTACCTTGTTTGCATAATCTTTCATTTCTTTATTTGTTCTTCCTGCTGTTGTTACTATCATTTTTTCACCTCTATATAAAGAAAAGAGGGAGATTCACTCTCCCCCTACTTTAGCAATTCTTTTCGAAAGCTTGTTCTAAGTTTGTAATAATTTCGTCCATTGTTGCGCCTTCAATTTCATGACGGTGAATGAAGTGAACAACTTCTTTTCCTTTTAGTAATGCCATAGATGGTGAAGATGGAGGAATTTCTCCGAAGTATTCACGCATTTTTACAGTAGCATCTTTATCTTGACCTGCAAATACAGTTACAAGATGATCAGGTTGTTTTTCAGCACGTACAACCGCTTGACCTGCTGATGGACGTGCTAAACCAGCTGCACAACCACAAACAGAGTTTACAACTACTAAAGTTGTACCTGATGCATTCTCCATAAATTCTGTTACAGCTTCTTCTGTAGTTAACTCTTCAAATCCAGAACGCACTAACTCTTGGCGCATTGGAATTACCATTTGACGCATGTATTCTTCATATGCATTTGACATCTTGTATCTCTCCTTCAACTTTCATTCCAAATTTATCATATCACGCTCTATTAATAGGTGCAAAAGAAAGATAACGATGATTTCATTTTTTTGTAGGGATTTCACAAACCCCTTCACGACAGTGTCCAACTGGGACAAGTTTTCTATTGTTGGCAATATAATCGTATACTTTACTTCCAAATCCAAGTACGATAGATAGTTTTATAAAAGGTACTGCAAACCAATAAGATGGAACGGCCTTTGCTAATACGTTAATGCTATGAATTCCGTCATACCACTTATTATTTTTTAAAATATACAATCTTTGTTCCATCTTACTTTGTAATTCTTGAGAAAGTTCATACTTCTCAACTACATCTTCATCTCGAAATGAAACAAATTTCATCTTACCCTTTTTATCTAATCTTTTCGTACGTTCTGCAACCGCCGTACACATCGGGCACCAACTATCATAGAAAACAATCATAAACTATTCCCCTTTACGAGACTCCGTCATTTGCTTCCATACTGATCCTTTTGCTTCTTCGCCGCCTTCAATACGTTCTAAAGCTAAACGTGCTTGCATCGCCACTTCAAACTCCGGATCATCTTCTGCTGCTTTTAGTGCCGGAATTGCACTTTCATCACCAAGTTCAAATAAGAACATTGCTGCACGCCAGCGTACTAATTTACTTGAATCTTTCAAAGATTTAATCATAACGAACATCGCTGCTGGATCACCTACGTCTGATAAGCAATCTCCTGCTGTACGACGAACGCTTACTGAACGATCTAATAACGCTTTATATAATAACGGCAATACTCCTTCACCTTTTACCATACCTAAATAAGCTGTTGCTAAACGGCGGATAGATACTTTCTCATCATCTAATGCCATTTTCAATACCATCATATCTTCTTCCGTTGGATCCATTTGTTCTAAAGCTGCAAAACGGTTTTTCCAGTCAGAATCTTTCATCATCTCTTCTGTTACTTTATATGGCTCACGCTTTTGAATCGTTACTTCAACAGCACCTGCTTGATCTAATAATTCTTTAACCGTTTCATTTACACGTTCTTCTGAATAAGCAGCAATAATTTCTTCTACTACTTCTTTCCCGATTTCTTCAAAATTACCGTAACGTGTACTTTGCTCTACCCACTTACGCTCTTTCACAACGTTAGGTGCAGACATTTGCACTTTCATAATTGATTCTTTAAAACGATCAGGTAAACCAACACGCTCTTCTGAGGTTCCATCTGTTAACTTCACTTGCATCGGAATTGTAAAGAACATTTGAACAAACACTTTCACTTCTCCAAAATGAGAAAGTTGTTGTTCTTCGCTTTCTTCCACTATTTCTTCACCGAAAACAGCACGAACTTGTTGTAATAAAACTTTCCAGTCATACTTCGCATTTCGCTCCACTGCTAAAAAGTCTGCAACATGATACACACCTTTAATGCCTTCAATCTTCAAAATTTCTTGCACTTGCACTGGTGCTTGTTCTTTATTTTCATTTGTATAATTATTACGCGCTCCTGATGGTAATACTTCATTCAAAATAACTTTCATTGTATTTGGACTTGGCGTCGGTTCAATTGCTTTAATCTTCACGTAAAAAACTCTCCTTTATTGCGTGTTCTTAGCTGTATTGTAACATGTTACCCCTTTATACTCCTACTCGGATGCTTAATTTTATTGATTTCTTCCCATCATCATACTTTCTCTTTCCACCTAATTAATCCGAAACTATCATTAAAATTCTAATATTATTGCGATGCACTCTCCCGCCTTCTCTCTAAAAATGTAATATTCTCAATCAGAACTTCAGTTCTATATACTCTCTTTCCTTGTTCATCATCGTAATTACTCGTATGAATACGCCCTGTAATCCCAACAAGTGAGCCTTTCGTACAATATTCTGTTACATTTTCAGCCGACCTTCTCCATACAACACAATTAATAAAATCTACTTGTTGCTCACCTAAACTATTTCGAAAACCTCTATTCACCGCAACACATATTCGTGCATAAGCGACACCTTGTTTTGTGTAGTATAATTCTGGCTCCTTTGTCAATCTACCGATTAATACAACTCGATTCATCATAAGTTATACCACCTCACATATTTTTCTTCATTGTAAAGAAAAATGTTGGAAGGGTAAAAAGTACAAAACGGCATGTTTGTAAATAAAAAGTATTACTTTATATCTTACAAAACTAAAAAAGAAACCCTACATAGTTTAAACATGTAAGGTTTCCAAAAACATTATACTTTACTGCAAGATATGTAATATCCTCCGCGGGCCATCTTTATTTCAGCGCGGTACATTACATTTTCTAAGTAGAAAGTAATCGGTTTAACTTTACTCTCAATTTTTAATTGTTCATTACATTTAGTCGCATAGCTTTCAATAGCTGAACGAATAACTTCTGCTGATGGATATGTTAAAGCGTCATCTAGTTCTATGAAAAAACTTTTAGAAAATAGTTTTTTCATAATCCCTTTTTTCTCTTTCATCATATTCCATCCCCCTTCAATTTAAGTCGCCAGCATCCATATTTTCAATTTATCTTTAAAAATAAAAAAACCTGCACATTTCATGCAGGATTTTTTATTAGTCATTTTTCGTAAAGTAAGAAACGAAACGAAGAATTTCTAAGTATAACCATACTAGCGTCATCATTAGACCCATTGCACTGTACCACTCCATATATTTTGGAGCTTGGCTACGTGCACCATTTTCGATTAAATCGAAATCTAGTAATAAATTTAATGCAGCAACTACAATAATAACTGCACTAATGATCATACCAATTGTTCCACCTTGGTGAATATATGGAACAGAAACACCGAACATGTTTAATAAGAATACGATTAAATACATAACCATAATTCCCATTGTTGCTGCCATAACACCTGTGCGGAATTTATCAGTTACCTTCACTACGCGTGTTGCATATAAAACTAACATCGCAAATAGAATTGAGATTGTTAGTAATACAGCGTTTAAAACGATAGAATCCTGAAATTTCATTGCATAAACTGCTGAAATACTTCCTAACACTACCCCTTCTACTGCCGCATAAATCGGTGCACCAATTGGTGATATGCGCGGGAAGAAGATAGATGCAAACGCAACGATTGCCGCAATAACTAAAGCACCAATTAATACTGGCATTTTCATCGTACCATTTGACATCTGTATGTATGAATAGACAGACGTTGCAAGCAGCAAGATAAGCATGATAAACGTTTTGCCTACTGTTCCGCCAATAGTCATCGCAGAAGTATTTGCTCCCTCTTTACGGAATGCCTCTTTTTTCAACATTGGATTAGATGTTCTCATTTTTTCCCTCCTAAAATAGGTTCTACCAATAGTGTAAAGTTTTTCTCTTTACTTTTCAATATATGCAGCTTGTTTTTATTTTAATCCTTCAACGATGTCGGATAGTTCACTCCATCGTTCCATCGTTTTTTCTAGCTCTTCTTCTATCTTCTGCCCTGCTTCAGATAATTCTTGGGCCTTTGTGAAGTCAGATCCAACATTCGTAAGTTCTTCTCCAATTGATTCAAGTTTCTCTTCTAGTTGTGCAATTGTATCTTCAATTGTTTCCCATTCACGCTGCTCATTGTAAGAAAGTTTACGTTTACGTTGTTGTTTCGGAGCCTCTTCTACTACTTTTTTCTCCTTTTGAACTTCTGCTTTCTCAATGAGTTCTCTCGTTTTTTCCATTTCTAAATACTCTGTATAACTACCTAGGAATTCACGCACTTCGCCTTCGCCAGTAAAGATGAACAATTCATCTACTACTTTATCTAAGAAGTAACGGTCATGCGATACAGTTAAAACGACACCTGGGAAATCTTCTAAATAATCTTCTAGCACTGTTAATGTTTGTGTGTCTAAATCATTCGTAGGCTCATCAAGTAATAGTACGTTTGGTTCTCCCATTAAAATACGCAATAAATATAACCGTCTTCTTTCGCCACCAGATAGTTTACCAAGCGTTGTTCCATGTGAATGCGGTAGGAATAAGAAACGTTCTAGCATTTGAGATGCGCCAATTACTTTTCCGTCTGTCGTATGAATAACTTCCGCAATTTCTTTAATGTATTCAATCATACGCTGGTTTAAATTCATCTCTTCATTTTCTTGCGTATAATAGGCAACTTTTACAGTTTGTCCTACTTCAATTTCACCACTATCAGGAGAGAATTTTCCTGCAAGCATATTTAATAGTGATGATTTTCCACTTCCATTTGCTCCGATGATTCCGATACGATCACCAGGCTTCACAATATGATTAAAGTTATGTAATACTGTTTTATCACCAAATTTTTTCGTTACATCTTTTAATTCAAGTACTTTCTTTCCTAAACGACTTCCACTTAGTGCAATATCAACTGATTGCTTCGCTGCTGGTCCTTCTTGTCCCTTCAGCTCATCAAAACGCTGAATACGCGCCTTTTGTTTCGTAGAACGGGCTTTTGCACCACGGCGAATCCAAGCAAGTTCACGACGATATAAATTTTGGCGTTTTGATTCTTGTGCCGATTCCTGCTCTTCACGAAGTGCTTTCGCTTCTAAAAATGTACTGTAGTTTCCTTCGTAGCTATACAGTTTACCGTTATCTAATTCAAAAATACGGTTTGTCACACGGTCTAAGAAATAACGATCATGGGTTACAAGTAATACCGCACCTGTATATCTTGCTAAATATTCTTCTAACCATTCAACTGTCTCATGGTCAAGGTGGTTCGTAGGCTCATCCAAAATTAATAAATCAGGTGTTTCAATAAAACATTGCGCCATTGCAATACGCTTTTTTTGTCCACCAGATAGGTTTCCAACAGTTGCTGTAAAATCAGTAATTCCTAATTTCGTTAATAACGATTTTGCATTCGCATTTGCTTCCCATGCACTCATCGCATCCATACGTTGCTGCACTGCAAATAATTGTTCCTGTACTTTTTCATTACTTGGATCTTTTTCGATATTTAATAACGATTGTTCATAATCACGAAGAAGACGAATTAAAGGTGTATCACCATGGAACACTTGCTCTAATACTGTTAGTTTTTCATCAAACTCTGGTTGCTGTGATAAATAACTAATTGTATATCCGCGTGAATGCGTCATATCACCTGTATCAGGAGTTTCTAATCCTGCAATAATTTTTAATAACGTTGATTTACCAGTACCGTTTACACCGATAATTCCGACACGTTGTCCTTCTGTAATACTACATGATAATCCATCAAATAACGGTTTTTCTCCGTATGATTTCGATAAGTTCTCCACAGTTAACATTTTCATATTTGTGCATTCCACTCTTTCATAAATTGTTCAATAAACTGTTCCATATAACGATGACGAACTTCAGCCTCTTGTTTTGCTGCATTCGTGTTCATTAAATCTTTTAGTTTTAAAAGCTTTTCATAAAAATGATTTAAAGATGGATCATTATTTTTTCTATATTCATCTTTCGTCATCACTTCTCGAGGAGGGATAGTTGGATCATACATTAATCTCCCTTTCGCTCCTCCGTATGCAAACGTTCGAGCTATTCCAATTGCACCAAGAGCATCTAAACGATCCGCATCTTGAACAATTCTACCTTCAAGTGACTCAACTGTGCCACCATGACCGCCCTTATAAGACATATTGGCGATGATATGAAGAACATGCTTACTTTCATCTTCTTCAACACGTAACTCTTCTAACCAATCAGAAACTTTTTTCATTCCTGCTTCTTCACTCTCATTTAACTTCTCATCTGCTACATCGTGAAGTAATGCTGCCATTTCAATTATAAAACGATTTCCCCCTTCTTGCTCGGATAAAGAAATCGCCAATTTATGTACGCGTTCAATATGATACCAATCATGCCCACTCGCATCTTTTTCTAAAATATGCTTTACGAAAGTTATTGTTTTTTGTATTTTTTCTTGTTTTATCATTTTATCTTCACCCAGTTACTTATTGTAACACGCCCGCATTTTTTCATCACATATTTTCTTGTCCGCCCATACACTAGGTGGTAGGCATCATTATGAAGGAGGAATAAAAATGTTCTATAATAACCAACCGCCTTACCCACAACAACCATTTTCCCCTCAACATCAGGAACAAAGATATGCCGAACAATATGAGGAGCAAGAGACACAACATCAAGAGCCACAATACGAACAAAATCCATACGCAACACCGCAAACTCAAGGAGCTGAATATCAACAAAATCCATATGACACACGTCCAAATTATGAATATCCTCAAAACCCATATGCAGCATCACCAACTCAAGAACAACAATATCAGCAAAATCCATACACAACTCAGTACACTCAAGAACAACAAAATCCATATGTACCGCAGCGCACCCAAGAACAACAATATCAGCAAAATCCATATGCAAATCAGCCACAACAGCCAATGTATCAACCAAACTCCGAACAACGTGTCTCCCCACCTGCACCACCAACTATCGATCCGACGCAACCACAAATTTTACCGCCTGGTCCAACATTCGATATTACACAGCCACAAATTTTACCACCAGGACCTATTACAGAACCAACACAACAACAAATTCAACAAGTTGTCGGTACACATTTTTTACCTTTAAAGAAACCTGTACTAGATTTCGTAAAACCTTGGGTAGATTACGGTTTAAATGAAGCAAAACATACATCACATCAACACGCTTTAACTGAGGTTGCTGCAATTATGTTCTTAGTTGGTAAAGGATTCACCCCAACGATTGCTCATTATATTGTTGAATCTTGGGAGAAGAATGAGCAGTTTTAAGGTGGTTCATTTTATATTATATAAAACTAGAAAAGTGTCACAAATGCCTGTTATACAAGCATTTGTGACACTTTTTATTTGTTATATTATATTCTATTGCAAAAGGGGATTTCATATTTTTTCACGTGTTTTTATATTATTTGTGAGCAATGTTTTCCCCTACTACTCACAATACAACTATAACATGCTAATTCCAAAACAATCGGCACATATACTACCAAAAAGCGGTCACGACTCTGCCAAT
Source organism: Bacillus mycoides (assembly GCF_000832605.1). Lineage (GTDB taxonomy): Bacteria > Bacillota > Bacilli > Bacillales > Bacillaceae_G > Bacillus_A > Bacillus_A mycoides. Next base: position 3,714,342 of record NZ_CP009692.1, read on the forward strand.
TATTTTAATTTGCTAATCGCCTTTATTTCCCTAAACAATCTCACTGCAGCAGCCATAAAGAATAAATTGAATTTTTATTTAAGCATTATGCTTGATCTGATTGTAGAACATGTAATGGAGGTGGAATAATCCAACCTTTTTTCTTATTCAGACGAAGTAATATAGCTCCAGCTTGTGCTTTTTTTAAATGGAATTGACCAAACATCATTCCTACATCCTCTCGTAGAGATTGTCCCATAGCTTGGCTACATGCTACTAACCCAGCAGCAAGATCCATAGAAACTTTAGCTGCAATTTCCGCATCATTAATACGAGCACCAGGAGGAATCGTTTCAATAGATGCAACTGGTCTTTCTGGAGGTGCTGGTGGTAATGCAACTCCATTCAATTTTAATATATTTTTTAATTCTTCAACTTCTGATTGGATATCATTCTCTACAAGGTTTTCTAAAAATTTCTTTAAATCCTCGTCTCCTGTGTGGTTAATAAGAACTTGATATCCAGCAATTGCTCCTTGTGCAGCTGCAAGGTAACTCCAAATCCCAAAGACTTCTCCGTAGTGCATTGGTTCATTTTGTGGATTTCCACTTAAAATACCCATGAAAATATTCCTCCTTAAAGAAATTAGACTTTTAGCAACAATACTTACTATAGAAAAAATTTTCCCAACCATGTTCTGGATTAAAGAAAATAAGTTCTTATAACTCATAAGGAACACCTTACCCAAATATAGTAATTACCTCTCATAGAATGTACCGTTACCAAAAATTTATTCTTATAAGGAATAAATACATTTCAATTAACTTAATCCATTATTATAAGTACTTTTAATAATAAAAATTAAAGAGGTTTATCGGAATTTCAATTCAAATGGTTTTATGTATTTTCAACCGAATATTGTCTAAAGGAACTGGAGACATTACTAAATACGAAAGGAGGGAAAACCATGAAGAAAAAACTTTCATCTATTTTAGGTGCCCTATTACTAACTATTACGGTTTTTGGTACAAGCGTCCATGCTGAATACGATGGATATAATACGAATAGAGTTAACAATAATAATACTACAACTCGAGTTAATGACTATAACACGAATAGAGTTAATGACTATAACATGAATAGAGTTAATAATGATGTGAGAACTCGAAATGTAAATACGACAAATGATTTAAAGGATAATCGTAATAAAAATAATAATTGGACTTGGCTTGGTTTATTGGGACTACTAGGATTATTTGGTCTTAGAAAAAAAGACAAAGATCCAGAAACACGTTAATGTAGAACATTGTATTTAATTTTAAAAGATATTTATTTATCAAAATAATACAAAATGAATCGCCTTTAATAAGGCGATTTTTTATTTTTTAAAATCAATAAGAATCACAATAAACAGATGCAATTAATCGGAAACAATGAATTTCTTAACTTAATAGTAATAGAGCATTACATCTATTTGACGAACTACGCTCCTTTTTTATGCCTTTTCTTCACTTACCCATATCTTATATTGTGTGTAACTGAGTCTATCACTAAATCCCTTGCTATCATTGACTTTATAAAACCTTTTCTTTTGAGTTACACAGTACGAAATTTATGAGTAACTGTATAGGGATACCACCACATGCCCATCAAGCTAAAGTTTTATTACACCCCCAGAACGAAATTTTTAGGCTTTCTTGTAACGAAAAAGCTTATTAATCGTTTTGGGGGTGACCTGTTTTCTTAGGTTGATGGCAATGTGGTGCTACCCCTTCAAAAGTTTCCATTAAAAAATAGTAAAAGCCGGAAAGTATTTTTATACTCTCCGGCCTTACTATAAAAAAATTAAGAAGTTGAAACCTTATTTGCTAAGCATAATTTTCTCAAGTTCATCTAACATTTTGTTAGCTGCAATTACACCACCAGCAGTATTCCAAACTGCATCACTAACTTCATGTGCATTTCCATTTTTAACAGCATTTAGATTTTTCCAAAGAGGATCGCTTGTCATTTCTTTTGCTTTATCTAAAGCTTTTTGATCATTCTCTGGCGCATATGTAAAGTAAAAAAGAACATCTCCATCCATTTTAGGAATCATTTCTTTTCCTACATCTATAGCAAGGTTGCCAAATTTACTGTTAGCAGTAAAAAGCTCTTTTTGCTGTTTCACACGTTTAAAACCTAATTGATCAAAAATAACTCCAGAAAAAGAATCTGTGTAATAAATACGAGAAGTTCCAGCCATGAAACGGACAACAGAAACTTCTTGATTTACTTTATCACCTAATTTTTGTTTTACACCTTCTAGGTGTGCATCAAATTTGCTTAATACTTTGTTGCCTTCTTCTTCACGATTTAAAGCTTTTGCATATAATTTAAAGTTTTCCTTCCAATCGCCTCCTAGTGTATCTGAAAATACTGTTGGAGCAATTGCGCTTAATTTATCGTACACCTTTTCTTGGCGTACCTTATTACCAATAATTAAATCAGGTTTTAACGATGCAATTTTCTCTAAGTTGACTTCATGTTCAACCCCTACAACTTTAACATCTTTCATATCGCTTTTAATATGATCGTACCATGGATCCCCTAGCCAAGATTTCACAGCACCAACAGGCTTTACTCCCATTGATAAAATCGCTTCTGTTCCTTCGTTAGTTAAAACAACAACGCGTTTAGGAGTTTTTGTGATCTTTGTTTCACCCATAGCATGTTTAACGGTATAACCTTGTACTTTGTTTGATTTTGACTCTGTTTTTTCTTTTGACACTTCATTGCTACCACAAGCAGCTATGAACACTAAAAAAAGAGCTGACAATAAACTAAGTATCGTCTTTAAATATGTACGCATAGTAAGTCCTCCGATAAGTTCGATAATGATTTTCATTATTAATAATGATGTATAAATTAATAAACTGTCAATGATATTTTGTCAGATATTTAAAAAATGCATTGAAATATCTGACAAAACATAAGAAATCAGCTAGATAGGAATACGGAAATGATTCAAAGAATAACCTTCCACATCTGAAAGTTTTTCAAATTTGGTGGGTCCTTTATATTATACTTTGGCCTATAGTTTCCTATAAGAGTCCCGCCCCATAGCCATCAAGCTAAAATTTTATAGTACCCCCAGAACGAAATTTTGTGCTACTTGTAACAAAAAAGTACATTTTTTCGTTTTTGGGAGCAACCAAATTCTTAACTTGATGGTGATGGGATACCACCAATATTTTGCAAAATAACCTACGCTATTTGGAAAAATAAAATAAGCTGCCCATGTGGACAGCTTATTTACATAATTATCGTTATTGGTAGCAAGGAAAAAGTGGCCCCTTACTCTGACAAGGGAACCTCCTTTTTTGTTCTACGGATTTATGCATTATTTTATACATCCCTATCCTGGCGCGGGTTTTCGGGTTCTCGTTTGTTACTGGATTAGTCCAAAACTGTATAAAATTTTGTATGCTCTTAGCGTGGGGGGGGCAAAAATGCTGGCGATACCCCTAAATTTAAAAGAAAAAAGCAATGCTTAGATTTTAAACCTAGTCATTGCTTTATCCATTGCATCTTGGTTTACACCTATATAACGTAACGTGACCTTCTCTGACGAGTGATTGAATATCTCCATGAGTAATGCTATGTTTTTCGTTTGCATGTACATATGATACCCGTACGTCTTTCTTAACGTATGTGTTCCTATCTCATCTAATCCAAACTCTGCCGCTGCTCCAATTAATATCTTATATGCCATGCTACGACCAATTGGACGATTCTTCCCTTGTCTACTTTGTAGTAAATACTCATTGTCTTCTCTTTCTTCAATAAACCATTTAAGTTCTCTTTTTAATGCTGCAGTAATTTGAATACGTTTTTGTTTGCCTGTCTTCTTTTCCCGCATAGATATATGACTACCTTTTACGTCACTTACTTTCAATTTTAAAATATCACTAATTCGCAAACCTGTATTAATCCCCATGATAAACAGAATATAATTACGATCACTTTTGTCCTTGAAGTACTCCTTTAAATACTGTATTTGTTCTGAATCACGTATTGGCTGAACAAAATTCATTATTCATTACCTCCAGTCTCTTCTGTCTCGTAAACTTCTAATCCAAATGCAAAAGCGAGCTTATAAAAGGCTTTAGACTTCCAACGTCGATAAGTACGCTCTGACATTCCGATTTCGTTATAGACCATGTAATCACATACATCCTCTTCTTCTAAATAGCGTTTATAAATAATATCTCTTTGGATAATTCCTGCTCGTCCGTTTCCTAATCGATTTAGAAATTGATTAATACGTAATGACATCCTTTCAAGCCATTCTTCTCGTTTACTTTGTTGAATATTTGCTATAGCAACATCTTCTAACGGCTTACCAACTGCATGTGTAGGACCGTGCTCACGCATTTCATAAGAAGGAGTGACCTTCATTTCTTTGCGCATCATCCCAAATTGCCTATGTATACGTATGCTTTCCAACACACCTTCTAATTCCTCCTGTGTTGCTGATCTATCGATTTTTGGTAAGAAAGATAATTGTTTAGTCATGTAGAACCACTCCTTTGTATTTTTTTACTTTTATTTTAACGCTCCACGTCTACGTTCATAACGTGGTCCACGAACTCCCATTAACTCTTCAATTTCACAAGTACTAAATTTCTCTTTTCGTTTTTTCTTATTTTTCTTCTTTTTCTTCTTTGCTTGTTTTGATTGCTTTTTCCACTCACGTAACTAATCCTTTAGCACCTTCATTTCCCCATCTCCTTTTTCAAAATAAAAAGGACACCTATTCTTAAAACAGCTTTAACTGCTACTTTAATGAATTGGTGTCCTCTAGTTTTCTAGCCGGACTGTATTCTGTTTTCATTTATTTGATAATACCAGCCTGCACAAAGATACTTCTCCAAGCTTTGTTAACTTGATATTTATCAACGGCTATCGCACGACGAGCAATAGCTCTTCTTATTTTCTTTTTCTTTGCATTTGCCATTCTCCTCATCCCTTTCATGCAAACGTCTCTCATTTCCATTTTGGAGCGTTTTGCTCCTTTTGATACCTATTACATTCAAAAATAATCTAAACGTGAATTGTACCTATTTTATAAATTCCTTTTCCCCACAAAAGGATTATTTTATTAAGTTCTCTATGAAATACTTTCTTCTATCTCTTGGCTTTCTTCTCTTATTTGACCGATTAATGAAACTACTGAACCGACCGCTTGGACCCAACTCCCCGTAATCACTATAAGCTGTCCATCCTCCTCATCGCCTTCCGAAATTCCCTCCACTTTATCCCGACTAGCTTTCAATTCATCTATTCCACCTATTGCCTGTAATGAATTGCCAGTTGCTTGTAACACATTCCCGACAATGTTATACGATTCATCTATATTGGAACTATCCTCTATTTCCCCACCTATTGATGTAACACCACCTAATGCTTGTATCCAATTTCCTGCAATCACTAATTTTTTTGTGTTTCATCTTCAAATTCTATAATGAGTCCTGTTAGAACCGTTACATTACCAATTGATTGGATTTCGTTCCCAATCAATTCAAGGGATATTTCTCCTTGTCCATCAGCCTCCAGACCATTCCCCGTTGCCTGTAATACATTCCCCCATACGTTCAAGTCTTTTCTTAATTCGCTGTTCAATCTTTTTAAAGGTGTACTCCCAATCGCAGCAATAATTGTCCCTACTGCAACAAACCAAGCGCCAACTATCTCCTTAATCGGATCATCCATTCTCAATCTATCCCGTCATTAATTTAGTACTTACAGGATATGAATTGGCACATCTTCATGTTAATGGCCTACTCCTCTTCCTCCTGAATAAAACTCAATATTTCGTCAATACTATACATACATCTAGAGTTAAATCCCTGTTTGGAGCAGTTAGCTTTTGCTAGCTGCTCTTTGTTTTTAAAAATGCACGTAATTGACTGGACACACATAAAATATTTTGTGTTCCTTTTTATATAAAATAAGTTAGTCGTTACAAATGGATAATCTCGTCACGAGAGCACTTTATTAAGTGCTCTATTTATGTTTTAAACTACTACAAAATGAAATTTTTATAAAAAGCTTTCTCAACACCTAATTGACGGAAATCATTTTCCTTTTATGGTAATCTATTGGTAATTACATGAAGGTTTAGTGTTTCCTTAAAAGGACCCGTCCCCTAATCGGGTCCTTTTAAATGTTCTCTACTTTTACGCTTTATATTAATGGCATTATTCAAACAGGCGATACTATTACTGGTGTGACTACTACAGCTGCTACTATTGTAGGCGGAGCCGTCCTAGATGGAGATACTCCTATTGCAATTGAATTTACTATAACGTAACTTTAGTTGTCTTTTTAGAGGTTTCATTAAAAGAAACCTCTAATTTTAAAAACTGACATTAACTTTAGTAGCAACTACATAATACAGTGCATATACTAGTATAGAATGATAGGAATTTATACTCACTCTCGAAAAGAGCACTTATATATAGTGCTCTTTTTGGTATGGAATGTGAAATAAAGGCTTGCTCTTAAAACCTTTTATGTAATTATTGTAGGTTTTTTCCTTACACCCGTGTGTCTGTTTACTCATAAGTTGTTAAAGTATAAATATACATTGGTAGTTAATTTATAAGGGAGGTGTAAAAATGAGTAAATTTAAAAAGAATTGTCACATACCCTTTCCATGTTCCTTTCCTTTGCCTCAAATAGGGCCTACTGGAATAACTGGACCTACCGGAATAACTGGAATAACTGGAGTAACTGGACCTTCTGGTGGACCTCCGGGGCCTACTGGACCTACCGGCATAACCGGAGCAACTGGACCTTCTGGACCTCCAGGAATAACTGGAGCAACCGGGCCTTCTAGTGGACCTCCAGGACCTACTGGACCTACCGGAGCAACTGGACCTTCTGGCGGACCTCCAGGGCCTACTGGACCTACCGGATTTCCAGGAACTGGTGGACCTCCAGGGCCTACTGGGCCTACCGGCATAACCGGAGTAACTGGACCTTCTGGTGGACCTCCAGGGCCTACTGGACCTACCGGATTTCCAGGAACTGGTGGACCTCCGGGGCCTACTGGGCCTACCGGCATAACCGGAGCAACCGGGCCTTCTGGTGGACCTCCGGGGCCTACTGGGCCTACCGGCATAACCGGAGCAACCGGGCCTTCTGGTGGACCTCCGGGGCCTTCTGGACCTACCGGAATAACAGGAGCAACCGGACCTTCTGGTGGACCTCCAGGACCTACTGGACCTACCGGAGCAACTGGACCTTCTGGTGGACCTCCGGGGCCTACCGGACCTACCGGATTGCCAGGAACTGCTGGAGCTACTGGGCCTACCGGACTTACAGTATCTGGGTTATCTCATTATGCTTATGTTTTCAATACATCAGCTCAAGTTGTTGCCTTAGAAGCACCTATTCTTTTTAATTCACATGGTAGAATGACATCTGGTTTTACTCATACGCTGGGAACTTCTCAATTAATGGTTCTTAATGCAGGAGATTATAAAATTTCTTTTTCTGTATCAGGAGTTGAGCCTAATCAATTCACACTTTTTTTAAATGGTGCTCCGGTTACCAGCGCAGTTTATGGATCAGGTGCAGGAACTCAACCAAACAACGGCCAAACAATCCTCGCTTTAGCTGCAGGTGATATTATTACCCTTAATAATCATACTTCCGCTGCTGCAGTTACTTTGCAGACTTTGGCAGGTGGAACACAAACAAATATAAATGCTTCGATTGTAATTGAAAAATTAAATTAATTTAATCATTTATTTCTTGAAACTCTGGCAGTAAATAACCTAGAGTGGATTCTTTTTTAACAAGCAGCAGTTAGCTTTTGCTAGCTGCTCTTTTAATTAAAATAACGATTTTATTTGAACCCATTCACCAATTTCATACTTTTACATACTATAAATACTACCTTTCTATATAATGCACGCTCGTCATTTTCATTATGATTAGGCATAAAGAGTGCTCTCAATCAGCGCTCTTTTTTATTACTTTGAATACATTATTACCAATCCATGGAATACACAGGTTTCTCTGGACCAGTTACCTTGTATTCCTTGTACACAGAACCCGCTATAACTAGCGGGTTCTGTGTATTTTTATCTATACAATAACTATTTTGTTTAATTTATAAAATACAAGCGCTTGTCCATTTCATTTTGTTCTACCCCTACATTTACTATTAGTAATAAGAACTGAACTTTTCAGAGGTGAAAATATAATGGACGAGTTTTTATCTTCTACTTCAATAAACCCTAATTTAGTTGGACCTACTTTACCACCCGTTCCACCATTCACACTACCGACTGGGCCTACTGGACCAACTGGACCAACTGGACCCACTGGATCACTATCAGTAGCTTACGGAACTTTTTGGCAAACGGAAATCATTACAGTCCCTTTCGAATCCCCTTTTTCTTTTAATCAGGCTGACCCTATGGTGGGGGGAATTTCTCTGTTAAATCCAACCACAATTAATATCACACAAGCTGGGGATTATCGAATTTCTTTCATTTCCTCGATTAACTTGACTGTAGCCCTTTCATTTCCTTATTCGCCTACCATTTCTATACTATTAAATAACAGTCTGATTCCAAATTTCAAAGCTACTATGCTGAACTTAAGGAAAAAGGACTATCAAATGGTACAATCAGCAATATCCATCGCTGCCTAAGATGCATTTTCAAACATGCTGTAGAATGGGAAATCATACATGATAATATAATGAATAAAGTAAAAAAACCACGTGAAGAGCAAGGTGAGATGAAAACATGGTCGAGCGAAGAATGTAATCGATTCCTCCAGTATCTAAAAGAAAAAAATATTAAGTACCATATGTTCTTCTTACTTGCAATCTATACAGGTATGAGACGTGGAGAATTACTTGCACTAACATGGAAAGATATTGACTTTGATAATAAACGTATCCTGGTTAATAAATCACTTGTAAAAACAGAAAAAGGACTATTTAAAGCTGCTACAAAAACTAAATTTTCAAATAGAAGCGTTAGTATCTCTTCTTTTGTTATAGGGAAGTTACAATCCTACTACTCTTATAAAAAGAAAGAATTTTTCCGCTGGGGTATACACTTGAATGAAGAAGCCTTTATTTTCACCGGCAATACGATACATTCACCCTTACATATAGATGCTCCTCATCGCTTTTTGAATGATCACTATAAAAAAGCTGGTGTTCCTCGAATTCGTATACACGACTTACGACATACTCACGCTACACTCATGCTTCAGGCTGGAGAACACCCTAAAATCGTACAAGATCGCTTAGGGCATTCCTCTATTCAAATGACTTTAGACAAGTATAGTCACATCACACAGAACATGCAGCAACAAGCAGCAGAAAACTTCGAGAGTATAATAAAATCTAATGAAAACACCTGATAAAAAATGAAAATACTTAATGTGAGCAAAATGTGAGCATCCAGGAAAATCACCACTTAGAAACCCTGATATAATAAGGTTTTCCATACTATCTCGTTGAATCTTGGGAGAAGAATGAGCAGTTTTAGAATTGTTGATTTTAAAAAACATAAAAACCTCAAAAATGCCAAATCCCTTATGTCACAAAGGATTTGGCATTTTTAAGTTTCTAGAAAAACCCGCTAAATATAAAGAGGAATTAAAAGTCATAAATCCGGTACAATACTGTATCCACGCCCAAGGAACTGTCAAATGAAATGACGTGTCTAACTTTTTGGAGTCTATTGACCTTTTCAAATCCCCTTATATTAATGCTCGCTATTAAGACCTTCTCCTTCTAGGACCTACAATTAATTTGATTGCTGTTCTTTCTTGATTATCGATAGTAACCTCTTGAAAAGCTGGAACAAGAACCAAGTCAATGCCACTTGGAGCTACAAAACCTCTTGCAATCGCAATTGCTTTTATCGCTTGATTTAAAGAACCAGCTCCAATCACTTGGATTTCTACTTTTCCACTTGCTCTTAGTACGCCCGCTATTGCACCTGCCACTGAATTCGGACTTGATTTTGAGGATACCTTTAATATATTTTCCATGTAAGTTGCTCCCTCTATTATTTAATCTCTCTTTTCTTACTGTTTGAAATATAACTAACGTATCTTTAACTACTATTCGAAATAAATACAAACAATTCTGTATAATTACATTCATTCGATATTTTTTGCCTTCTTCCTGCACAACTACATAAATAAAAAGCGACGACTAAGTTAAAAACTTAATCATCGCTTTATCCATTTCTCTGTTTCACTAAAATGCTGTCCTTTAAATACTTCTCTTCTTTACTTTGGCGATATACTATCTTAAAGTTTAAATACTTCAACATTTTAAAACCTTGGATAGAGTTATCTGCTAAATATTCATCCTTTTTCTTCTCCAAAATTCATTACATAGAATATTCTAACTCCATTTTTTTGAAAACTATATTTCCTCATTAGAGCACTTTATATTATGCCAGCTTTTTATCCCAAATCTATTACCTTATATATGGACAAGTATACACGCCAATTGCTTTTCGATTGCATAAACTACTATGTGTTATACATTTATTAATAATAGGAGGTAATATATTGGGTTCATACTATCATTCTTCAAGTTCATATAAAAGATCTTCATGCCACTCTTCTTCTAGTTCATATAAAAAATGTTCGTGTCATCAATCTTCCAGTTCGTATAAAAAATGTTCATGCGACCATTCACATAAATCATCTAAGCCTGCTTACGGCACTTTTTGGCAAACTGAGTTTATAACTGTTCCTTTTGGCGGTTCTTTTCCGTTTAATCACGTTGGCCCTTTGGCAGGAGGAGTTTCCTTATTAAATCCGACTACTATACAATTTAGTAAAGCTGGTGATTATAGAATTTCTTTCATTTCAAGTATTAACACTACGTTAAATCCTGTATTTCCCCATATTCCAGTCATCACTATATTTTTAAATAATAATCCACTTGCTAATAGTCAAGGTGATTTCGCTTTTCAAATGAATACTTCATCAAATAACGAATGCCTTCAACTAGTTGGCGAAACTATTGTTACGGTGCCTGCTAATTCAACTCTTCAACTTAGAAATAATAGTGGTTTCAATCATCAAAGTATTGTAACTTGTGATAATGGTATAAATTCAGTTGAATTAACAGTTACAAAACTAAGTTAATACTATTCCCTCACATTCAGATGCTAATTCAGCATCTTTTTTATTGCATAACGTTTTTTTGATTCCTATCGTCCTCTTATAGAACATAAGCTCCTATTTCACTTTTCTATTCATCTAATAAACATGAAAAAGTGCCGAAATCCTTCTGCCACAAGAATTCGGCACTTTTTTTATTAAAACCGATTCATTCTTTCCTACTTCTCCACATAAACCGATTTAACTATCGTACGATTATAAGGTTGTCCTTCCTTATTCATTCCTTTCATATCAATTGTAACGTTATATACACCTGGCTGTTCTATATTTTTCAAAGCACCTGTAAATGTAGTTGTATTAATGTTTTTCGATTCATTTGATTCAGAAACTAATTTTCCATCTTTATTAATTACTCGTACTGTTACTGAAAGATCGCCTTTCATTTCTGGAGCTACAGGTGATTTTTTGAGTTTATACTCTGCTTTATTTACTTTAACCTTTGCCGGCATTTGAAGGACGAACTGAGCATCTTTTTTGTAATCGGTCACGATTAAATATGCATCTTTCGGCTGCTTCGCCATCATTTTAACTTGCCATTCTCCTGCTTCCATTTTATCAAATTTAAATGTTCTTATAGTGGCTCCTTTAAAGAGAGATTCACCTTCACCAGTAGATACAGCACTATCTTTATTTGTATAAACTTTTCCTTTTGGAGATATTAGTTGTATTTCTACATCTGAAGAAGCTGTTAAAATAGAAACTACCCCTTCTGCTTTTTTATCAACTGCGACAGTTTGTCCTACCCACTCATTTTGTGACAACTCTCCTCCTAAAATAGCTTGATTAGAAGTTGTGTTTAATTGTTCTACCTTATCCTCTGAACTATTACTCGGGGCTAATAAAGCTGGTACTGGTACATTTACTGTCCGTAAATATGGTTCAATTCGTGCGAAAACGGCTGAACCTTTTCGTATATTATCATGATCAAATCGTGAATCTGTAAATAAATGTGTTCCATATGGTAACTTAGCACTCCATTCGTTCACCAATCCATCATTAGAACCGTATGATGACAAATACAACCCGCCCATAGATAGTGCTGAAAAAACAGGTCCCCAGCTTGTCCCAGTAGCCGTATAGTAACGGTTTAATTTAGCTGCAGGATTATTATCTATTGTAGAACGAAACTTTGCCATTTCACCTATTTGCAATGAATATGTCCCATCATCTTTTTGACCTAATATAGAGGCAAGCCATCCTGCCCACCAACTATATGATAAATCCGCTAAATTGGATCCGTAATGCGGAGTGGCAAGAGTAATAACATTTCCAACAAATCGATTCGCTCCATATCCAACTAACGCAGCTTGTGTATCAATACCACCTTTACTGTGAGCTACAATATTTACTTTTTTGCCAAAATGATTATAAATCTCTTCAAGCTTTTGTGCTAACAATTTTCCATTGTCCCATTGGCTAGCTGATCCTTTGCCCGCGGCATCATATAATTGAATAAATACAGTTTGATAGCCTGCTTTCAAAGCATAATCGTACATATCATTCATCTCATGATATACTGTCTTTCCATACCAACTATCCGCATTACCATTTCTTCCTTGTACAAAGAGAATTGGTGTTTTATTCTCATCATAATTAGCAGGTTTCTGACCTAAAAACCATTCTCCAGGAGTAAATACTTCTTGATTTGGAAAGCCAGTCTTAAGCTCTGTTACAACCTCCGCGTGTACATTTGCACTAAAAACCAGCGGACTCATAAAACAAAGTACAATAAATAATGCGATACTCCTTTTCATAATTCCCATTAACATCCCCCTTTTTCTCCTGAAAGAAAACGCTGCCATTCCGTTGAACACCAATTGTTTTAAATTCCATTTAATCAATTACTTTTACGTTACAATATAATAAGAAATTAATAGCCGCATTCCTTTCTTATCAAACGTTATTCTCTCAACATTTCTTCATTCCTTTTTACAATAAGCGTTTTGAATATTTCTCAATAAAGCTTTCTCTTTACAAAAAAAACTGCGTATAAAAGGTCTCTTTAATAACCTTTTATACGCAGCTTCTTTGTTTAAAACTCGATGATGTACTCATCATCATATTTATCGTATTGCAAACCCGCTCCTATTTTGAATTCTGTAACTTGATCTCTTAGAAATGGTGCATCTTCTATTTTACTAGTTGCTATTTCAATCCCATATTTTTTTGTTAAATGCGCTAATTCTATTAAAAACCATTCTCTTCGTAATACGACTGGAATATCATACGTTCGTCTTTTCATATATACTAGCACCTCTTCTATTTTCATTATTGAAAAGAATATCACTTCTACTTTCGATACACTTTTTAAAACTATCGTTCATCATCAAAGGCCAATGAAACACTATAGTATATGCATGTCCGTTTTAAACGTGCTATGGCAAAAATAATATTAAAAAACTTAAAAAGTCTTATTTAGTTTACATAAAAAAATTATGTAATAGTAAAAGGAGAAGGCTTGTCCCTCATCCTTTTACTATCAAAAGCTAAATTAAGAACATCTTGGTACACCTAAAGCTAAGAATAAACCTGCTACTCCTGCTGTAATTGGCACTTTCAACGTAATAACATCGTCTACTTTTGTTACTAAAAAGTAAGCATTCCCTTCTTGTAACACGCAATTCACTAATAATTGAAATTCCATTCAAATCTCCTCCTTTCAATCGATATACTATAATTTATGAAATCTCTTTCAAAATGTAATAGTAAATATATCTATTTTTCCTTATATAAGAAATAAACGTTTATACATCTATTAAAAATATTAATTTTCTAAATTAATATAAAACGTGTAATATCCAATAAGTCCCTATATAATCAATAGAGAAAATCTTACAAATGGAGGTATGAAAATGGCAGTTTTGAGTAATATTGGTGTAGCTTTATTTTTTATAGCTTTTATTCTTTTAATCTTATGTATCATTTCATTCTTTAAGAAAAATGGAAAAGCAAAACAATATGGTCGTCCTACTGTTATTCTTTTTATGATTTCAATTCTCTTAATAGGAATGGGCACTACAAAATCTGAACACCCAGTCATCGATTTTTTTGCTACTTTAAGTTTAATTTTATTTATTTTTTTCCTTGTTCTAGCAATCTTATCCGTAATTAAAAAGACAGGTGTAGCAAAAAAACAATTTATTATCACTGCTATTTTATTTGTCATTTTTGTTGCATTATCAAGTATTTCAGCTCCTTCTTCTGAAAAGACGGCAGCCACTAGTAAAAAAGTTGCTTCTAACAATGCAGAACAAAAAGAGAGCGAGAAGAAAAAAGAATTAGAAAAGAAAGAAGCGGAAGAACAAGCTCTTAAGCAAGAAGATGAAAAGCGTCTAGCTGATGAACAAGCTCGTAAACAACAAGAAGAGCAAAAACGTCTAGCTGATGAACAGGCTCGTAAACAACAAGAAGAGCAAAAACGTCTAGCTGATGAACAGGCTCGTAAACAACAAGAAGAGCAAAAACGCCAAGCTGATGAACAGGCTCGTAAACAACAAGAAGAGCAAAAACGCCAGGCTGATGAACAAGCTCGCAAACAACAAGAGGACCAGCAAAAAGCACAGCAAGCTCAAACACAACCAGCTGCAAGTAACAATAGTAATGTAACTTACAAAAATTGTACTGAAGTTAAAAATGCTGGAAAAGCTCCATTATATAGAGATCAACCAGGTTATAGCTCTAAACTTGATCGTGATGGCGATGGAGTTGCATGTGAAAAATAGTAGTAAAAAAGAAGCTTCTAGTAAGCTTCTTTTTTTATTATCAGAAACTATTGCGACAAATTACCCTCCCTCTCCCTTTTATAAAACTCATTTTATTATTCTCAAAAATGACACATAATAAGTGATTTAAATCACCACATTGATTTTAATTTATCGCTATTCTTGATTTAGATATTACATTTAAATTTTATGGAGGCATTCATATGAAACATACATTTACTGAAACTTCAATTATCGGTGAGATTGTAACACAATTCCCGAAAGCTAGTGATCTTTTTAAATCATATAGAATAGACTTTTGTTGTGGTGGTAGTAGACCACTTATTGATGCAATTAATGAAAGAAATTTATCAGTAACAGAGGTAATCACAGAGTTAAATACGCTTTATAATAATACGAAACTATTAAACGAATCTGAAATTGATTGGAAAAATGCTTCTTATCAAGAATTGATTGATTATGTGATTAATAAGCATCATCGCTATTTAAATGAAGAGTTGCCACAGCTAAGTCCCTATGTGACGAAAGTATTACGCGTTCATGGAGCAAATCAGCCTCATTTAGCTCAAATTCATAAACTATTTCATGAACTTAAAATGGAATTAGAACAACATTTAATTAAAGAAGAAACGGAAGATTTTCCGTTAATTTTAGAATTCGAACAAAATCCAACTAATGAAAACTATGCAAAGTTACGTAAAGTAGTAGACGAATTGGAGGATGAACATAACCACGCTGGCAATATTATTAAAGAACTTCGTAAGGTGACAAATGACTTTACTCCACCAGAAGGAGCTTGCGGCACTTATCGCCTTGTTTACCAGCGCCTTGAAGCCATTGAATCTGATTTATTTGAGCATATTCATTTAGAAAATAATATTTTATTTCCGCGTGCAATTTCAAGAGCATAAATAAAGTGCAGGACATGAGTATAAATGCTCATGTCCTGCTTTTTCATTGTGTGAAAAATATTCACGCTTCCCCCGCCTTTTCACTGAGTAGCTTGATATAATCTAATTTATTGAAGGAATATGTTAGATTGCATTAAGGAGTTGTATTTATGAAAGAAAAAATGATTAAACAACATTTACGAGAGGTCTTCCTCTTTTAAGAGATTTCAGAAGAAGAACTACATCCTGCCTCTCTTCTTTAATCCCACTAAAAAACAAGTCCTCTCATAAAGTAAAACTTCTAATCAAATGTTCACTCCTTTAATACGTCTCTCTTACATACCCTTACTATAAGGGGGGGGAAAATACAGATGTGACATTTCGCACAGTTCAAGAGATTGTCAAAAATTCAGTAGAAAATAAGTTTGAGAGAAATTATTCGGAAACAAAGGTTTCTTTGTTCGGTTGTGAAGTTTTAGGATCACCCGTGATTATTAGGAGAATAGGAATTAGAGGCTACACCTATTTTGCAAAAGAAAAAACGCAGGAGACATTCCTACGTTTTTCTTTATAAATATAAAAAAAGTTTTGATATTATTTCAAAAATGCTATAAGAAAAAGATTATAAATTGTATGTAAGGAATTTATTTTTTTCAACGCTACTATTTTATATCAAGACATACTTTACACAAAACTACAAATCATTATTTACTTTATTGCTCTTAGTTACGGAAACAATTATACTAGATGTAACCTGATTAATAATCTGAATATTCTTTGAATTTAGAGTGAGATTTCCTTTGAGGGCATAGAAATTGTAGAGTATATCACCATGATTTTTTAACATTTAAGTTTTTCCTATTTATATAAGTTCTCAATATGAACTTATATAAACCATTCCTACTTACCTCTTAGATTACTATTATACTGCATTAAAATGAAGGAACTCCTTTTCTTTAACATAAAAATGAATTAGAAACGATAATAAAATTAGGAGGATTACGATGCCCCAGCTTGATTCATTACATCCCATAGTAGAAAAAATAATCACCAATATTGAAAAATTAATGGTCGGAAAACGAAAAGAAACGATCTTAGCTTTGACAGCTCTCTTAGCTGAAGGTCATGTACTATTAGAAGATGTTCCTGGCGTTGGGAAAACAATGCTAGTACGTGCTCTTTCTAAATCCATTGATGCCGATTACAAGCGTATTCAATTCACACCTGATTTACTGCCGTCAGATGTAACAGGTGTTTCTATTTATAATCCAAAAGAACTCCAATTTGAGTTCAAGCCTGGACCGATTATGGGGAATTTTGTACTTGCTGATGAAATTAATCGTACATCTCCAAAGACACAATCTGCCTTACTTGAAAGTATGGAAGAAGGCACTATCACAATAGATGGCATTACAAGATCGTTACCAAAACCTTTCTTTGTAATGGCTACACAAAATCCGGTCGAATATGAGGGAACATATCCTTTACCAGAAGCTCAGCTCGATCGTTTCTTGTTGAAGCTAAGAATGGGATATCCTACACCAGAAGAAGAATTTGAAATTTTAAACCGGATGGAAAAAACAAATCCACTCTCTCATTTACAAGCTATTACTACAATAAAAGAATTACTTTATTTACAACAAAGCGTACGGGAAGTAAGCATGGACAAAGCAATCAAGCATTACATTGTAAAGCTTGTTAGTCAGACTCGTTCTTATAGTTCTATACAGCTAGGTGCAAGTCCACGCGGCTCAATCGCTTTAATGAAAGCTTCACAAGCTTATGCATTCATCCATGGCAGAAATTATGTTATTCCAGACGATGTTAAATTTTTAGCGCCTTACGTTTTAGCTCACAGACTGATTCTAAAAATGGAAGCAAAATTTGAAGGAATAACAGGAGAACAAGTTATCGCCAAAATCGTTGCACGAACTACCGTGCCGACTCAAAGGACGAAAAACCTTTGATGAAACGACTACTACGAGCACTATATCACGTTACGAAGTTATTGCTAATACCTCTATGCCTATTCTTAACATTTGTATACGCTATGCTTCAAGGAGGATTTGTAAGTTGGTTTTTGTTTTACAGTACGATTCCTATTGGTCTTTATTCACTACTACTTCCCTTCTACGCTTTACGAGACGCTGAAGTAAAACGAATAACAAACCAAAATGAATATGCAGCAGGAGAACAATTTTTAAGCACTATTACAATAAAAAGAAAATTTCCTTTTCCCTTACTTTATTTAGTTATAGAAGATGAACTACCTTCACAATTTACAAGTTGTATACAAACGAAGGTGAATAAGGTAATACTCTTTCCAGGATTCAAACGGAATATTTCGTTTCAATATGTTATTGACACAATCCCTAGAGGAGAGCACACTTTTTCAAGCGTACGTGTCAAAACTGGTGATCTATTCGGAATGATGGAGAAAGAAGTAACTTTTTCAGTTCCAGATACATTTTTAATCTATCCCCAGTACGTAGATATAACGTATCGACAATTGGAAAATCATTTCGAACAAGGAGCGCTTTCAGCAAATATAAATTTAGTAAAAGACTCTACAATCTCTGTCGGTGTCAGAGACTATAAACCTGGTGACCGCTTTTCATGGATTGATTGGAAAGCAACTGCACGAACAAACAACATTATGACGAAAGAGTTTGAACAACAGCGCAGCCATAATATTATGATATTTATGGACAGAACTGAGTCCCCTCTATTCGAATCAGTCGTAACGTTTACTGCCTCTATTGTGAGGGCTGTCTTGAAGCAAAATTCACCAGCGTCATTCGTGTCTGTCGGAAAAGAACGAACTTTTTTCCCTTTAGACAATGGAGATAGTCAGTTACAACAAATCTTTTGTCATTTAGCGAAAGTACAAGCAGACAGTGTATTCCCGCTCTCTCGAAGTGTAGAAATGGAATTAAGAAAAATTTATGAGCCCGTAACGATTATACTCGTGACAAGCGATCTTTCTCCCGATATTCAAAAGGCGGCTGACTATGCCGCTATAAAAAACAGAAAATTAATGGTGTTTGTCGTGAAAGAAAAAACAAATCAACTCTCACATCGAGAACTAAGTATTCTAGAAACTCTACAAAAACGAAAAATATTTGTAAATGTGGTTTATGGGAACCGGTATACAAACGTGTTTTTTGAGGTGAGCAAATGATAACATTACAAACAAAATACAAATGGGATATGAGCAGATTCTTCATGCATGCATGCGCATTTTTACTTTTACTAGAATGGCTAAGACCCCTTATAGGTATTACAAACGTAGGTAGATTAGATATTTTTGTAATATTTATAGGAATTTGCTTCACTCTCTCTTTTTTTCAAACAAGGTGGCAGATTCCAATAAAGATCGTCACGATCTTATTCATCATTCATTTCCTGTATTATAAAAATGCTTTTATAAATCCATCTTGGCTAACAAAATTTTTTGCTGATATTTCTCGAAATTCCTCTCTGTTTTTCCAGGGGGATTTGCTAGATATTTCTCCAGTTTTTCCAACATTATTATTTTTTCTATCATTTTGGTTTTTGAGTTCTTTCAGCTCTTTTTGGGTTATTCATAAAAAACGTGGGTTGTTATTTCTTGCATTGACTATTATTTATATCACAACTTTTCATAACTTACATTTATACAATGCAAACTACGCTATTATTCGTACTGTTGTCATCGGCTTTTTTATACTTAGTCTTCTTCAAATAGAACGAATAAAAAAGATGGAACACTTACAAAATTATGCTAGAGCAATCTCAAAATTACTTAGACCTCTTACAATATTTATTGTATTGTCAGCAACCATCGCATACTTTGCTCCAAAATTTGGCCCTCAATGGCCAAACCCAATGGATTTTTTGAAATTCAACACATCTGAAGCAAGTAAAGAACAAGCAGTTTCTAAAATTGGATATGGTCTAGATGACTCGCAATTAGGTGGTCCTTTTAAGCCGGATAATACAATTATTTTTACAGCACAAACGCAAAACAAACAATATTGGAGAGTAGAAACAAAAGATTTTTATACAGGAAAAGGTTGGGATGTTTCTGAAAATCGAAAAAAAGTTTCTTTTAAAAATAAAAACGACGTCGTGAGCTGGTACGAACCAAATACAAAAACGGAGATAACTGAGGCAACAATCACCATGCAAAAAAGTTATCCTCACCTTACCTATCCAGCAGGATTAGTATCAGTTGAGGCTTCTTCTGATGTATCATACAGCGTTGACCCATTTTCAGAAAAAATCTATACGATGCACGGAGACTCTTCTACTACTTTAAATTCGTATAAAGTAACATATGAGGTTCCGGAGTTTTCCATAGAAAATTTGAAATCTGTAAAAACGAATGAAGGTCATGAAACAAGTCCTTATTTCATGGCAAAGTACACACAACTTCCCGAATCATTACCGCAGCGAGTAAAAGACTTGGCTGTCAATCTTACAAATGATAAAGACAACCGATATGATAAAGTATTAGCTATTGAAAATTACTTTACAGACAATTCTTTTGTATACGAAACAATGAATGTCTTATACCCTGCCAAAAACCAAGACTATGTAGATCAATTCCTTTTCGATACAAAAAGCGGTTACTGCAATAATTTTTCGACATCTATGATCGTGTTACTTCGTTCTGCTGGGATTCCTGCTCGCTGGGTAAAAGGATTTACAGAAGGAACTCTGGAGAATACACTTGCCTCTGCAGAAGGTGAGAATGTTTATACAATCGCGAACAATAACGCACACTCTTGGGTCGAAGTATATTTCCCAGGATACGGATGGATTCCATTCGAACCAACAAAAGGATTTACCAATCCCTATAATTTTACAAATAATACTCCTGCTTCTACTTCACAAAATAACGAAGTAAATAATTCTAATAACGAGCCAATACACCAACGGAACAATGAAGCAAAGCTCAAAAGTTTAATAGAAAATACAGAAGAAGCCTCTACTAAAAAGATTACAAATTCCAAAAATGATTTTTCTTGGTGGTACGTATTCCTCTCTACGATACCGATTAGTATCATCGGATACATTCTCTTCACCACTAGAATGAAATGGATTACATTTTTTATTATTCTTTTCTATAAATACCGAAAAGATGATGCTGTTTATCAAAAAGCTTACGGTGCACTTTTAAAACAATTTGCGAGAATCGGCATACCACGGGGTGAAAGTCAAACATTCCGAGAATACGCTCTCCACATCGATACACTTTACAATTCGGCCGATATGCAACAACTTACTTTCAGTTATGAGAACGCTATGTATCAAAAGGAACAGGCCGCAGCCGCATGGAAGACATCCGTACACTTATGGGAAGTGCTTATGAAAAAAGCAGCTTCTCTGCCTAAATCAAACGACTACGAAAGAGTGATTTAATCTTGATAATGTGAGTTTAAAGAAAACACCTCAAAGAGCTACTTTGTTCTTTGAGGTGTTTTTTAGTAAACATAATAAAAGATAGCCAACTCCTAATTATTCCCCAAGCACCTTCTCAATCTCAACCTCTAAATCCACCGGCTTCGTCTGCGGCGCAAAACGCCCTACTACTTTCCCGTCTTTTCCGATTAGAAACTTAGTAAAGTTCCATTTTACTGCTTTCATACCGAGTAAACCTGGTGCTTGTTCTGTCATGTATGTATATAGTGGATGAGCTTTATCACCTTTCACATCAACCTTTGCAAACATCGGGAAGTTTACACCGTAGTTCAATTCACAAAAACTAGTAATATCAGCTTCTGTGCCTGGTTCTTGTCCCCCAAATTGATTACAAGGGAAACCCAGTATTTCTAGTCCTTGGTCTTTATATTTATCATATACTTCCTGTAACCCTTTATATTGTGGTGTAAATCCACATTTACTAGCTACATTTACAATAAGCAGTACTTTTCCTTCGTAATCTTTTAACGATTTATCTTCTCCTGTTATTGTTTTAGCTGAAAAATCATAAACTGTCATTGTTCCTACCCCTCTCTTCACTATCATTCTATGTTTATACTATACTACATTCGTGAATATACAGCTCTTATTACGTACTCACATATCGGAATGATAGCGCTTTATTTTCGTTCGAAAATTCGACACAATATACTAGACTTTTATGATGGAAAGTTTTACAATTAATTTGTGAACAAAATGTGACAGTTTATATTTCCATTATAATAGAAAAGGATGGTGTTCATTATGAAAACTGCACAACATGAAACGATTTCAAATCGCGAGTTTTATTTCGTACTATATATGATGTTATTGTATGTTATTGGCTGGGTAATCGATGTAAATGGTTTATTTTTAAGCTCCTACTTTAATTTAGCAGGAGAAATTATGCTTCCGATCGTTGGTGGCATTGTTGGACTGTTCGTTATGTCTATCAATAAAGAACAAACGAAATAACTACATTACAAAAGGGCAGAAGACGAGCTTTCGTTTTCTGTCTTTTTCTATTTTTAGCGTATAATAGATACATACCGTATATAAGGAGTGGTAAGTATGAAAAAAGTAGAACAACTATCTTCTCATCTATATCTTATTGATGATTATGACTTACAACATGATGAACGCACAGGTACATACGTTTTATTAGGTGACGATATTACTTTAATTGAAACTTGTGCGGCCCCTTCTCTTCCCTATATTTTAGACGGATTACAGCAATTACATATTAATTTAAATGATGTAAAAAACATTATCGTTACACATGTTCATTTAGATCACGCAGGCGCAGCAGGGTTAATGATGGAAAAGTGCCCAAATGCTACTCTATTTGTGCATCCGCGCGGGGCTCGTCATATGATTGATCCAACAAAACTAATTCTTGGCGCAAAAGCTGTGTACAAAGAAGATTTTGATAAACTTTTTGATCCAATTCTTCCAATTGAAGAAGAACGTGTTCATATTGTACAAAATGGTGATACATTAAAAATTGCAGAAGACCGTACACTTTCATTTTATAATACACCGGGACATGCGAAGCACCATATTAGCATTCACGATTCATTAACAAACGGCATTTTTACTGGCGATACAATAGGAATTTATTATAGAGAACTCGCAGACCTTGATGTAGAACTATATCTACCATCAACGTCTCCTTCACAATTCCAGCCAGATGCGATGATTGCTTCTAAAAATCATATTCAAAGTATGAATGTAGATACTATTTATTTCGGTCATTACGGCGCATCATCCAATGTTACAGAAGTATATAACCAACTTGAACATTGGTTACCTATTTTCGTTGGTACTGGTAAAGAAGTCTTTGAAAAGTATAATGATTTCGATGAAGCGACTAAAGCTTTACAAACTTTATTAATGGATAAAATCTCTTCTCATCTTACAAAGTTAAACGTTCCATCAAATCATTCCGTTTATAACATTTTACATCTAGATATAGAAATTAGTGCAATGGGCATTATTGATTATTTCACGAAGCAAGAGAAATCCAAATCCACTATCAACTAACAGTAAAAGAAGAGATATATAACAGTAGTTATTGTATATCTCTTCTTTTTTTGAATATATTTTTTAATAAAGGATGGTGGAATGGAATGCAAAAATTGATACTTTACCTCTGCTTTACATTATTTATCATCTTATTATTATTTGTAGGAGTAAAAATTCAATTTTATTTAGAAACAGACGCGCAAGTGAACTTTAACTTTTATCCAAGGTTATTCTACTTTACACTCTTCCCTCTTTTGTTCGGCATTTTATTACGATTCCTACAATCCATTAATCGCGAAACGAGCAAACAAAACTGGAGCTTTCAGCCGGATAAATTTATCGCTATTACGTTGCCAACACTATTCATTTCCTTTTCTCCAGCCCTACTCTTTTCACCAGTTGGCAAATACCTACCTTATTTAACTAATATTATTCTTGTGAATACAACTTTCGTTACCATTATTAGTTTAATAGCTGGTTACTCACTTTTAGATTGTTTGATACAAAAAGACAAGGAGAATAGTAAGGAATATAACTAAGTGATTTCCCACTTTCACTTTATTAAGCAAATCAAGATAATTCTGCCCCTAACTTGTATGCAAAAGAACCTAATGTTCAATTTTTAAGTGTCGTTGGTTATGGTGGTTTATTTATAAGTGCAATACTCCTTGTAAGAGTTGCTATACATGTGGTAAGGAAATTTAAGTAATAACAAAACGAGTATGAAATCGCATAGATTTTATACTCGTTTTTTATTGTTCATATATTTAATTGGTAATAGGAAATTTATGTTAAACTAAAGAAAGTCGCGCACTAAATCAAAATACATTTCAAACAAGGGAGACTTATTATGAAATTAGGGACTTTCTCGTTTCTAACGTTTATCACAAGTATATGTTCTTTCTTTATTTTAAGAGGACCTAATGCAAATTTAACATTAATTATTGTGCTTCTAAGTATTCTTTCATTACTCGGTATTATTTTTGCGATCGCATCAAAGAATTGGCTATTTAAAATAGTTGGTACGACATTAAATGGAGTCATACTAATATTTGTATATTTCTTATTGCTAGCAAAAGGAATAGGTGGTTAATATATTTACGTTTCAATAAGAAAAGCTCACAGCTTAAGCTATGAGCTTTTTTACTTATCTCACCTTTTCATCTACATACTCCATAAACTGTTCTGCTTTAATAAATCTTTCTTTATACGCTTCAGGTACTTCTTCTACTGTTATCCCACCACTCGATTTCGCTTTTACTAATACAGTTTGATATGACATTAACGCTTCCATATATTGTTCATACTCTTCTGAAGTTAATACTTCTTTACTAGATTTATGGCCATTTAATTTATCAAAATACGGCTGAAGTTCCATTTCTACCTTTTTCATTTCCTCTTTTTTAGCTGGTGATAATTGATCATAATCAATATTACCGTTCGAATCCCCGTACTCAAGCTTTGCATTTGTTAATTTCTTTAGTTCTTTTGTAAACTCTTCATATTCCTTCGCACCCATTTCGTCTTTCGCTTGTGATAACTTTGCATTAAAACGCATGTATCCTTCTAATGTTATAGCTCCGGCATGTTTTTTTAAGTTCTCAAAAGATCCGTATATACCATCCGCCATAATAGATTGGTAAGCAAAAGCAGTCGTTGGGATTAAAAATACGGCTGCAAGCACTCCTGCGATAAGGCGCTTCTTCCTTTTACTTCCCCCGCTCTTCATTTTTATTTGAACAATTACTTTTTCTTTTAACTCCGGCGGGGCAATAATCCCCTTCGCTTCTTCTTGTATAGATTCTCTAACTCTACAATCTAAGCTCATTTCACATTCCCTACCTCTCCTAAAAAGATTTCTTCTACTTGCTCTTTTTGACGTAGTTTCTTTAATGCCGCATGAATTCTAGACTTCACTGTACCGATTGGAATATGTAATATTTGTGCTACTTCTTCTTGAGAGTAATCGTGTAAGTATCTTAAGATAATAACTTGTTTCAATTTATACGGTAACTTATGAATGAGTTCGATTAATTTTTGATTTGATATTTTACTTACAACATCGCTAGAAAAATCAATTTGTACTGGTTTTCTTTGCTCTTCTGCTTTTTTTACAATTCGTAGTCGCATCCACCTCTTTCTTCTATAAGAATGAATTTGTTTAATCGCAAGTCCAATTAGCCAAGGTCTAAATGGCTTCTCGCTATCATATTTACGAAGCGATTCATATAGCTGTATGTATATTTCTTGAACGACATCATCTACATCTGCTTTGTCTTCTATTAAAAAATGTGCTGTCTTATATATTTCTTGAATCGTTTTATCATACAATTCGCTATATGCTTCTTTATTGCCTGATAAAGTTAATTGGATTAAATCTGAATACACTGTTTCACCCTTCATGTACCATCCCTCCTTTGTCCTACACTATATATTGGCAAGAAAACGATATTTCGTTCGATTTCTTTCAAAGTTTTTTCAAATAAATTAATATAATGATGCAATGACTTCATAAGCTTCACTTATAACCCTGCATAACAATTATATAATTTTCCAATTTCTAATAAAGATTTAAAATAATATATATATTCAAATTTAGGAGGATGTATATGAAAGCTATCGTTGTAACTTCGTTCGGTGGTCCTGAAGTGATGAAATATACAGATGTGGAGATGCCGGCTATTTCAGACAATCAAGTTTTAATTCGTGTTGTTGCTACTAGTGTTAATTTCGCCGATATTAAATCACGCTATGGCAAAAAAGGAAACAAAGCATTACCTTTTATTCCAGGTATAGATGTAGCTGGTATTGTAGAACACGTAGGTTCTCAAGTGAAAAATATTCATTCTGGACAACGTGTCATCGCTTTCCCTCAAAACGGATCTTACGCAGAATACGTTGTCGCAAACGAAAATCTTACTTTCGTTTTACCTGATGAAGTCGATTTTCAAGCTGCAGCTGCCTGCCCTATCGTATCTTTTACAAGCTACAATTTACTTGCAAATGTTGCAAGACTACAAAAAGATGAAACAGTTCTAATCCATGCAGCTGCTGGTGGAATTGGTACTACAGCGATTCAACTTGCAAAACTATTAGGGGCTAAAAAAGTTATCGGTACTGTTGGAAATGAAGCAAAAAGAAAAATTGCTTTAGATGCTGGCGCTGATTATGTTATTTGTCATCAAGATGAAGATTTTGTGGAGAGGATAAATCAACTTACAAACGGAGAAGGCGTTAATATTGTTTTAGATTCTATTTCTGGTACTGTGTCCGAAAGAAGTTTAGAATGCCTTGCTTATTACGGTCGTCTCGTCCATTTCGGCAATGCTAGCGGAGAAGTTGGTAGTTTTCAAA
Organism: Bacillus mycoides; assembly: GCF_000832605.1. Classification (GTDB taxonomy): domain Bacteria; phylum Bacillota; class Bacilli; order Bacillales; family Bacillaceae_G; genus Bacillus_A; species Bacillus_A mycoides. Next base: position 3,740,980 of record NZ_CP009692.1, read on the forward strand.
CGAAAGATTTACACGCAAGTTGCCGTTCTATACTCGGTTTCAGCTTTGGCACTACACGGAAAAAACGTCCTGAATTGCTTCAAGAAACTGCGAATCAAGTTTTCCGTTATTTACGCGATGGAAGTTTACAAATTAAAGCTACGAAATCTTTTCCTCTTCAAGATGCAGGGAAAGCACATGAATGGGTCGAAAGTAGACAAAGTACAGGGAAAGTAATACTCCACGTTCAGACAGCTCCCTTAAATGAATACATGAAATAGAGGTGTTATTCATGGGATCACGAATTATGCATATCATTATCGCGAGCGGTATTGCAGAGAAACTATCTATTCAAGATAAAACTTCTTTCTTACTTGGTGGTGTAGCTCCTGATGCTGTTCATTCAAAAAAAGAAAAAGGAACTTCACATTTTTACGCTGGTACAACGAAGAACTATACGAGAAGAATAGATTATGATTCATTTATTCATAAATACGAAGATCATCTGGATTCCCCTTATATTTTAGGTTATTATACCCACCTCATTGCCGATGATAATTGGCTAAGCGGCTTTTTTCTACCTTGGCTTAAAAACAGAATAGAAAACGACGAAACTATCGCACCTATGTACTATAACGATTTTAAATTATTGAACGCACAATTGTTGCATCATTACGATAAAGAACAGCAGCTCTTCGCCCTACTTAATCAAGAGGCTAACATTGTGAATATAGAGGAGATTTCTAGAAAGAATGTTTTAGCTTTTCGGCAATATATTTTTGAAGATATGCTATATCCTGAGCAACACTTGCACGAAAACTTACAAGTGTTTTCATTTGATCAAATCGTTGGTTATATTGAGACTGCAATTGAAAAAGGAACATTTTTTATAGAACAACTCGTTAATAAAAAATTGACTTCAAATATTTAATCCCCCTCATTATTTACGAGGGGGATTTTCACATAACTATATAATTATTTATTTTTTCCCATTACTGCAAAGTAATTCCCTTCACTATCAGCAAAGTTAAACCATTTACCAGTAGGCATAGTTACGTCTTCCCAATTATTTATCTAGGCTTTTTCTTACCAGTAAAAGCTGGTTTCTTTTTCTTTGGTGCTGGTGGTTTCGATTCTACAAATGTTCCTTTGAACATTTCTTGTTTCGTAAACACGATACCTAATTTTTTCGCAAATTGAAGTAATTTACGCTCTTCTTGTTCTGTTACAAGAGAAACAACTGTTCCTTCTTTGCCCATACGTCCAGTACGTCCTGAGCGGTGAATATATTGGTCTACTGTGTCTGGTAACTCTAAGTGGATTACGTGTGTTAAATCATCGATATCTAATCCACGTGCTGCAATATCAGTAGCAAGTAATATTTCTAATTTCCCGCTACGGAACGCGCGCATCGTTACTTCACGCTCTTGTTTGCTTGCCTCTGCATGAAGTGCTGCTGCTTTCATTTTACGGAACTTCAGTTTTTGAGTAATTTCATCTAAACGGAATGGATCATTTAAGAAGGCAACTGCTTTTACATTTCCCATATGCATAACTCTTCTAATATAATCATTTTTTTCACGACGCTCACAAACGATATACGTATGTTCAACTAGGCTCTGTGCCTCTGAACGTGTTACACGTACTAATTGTGGTTCAACTGTCAAATCACGTGCCGCATCTTCTGCAGCTTTTGTTATTGTCGCCGAGCAGAATACTAATTGACGATCGCGCATCGTTGATTTAATTACATCAAGTACAGCACCCATCATCTTTTGTTTTACAATTTGATCAAACTCATCAAATACAATCGTTTTCACTTCATGCATCTTTAATTTTTTCATGCGAATCAACTCTAAAATACGTCCTGGTGAACCGACAATAACTCTCGGATGTTTCTTTAATTTTTCAACTTGGCGCTTAATATCCGCACCACCAATTAAAGACGCACCTGAAATGTCCGTTCCTGCTGTAAACTTTTGAACCTCTTCATGAATTTGCATAACAAGTTCACGAGTTGGCGCTAAAATTACAACTTGAGGTTGTTTAACTTCAGGATTAATTTTATGTAAAAGTGGTAATAAGTACGCTAATGTTTTTCCTGTTCCAGTTGGAGATTCAGCAATAACGTCTTGTCCTTCTAAAATAGTTGGAATCGCTTGTTTTTGAATTTCAGTAAATTCTTTAAAACCAGCCTTTTCCCAAGCTTGTTGTAAAAATGGTTGCATATCTTTTATCATTTGTTTTTCTCCTTTATCTCTATTTTTGAAGAAAATGTTGTATTGTTCGCACCGTTTCTATCATGTGTGAAATAACAGCTATTAAATCATCAACATGGTCTTCTGTAATCGATTTTTGAAATAGAACCTCTACCTTATTATGATATGAAATCGCTTGCTTATTATATTCGTATGAAATTTTTTGCGTAATCATTCGCTCTTTTCCCCATATAGAATGCAATAAAGTTTCAATTTCTTCGCATCCTATCTCTGGTTGCTCCATTTCGAACGAGAATTCCAGCTTCATTTCACAACCTGGTATAAACTGAGGTACTTCTAATATTTCACCTGATAAATTCTTTGCATCAACAGATAGTGAAAATGTCGCCTCTACCATCGTTTTAAATGTTTCTGTTAGTTGAAATGAAATACTATACATACGACTTAATGAAGCAAGGTCCATCACATCTTTTCGATCCGTTACGAGAATATCACCGTGTAAATCGAAATCATAGACAGCTCCTTCCACAATTACCTTTAAATTTTCAAAAGCAGTTGGATCAAACATAATTTCCTCCAAAAAACAGGCGCCTTTCGATGGAAAGGCGCCACTTGATGTATATATAGTTTACAGATAAACGAGATGAATTACAACCTTTTAGAATAAACCTACTGCTTTTCCATCTTCATTTACATCCATTTGTAGTGCTGCTGGTTGTTTAGGAAGGCCTGGCATTGTTAACATTGTTCCTGTTAACGCAACGATAAACCCTGCACCGATAGATGGTTTTAATTCACGAATTGTAACGATAAAGTCAGATGGGCGACCTAATTTTGTTGCATCATCTGAAAGAGAGTATTGTGTTTTCGCCATACAAATCGGTAGGTTACTCCAACCTTCTCCCTCATATTGAGCTAATTGCTTACGTGCTTTCGGAGCAAATTCAATATCTTTTGCGCCGTAAACTTTTTGAGCAATTGTACGAATTTTTTCTTCTAATGGTAATTCTAATTCATAAAGTGGTGCGTAGTTGTTTTCACCTTTTTCAATTTCTTTTAACACTTTCTCAGCAAGGTCAACTCCGCCTTGGCCACCTTTCTCCCAAACTTCTGTTAAGGATACTGCATAGCCACGCTCATTGCACCATTCTTGTAAGTATGCAACTTCTGCATCTGTATCAGTAATGAATTTGTTAATGGCAATTACGAAAGGAACACCGAAGCTTTGAATTGTTTCAACATGCTTCTGTAAGTTCTCCATACCTTTTGCTAACGCATCTACATTTTCTTCTTTTAATTGATCTCTCGCCACACCACCGTGCATTTTAAGCGCACGAATAGTCGCAACAATAACTACCGCTTCTGGTTTAATACCAGCTGCACGTGCTTTAATATCTAAAAACTTCTCGGCACCTAAATCTGCACCGAATCCAGCTTCTGTAATAACATAATCACCTAATTTTGCTGCCATTGTCGTAGCGATAACACTGTTACAACCGTGAGCGATATTCGCAAATGGTCCGCCATGAATGATAGCTGGTGTATTTTCTAATGTTTGTACTAAGTTCGGTTTTAATGCATCTTTTAATAGAAGTGTTAACGCTCCTTCTACTCCTAAATCTTTAACTGTTACAGGTTGATTTGAAAAATTATAAGCGACAACAATGCGAGATAGACGTGATTTTAAATCTTGAATATCTGTTGCAAGGCAGAATACGGCCATAATTTCAGATGCTACTGTAATATCAAAACCGTCTTCACGTGGTACACCTTGAACCGGTCCACCAAGGCCAATTACTACGTTACGAAGGGCACGATCATTTAAGTCAACACAGCGTTTCCAAACGATTTTACGCGTATCAATTCCAAGTGTGTTTCCTTGTTGGATATGATTATCAATAAACGCCGCTAATGCGTTATTGGCAGTTGTAATCGCATGAATATCTCCAGTAAAGTGAAGGTTAATGTCTTCCATTGGTACTACTTGAGAATAACCGCCACCTGCTGCTCCGCCTTTTAATCCCATTGTTGGTCCAAGAGATGGTTCGCGAAGTGCAATTACTGTTTTCTTACCAATTTTATTAAAAGCTTGGCCTAAACCAACTGTTACTGTTGATTTACCTTCTCCTGCTGGAGTTGGGTTAATCGCTGTTACTAAAACAACTTTACCGTCTTTCTCATCTTGTAAACGCTTAAAAATATCAAGAGATAACTTGCCTTTATAATGTCCGTATGGCTCTAGTTCTTCTTCTAAAATATTTAAATTAGCTGCAATTTCTTGAATCTTCTTCATACTTGCTTCTTGTGCGATTTCAATATCAGATTTAACTGTTGTAGTAGTTGTCATATACCCTAGTCCCCCTTTAATTGATTCTGATGATATTGTATCAGTTTTTTGTATTTTCTGCACTTATTTACCTCCTAAAACCCTTCAATTTTGTTATACGTTTTTTAACATAAATACCCATAAAAATGTTAACGCTTGTTGTAACTCTGTAGGTAGCTGACCTAACATCTTCTCATTTACTCCGCGCTTATATACGCCGGTACCATCTACAACTTCAAATCCTTGTTCTTTTGCTAACTGTTCAAATTCCCAAGGCATCATCGTATTGCAAACAACGTCTTTGCCATATAGGCGCGGATAACTGTTCTCTCTCGGTTTTGCTGTCGGTCCTAAAATTGTAATACATGCGTATCCATCTTTCTTTAAAACACGCTTTATTTCATTTAATGCTCGCAACGGCTCCTCGGTCCATTCTAAAGAATTAATTGCCATAATTGCTTCAAATTTCTCATTTTCAAATGGTAATGAAGAAAGATCACCTTTTATAAAAGATAAGTTTGGGTCTTCTCCGCGCTCCTTACCCTTTTGAATCATAACTTCCGATAAGTCCACCCCAACCGCTTTGTAGCCAGTAAGACTTAATTTATATGTACCATACCCATCACCACAGCCAACATCTAACACTTGTACTTCCTTTTCCACGTACTGCTCAAAAAATGGAATGATTGTACTCCTGCTCCCGCTATCCCACATTTCTTGACTATTTTGATTCCAAAACTCTGCATCGTTATCCCATTTTTTCTCTGCCGATTCATGCCAATTAAACTTCGCCATACATTCCCCTACCTTCACGTATTATCATTCATTTCATTCTACATCATGTTCCAAAATCCCTGTTTATCTTCATAAGGAGATAAAGTGAAACTTTAATCAGTGGGGGTGTTTGTTCGTCCCCCACTGATTATTATTTGAACCAATCGGGCTTTTACTGGCAGCCCGACTCCCATCTAACTTCTTTGCTCCAGCCGAATTTTGAGGTGGGGGTCTTACTGCACGGCAAATAGCGGGATAAACAGGATAACAACGGAATCTATTTTCTCCAATTTTTGCTTTACTTGGGTTTAACTCATACTCATGTTCTGCTCCTTATGAAAGATACTATAGATACACCCAATTGAAAGAGAGGGATGTACATGCGAAGAAAGAGAAATCATCATTTTAAAAGTGGTGAAAAAAACGAAGAGTATGCAGCTGAAATATCTCCGGCTGGTATTCCGATTAGACATGAGCGCAAAGAAATTGCAAATGAAATAGAAGGTACAAATACCGGTGCAATGATCGGCTATGTCGCATTATTTCTTTCGTTATTCTCCATTGCTTTTTATCCTGTTACACTCGGCTCCCTTGCTATTTTAGTTGGCTTATTAGCTGTCAATTTTGGAGCGAGAACACTTGGATATACCGCAATTGGTTTTGGTAGTTTTTCTGTTTTATTTACTTTACTCTATCCGCTTGCTTTGTCAGCGTTTTAAAAAAAACACACCAAGTTATACTTGGTGTGTTCATTCATGATACAACATGATATGACCGCATCCACAACAATGCTTCGCTGTAATTTCTTGAAAAACTGGATAATTTTCTTCATCTCTATGCTCAATAAACACCTTTTCAAATCGGTACATGTTTGGCGCATATGCCCAATCTTGTTTCGTACGTGCATATAATGTTGAAGAAAAAAACTCCTCACCACCACAAACGATACATCCCTTCTTCATCAATACCCCTCCTATGCTTGTCTTACTTCATCTATATGAACATAAGCATAAAAAAAAGACCTTCTATTACTAGAAAGTCTTCTCTGAAACAAAAAGAAATGTACCGAATATACCTACCCCGCTATATTCTTTCGTAACACCAGCTTCTGTTTTATACGTTTGCTTTACAGTCATAAAGAAAACACCATTTCGTGCATCAATACTTTCAAACTGTAATTTCTCTTTTTTTTCATCTACATTTTGCGTGCATTCAAAGCTACTCTCGTCACATTTCAATGCATACTTATCCTCTAAATACAATTTAAAATCTGATTCTTTCGGACAAGTTATAAGTAATATTGCCACGAGAATAATACTTACAATACCCACAATTGTATAATATTTCTTCATTTGTTCTCCTTTCAAAAGACAAGAAAACTTGACTTCATGCGCCAAGTTTTCTTAGTCTACAACCCATTGCCACTCTTGTTCTTTCTTATCAAAAATGAGCCAACCCGTTTCTGTTGCTTCTGCTTTCAATTCATCGATATTATCTAGTACCTCATCCGTACTTTCGAATGATCCTACTACATATACCGGAATTTCAAGACCTCTTCTCGACTCAATTTTCCCCGCTAAATCAATGTATAATCCATCTTCCATTAACGGCATAAGCCCAAGGATAACTTCCTTTGAAATTGCTGGGAAAATTTTTGATTTTTGGAAGAAAGTAAAACGTTTCTTTCCAAACGAACCGAGTTTATATGGAATCACTTTACTCAGCATTCCTACAAAATCACCGATTCTACGGTAATACACTTTGTTGTACCAACCGTCATCATGTGAAAAATAAACGAATCTATTCTTCAACAATGGGAAGAACGTTCTTCCAAGTGGTTCTTTTTTGTGAGCCAAATATAATAATTCTGCAATTTCTTTTGGCTCTAACTCATCTAAATCGCTTGCATCATCGAAATCTACCCAACAAAATTCATCAAATTCATCAATCTCTGCTTGAATGAGTTTATGTATGTTTTCTTCCTCAACATATTCAAATAAAGTATGATAATGAAAATCTGTCCACTCAAAATTATGCTTTAAAAGCAATACTTGATGAAGCGGTGAAGGGATGTTACTTGCAAACTCTTTAAACGTAATTCCAGATGTAATAAAACAATGACCCCGACGATTACCATTAATATATATCATATTGTTTACTTGGTCAGATCCTCCAGACAAAGCACCTAGCCACCTTCGTTTTATATGTTTCAATTCTATAGCATATTTTAACATGAAAAATTTTAGAAACATAGAAAAAACTTCAAAAACTATTTACAATTTCATGTGTTTTATTACATACTGATTACAAGAAAAAACGCCTGCTTATGAGCAGGCGTTTTTAAAGGATTTCATCTGGGTTTTGAGGGTGATGATTTCCCTCTTTCTTTTCATCTGTTTGGAACATCGATTGAATTTTATCAATTGTTTGTGGAGCTAATTCAATTATTTTTTCTGCTAAATGTGTCGCATTTTGTAAATGAAGAATATTTACCCCGTCTTTATTCACGACTAGAAATGCTACTGGTGTAATAGAAACACCACCCGCGCTACCGCCACCAAATGCAGGGTTACCGTTCGCTCTTTGCCCATCATTCGTTTGGAAATCAGAACCTCCTGCTCCAAAACCGAACGCTACTTTAGAAACCGTTAACACTACACCACCGTCAGCCGTTTGAACAGGCTCTCCAACAATCGTATTTACATCGACCATTTCTTTTAAATTTTCCATTGCCGCTTTCATTAACCCTTGAATTGGATGATCCACCGTTCATAACCTCCTTTGTCATATCTTTCCTAGTTTTTCCGAAAGTTTGTGAACTAAACATAAAATTTTATATTGATTTCAAAAAACTTAAGTTGTAATATTTAGAAAAATAAAAAAAGAGGTCGATTCGTTATGATGAGAAAATTAACAAAGAAAGATCATAAACAAGTATTTTCTTTTCTAAAAGAAGAAGCAGCCCTTAACTTATTTATTATTGGAGATATTGAAGCTTTCGGTTATGATACAGATTTCCAAGAACTATGTGGAGTATTTAAAGAGGATGGAACATTAAAATCAATTTTACTCCGCTTCCACGATTCATTTATACCCTATAGTAAAGAAGAATTTGTTACCACTGATTATGAGGCACTTCTTTCCGCATATAAGCCACTTAAACTCTCTGGTAAGTCAACTATCGTAGAACGATTTGAAACTGCTTCAAATATACAACTAGGTACTAAAAATGAAATGTATTTTTGCGAATGTCTAAATGACAACAACTTACCTAGCACACCAATTCATGAAACAATTAAACTTGCCTCACTTGATGATATAGAACGAATTATGAAATTACGAAGTGACATCGCTGAATTTCCGACTACTAATGAATCAGAGAAAATATTAAGGCAGGCTATTGAAACAAATACAGGACGCACATACTATATTGAAAAAGACGGTGCAATCATCGCATCCGCCTCTACTTCCGCTGAAAATTCATTATCCGCTATGGTAGTTGGTGTATGTACACACCCGAATTATCGTGGAAATGGCTACGCTTCACTCATACTACAAAAAATGATTCAAGACTTTACGAAAGAAGGCCGAACACTTTGTTTATTTTATAACAATCCAGCTGCTGGACGAATTTATAAACGTCTAGGGTTTAAAGACATTGGGATGTGGACGATGTATCGATAATAAGAGGTACTCTATAAGCGGAAATAGTTGTAACTTTGCAATAAAAGCCGATTACACAAAAACTTCACACCGTTATTATGAAGAAACTACTTGAGGAGTGAGGACTCTAACTAAAAAATGTTATGCATTCAAACTAAATTTAGACAGATAAACGCCCCAATTGTTGCATTTCCTCCAGCAATTGGGGCGTTTATCCTCAAATTCTTTCCACTACAAATAGAAATATTTATGAAACATTTATCACACTTATGTCGCTATTATCTTTACGTGCAAATGCCCTTCTTAATATTACTGCTTCTTATTATACTGTGCTTTAAAATCAATATATTCCTGTCTCGCATCCTGATTATTACCTTGGTGACTATCAAAAGATGTATGTATTTGTGATATATATTTTACTAACTTGCCCTCATCATTTCTCTTCTTATAATTCACTACAATACTTACTTCCAATATCTGCTTTGAACCATTTTTAGAATCAATATGCAATGCGATTGATCCACCACCATATTCATCAAATTGTATTTTCAACTTATCATTAATGATACTCTGAAACTCTAATTCAGTTAGTTTGTATCCAACAGTACTAGGCTGATCAAACTTTTTTATATCATCCCCGGGCTTCATCTTTAGTTTCCCTATCCCTTTTAAACGATCTACAATTAAGTTCACGTATGAAACATCCAGGTTTGAATCCGGACTTTGTACCTGTCCATTTTGATACATAATATTGGTACTATAATTAACTTCTTCTTTATAATTTTTATTATCTACTTCCGAGGTAATTTCTTGTGTTGTATTTCCATATAAACTTTTATCTTTCGTATTATATATGCCTTCCGAAGTTTGATAGATTGTTTTACTGTGTTCTCCATCTTCCTTTTGTTCATATGTACTATATATACCTCTTTGTTCCACAAAAGCATACCCATCATCACTCGCAGACATAACCTTTTTCATGTCACCTTCATCCAATGCCTTAACAAATGGCTCATACTCTATCTTTTCTTCAAAAAAACTACATGCTTGTAGTAGGCTGATTGTTATTATGATAGTAATCATTTTAGAAACCTTTTTTGTGTTCATTTCATCATCACACTACACTCTCTATATTTTCGATCAGATTATCTTCTAATCACTTTAATCACCTTACATAATTAAAGTTTCTTTTAGAAGTTAAAATACTCTCCTGTAAATTATTACTTTTTTACCATCAAAACTTACAATACACACTTTCTTTATGCCCTACGTTTTGATTTACCTTTTTTATTTTTCTTTCGATATCTTGGAGTCTCTCTTTTATGTTGCTCCCACGTTTTATTAAATGACGGAAATTTAAATCTGCAATATGCTAATAGCTGAAATTCAGCTGCTCCGATGGCTATCGTATACATTAAAAAGGTCCCTACTACATACATAAATAAATCATCAAATCCATAATCGTTATGAAAATATATCAAAATAAGAATAGTTACTGCGTATAATGTAGCCCACTTCATCATCTTTCCTTTTGTTTTACTAAAGAAAGAAGCAGACCTCTCATCCATACTAAACGCACCTTCACTCGCTTGTTTAAACGTATCAATTGTTGTCAAAACATGAAAAATTACTGCTCCTAAAAGCAATAAACCCGCATACAGTATTGTAATCCAGTCAATTGAATTATTAGCCATTTTAGTAACAGTCAAAGCAATAGGAGCTATTGTTGCCAATTGGAATGAACATAATAATACGACAAGGGTTTGTAGTTTTTGAAATTTAAATTGAGCTATCGGAAATGAATAAAAAACGAAAAGAATTATTTGTATAATATATAAGAATACTTCTAACTTAACAATTCCTATATTAAAGAGAAGCATACAGTAATCCCAACCGGCTGATAAAACAATAGAAAAAATGGTTATTGAACTAAATAGTATTCCTCCAAACATAAATCCTGTAGCACCTTCAGGGCTTAAACGATATTCACATGTCGTCCGAAACTTATCTAAATCTTCTTCTTTTATATTCCACATCCTGGCTCTTCACCTTCTATACGTTTCAATTATTTTCCGAACACTAAAATTCTATTAATATATTATTTATTTTTCGTTTTGGATTTCTTATTTTGTTTTCGAATTCTTCCACACTTTCTCTCATTCTCTTCCCACTTCATATTAAATGACTTGAATTTAAATCTGCAATACACTAAGAGCTGGAATTCTGCCGCTCCAATGGCTACTGCATACATAACAACATTACACATAACATAACCAAACATTGTGTTTAATGAGTAATTATTATTTATATAAATTAAAACAAGAAGAATTAACACATAAATTACAGCACCTTGTATAACATGTCCCTTTGTTTTACTAAAAAACGAATCTGATTTGTCCCCACTACTAAATGCACCTTCGCTTGCTTGTTTAAATGTATCAACTGTTGTCACAATATGAACAATAATTCCACCTAATACTAATAGACCTACATAAACACGTGTATTGAGATCAATTGAATTCTCAATCATTCCAGAAAGAACAAATAACGTGCATCCGATAGTTCCAAGTTGAAATGCATATAATAATATAACGAGCGTTTGTAATTTTTGAAATTTATAACGAGCTTTAGGGAATAAATATAGAATTAAAAACATTACTTGCAAACCATATAACACTAATTCAATCCTAACAATTACCTTATCAAACAAGGTAGTATAATAATCTATTCCTCCTATAAAAATAATAACCATAAATAATGAAGTATAAAATATCGTTCCGAGCATAAATCCCGTCGCACCTTCAGGACTTAAACGCCCTTGACATGTCATTCGAAACTTATCTAAATCTTCTTCTTTTATATTCCACACCTTGACATTTCACCTTCTATACAGTTTAAATAATTTCCATTCACTTCAATTCTATTTCACTCTTATTTACTTTTCGATTTGGATTTTGTATTTCGCTTTCGAATTCTCCCACGCATTCTCTCATTCTCTTCCCATGACATATTAAATGACTTGAATTTAAATCTACAGTACACCAATAGTTGAAATTCTGCCGCTCCAATGGCTACTGTATACAGTAAAACAATACCTACCGCATAAAGAACTAAAACATCAATTCCATAATCATTATGAAAATATATCAAAATAAACAGGATTAGCGCATATATTGTAGCCCACTTCATCACATCTCCTTTTCTTTTACTAAAAAATGAGATGGATCTTTCATCCTTACTAAACGCACCTTCACTCGCTTGTTTAAATGTATCAATTGTTGTCACAATATGAACGATAACTGCTCCTATAAATAATAACCCTACACAAATTAAAGTCATTCGATCAATTGAATAATCAGATATTCCAGGAAGAACTAACGCTGTAAATGTTATTGTACCTAATTGAAATGCATATAATAATACAACGAGCGTTTGTAACTTTTGAAATGTATAACGTGCTTTTGGAAATGAATATAGAATTAAAAAGATGAATTGTAAGCTATATAAAACAATTTCAGCTTTAACAATTGTTTTATCAAAATAAGTATGATAATAATCCAATCCCCCCATAAAAATAAAAAACATAAATACTGAAGTATAAACTATCCCTCCAATAAAGAAAACCATAGCACCCTCAGGACTTAAACGATCATTACATGTCATCCTAAACTTATATAAATCTTCTTCTTTTATATCCCACATCCTGGCTCTTCACCTTCTATACAGTTTAAATAATTTTCATTCACTTCAATTCTATTTCCCTCTTATTTACTTTTCGATTTGGATTTTGTATTTCGCTTTCGAATTCTCCCACGCATTCTCTCATTCTCTTCCCATGACATATTAAATGACTTGAATTTAAATCTACAGTACGCCAATAATTGGAATTCTGCCGCTCCGATTGCAACCGCATACATTAAAACAGTTCCTACTCCATACATAACAAAAAAATCAATTGAATAATCATTTTGAAAATACATCAGAAGAAGTAGTATTAATATATATATTATAGCCCCCTTTATCACAGCTCCTTTTGTCTTACTAAAAAACGAGGTGGATCTTTCATCACTACTAAATGCACCTTCACTTGCTTGTTTAAATGTATCTAGCGTTGCTGCAATATGGATAATAACTGCTCCTACAACTAGTAGCCCGGTATACATCCTACCAATTGAATTATCAGCCATTTCAGAAACAATCGAAACTACAAATAATATCGTTCCAAGTTGAAACGCATATAGTAATACGATTAGCGTTTGTAACTTTTGAAATGTAAAACATGCTTTCGGAAATAGATATATAATTAAAAATATAATTTGAATACTAAATAACACAATTTCAGTTTTAACAATTGTTCTATCAAAAAAATTGTTGTAGTAATTCAAATCACCTACAAAAATAATAAACATAAATATTGAAATATAAAATATTGTTCCAAGCATAAAACCCGTAGCACCTTCAGGACTTAAACGTCCTTGACATGTTATTCGAAATTTATCTAAATCTTCTTCTTTTATATTCCACACCCTGACATTTCCCCTTCTATACAGTTTAAATAATTTTCGTGCACTAAAATTCTATTACATTCTTAATATTTTTAAGTAAATAGATCTTTGTACAACTAAATTCAGATAATCTTTTAGGTATATCATTACCATATTAATTACCATAATCATCTAACCAGAATGCCTTTTGATGGTTCAAGTAGTATTCTTTTTCCTCAAAAGTTCCAAATATTCTTCTTTCAATTAAGTATAACCGTCTTCTTGTCACCTTCATCCAATGCCTTTATTAGACTCTCATACTCTATTTTGATTTACCAAAACTATACGCGCTCAGTAAAACATAACTGTTATCACAATAACTATTTTTTACTACCCCTTTACTCATATCTTCACAACATTTATCGTTCTCAAAATTCAATCAAAATATATTATTTTTAATTTATATACTCTTTTTCATAATTTACATATTCTTTTTTGGCACTTTGATTATTATCTTCTCTGGTATGATAATATGTTGAAATTTCTTGATTGCGTTTTATAAGCTTATCTTCTTTTCTTTCTTCATAATTTACCGATATTGTTATTTGTATTATTCTCATTTGATTTTCTTTTGTATTATTAGGCGTATTAAATTCAATCATCAATATTGCAGAATTAAATTTATCATATTTTAAATTTAACTTGTCATTTATGATGTTTTTAAACTGTAATTCAGTTAAATCATAGCTTATTATGCTCGGTTCACTAGATCTTTTTTTATCTTCACTCGGTTTCAATTTACTAAGTTCATTTAATCCTCTAAACATTAATTTTACATATGAAACATTCATAGCTTGATCCTGGGCTATTGAACGGGATTTTTCATTTTTTAAATTTGTACTATAGACCGTTTCTTTTTTGTAATTTTGATTACTACCAACGTTTTTATCATTTTTTATATCAGTAACAATCTTTTGAGTTGTTTTCCCATATAAGTCGTCTTCTTTCACATTATATACTCCATGGGTTGTTTGATATATTATCCTGCTATGTTCACCATCTTCTTTTTCTTCATAAGTACTGTCGCTAGTCTCTTCTTTCACATATGCATATCCATCATCACTCGCAGACATTACCGTCTTCATATCACCTTCATCCAATGCCTTTACTAATCTCTCATACTCTATTTTTGTTTCCCCGAAACTGCACGCGCTTAGTAAAAACGTTACTATCATTACAATAACTACTTTTTTAACTAACCTTTTACTCATGCCATAACTACACCTTTCCCCTTATTTTATACATTACTTATTATTCAAATATTGTTTTTCATACTCCTCATATCGGGTTTTAGAAGCTTTATCGTTATCTTCTTTAGAATTTAAATAGATTGCTATTTTTTGATCATGCCTTATTAATCGGCCTTTTTTATTCTTTTTTTCATATCCCATTGTGATGCTTATTGTAGTGAATTCCATTGGATTTTCTTTTGAATCTTTCGCCGAACTAAATTCCATTAATAATATTGCTTCATCAAATTTATCGTAGTCCACCTTTAACTTATTATTAATTATTTCTTGAAATTGCGATTCAGTTAAGTAATATGTTACCTTGGATGACTCACTAAATCTTTTTTTATCTTTTTTGGGTCTTAAACTATCTATTCCCTTTAATCTATTAAATATAAATCGAACATTCGAAACGTCCAAATTTTGATCTGGACTTTTTGATTGATTATCTTCATATTTAATACTAGTTCTATATACAATCTCTTCTTTTTTTTGCTCACTATTTAATGAACTAGCAATTTCTTGCAAAGTTGTTCCATAGAACTTTTTTTCTTTAATATTGTATACTCCTCCTGTTGTTTGATATACAACGCTAATGCGATTATCATTTTCCGCCCAAAACGTGCTATCCCTAACCTCTTCTTTCACATAAGCATACCCATCATCACTCGCAGACATAACCGTCTTCATATCACCTTCATCCAATGCCTTTACTAATCTCTCATACTCTATCTTCGTCTCCCCAAAACCACATCCACTTAATAAACTTGATACTATTGACAGAACTATCATCATCTTAGATTTCTTCTTTAACTTCATACTGACACCCCGTTGATTTCTCTAGGCATTTTTAAGTTCATTATGTTCCCTTTTGGAAAGTAATACACTTCACCTGTACTTATTGGTATTTATTTACTCATACAGATTATATTGAAGATACTTTAATTTTTATTAGCATCGATTTTTATACAATTCTTAATTGCTTATATAATCTGTTCGAATTTTCAGAAACCAAAACTTATTTTATTTCTTTAGTTTTCTTTTTTCCTTCTCTTCATAAAGCTTTAGTCTTTTCTGACGTTCCCTTTCATGTTCCTCCCACGAAATATAAAATGATGGAAATTTAAATCTACAATAGGCTAATAATTGGAATTCAGCTGCGCCTATGGCTACCGAATATAGTATAAGGGTCAATATGGCATACCAACCTATTTGCCCCATCGTATAATCATTATTAATATAAATTAAGATTAAGAGAGTTAATACATATAGTATAGAGGCAATCATTAATAAATCTTTTGTCTTACTAAAAAATGAAACTGAATTTTCCCACTTACTAAATGCGCCTTCGCTAGCTTGCTTAAAGGTATTAATTGTTGTAAAAATATGAATAATAAAGGCTCCTAACAATAATAAGGCTACATAAGTCAATGTAACACGATCATTTGAATAACCGAAAATACTCGAAACAACTACTGTTACAAATCCTATAGTCGCAAGTTGAAGTGCATATAGCAATATAACTATAGCTTGTAACTTTTGCAATTTAAAACGAGCTTTGGGAAATAAATATACAATAAGAAAAATGATTTGTATGCTATACAAACATAACTCTATTTTAATAATTGCTTCATCTAGTAAACTAGGATATACGGACCAACCAAATTTCACCAAACCATAAATTACACCTAACATTATTAATGAGGTGTATATGATTGAACCTAACATAAAACCTACAGCAGCCTCAGGACTTAAACGATTTCTACATGTAATTTTAAATTCATCTAAATCTTCTTCTTTTATATCCCACATCCAAGTTTCCCACCTTTAACTACCTTTACTTAAATCATGTAGATTTAAAATAAAAACCTTCTCATTTACATGAAAAGAGAAGGTTCTATTGGCACCATATAGCTTTATACTATTCAAAACTATCTCTTTTGAGATGCTTCATTTATAACAGATAAAAAATTTTTCAAAAATGAAATCAAGTTACTGCTCCTATTATATTACTGCGCTTCATCTTCTGGAGCTAAAACGTTCATATGATATTCTTCTAGCTTAGCAACTAATGTTTCTCTGTCTATTTCTAATAAGTTCATATGAATATTAAACGGTACAAATCCAGTACGCTTATTAATTCGATACATCCGTTGCGCTTTCGTTGGTAAAGAAGCTATATATTGCTCTTCAACATCATCCTCTATCAAAACTCCTAAGAACGACTGCCTGCGAATTTTATAGGGTAAAATACTATTTACATCTTTTAAAGCGATTTTCACAGGATATTTAGCATCATTAATAACCGTAATATACTCTGATTCTAAAATGGCTACTGGTGTTCTATTCATAATCTTCTTAAATATTTTCCACAAAGCAACTAACATGATTAATGCACCGATCCCAACTATAGCCCCCCTTACATAGTAAGCTTCCTCAGACGAGAAAGTGAATATAACAAAAATAAGCAACAAAACTTCAATTACAACGAATAAAAAAAACCTTCTGATTAATTTAACTTTCGATTCATAAATATAATATTTTTCCATATGATTCTCCTATTAATTTCGGTATTATAAATCTATTTTGATTTGTGCCTCTACATCACAACACGTTCTTGATTTATCCTATCATCATGTAACTCCTACTTAATCTCCCGACATGTTTAAACTATCGCTCTTTCTGCCCATGCTATTTCTAAGATAAAAAATGAAGGAACGGGCTAAGATCAGATACGTATAGCTGGACAGTAGGGTGTATGACATACTTTAAATAATGATTAAAAGCCAAACCGATATACAGACAAAAGAAGATAATCAACCACAAATAATAGGTGATTATCTGTCTTTTAATAGACTTTTTTTATTTTCACTTCGTTCATGTAATAATTATATTTTTGTAGATAAATTTAACGCCGCACAAAAAGCTTTTTTAGTTTGCAACATAGAATTAACCCTTTTTACTTTTTCTAACAAACACAAAATACATCGATAGCATTATTATTAAGCCTATCCCACCAACCAATACACCTCCATATTCTTTCTGATATAAAAAAATAAACATAGTAACAATAAAGCTCGGTATTGACAAGATAATGAGCCATTTCCCCAGAAACTCTGCTACTTTATATAAAATTAAAAAAATAAACATAATCCCGACAATAATAGGTGCTATTACACTTTCAAATAAACCTTTTTCTGTTTTTGCAGTTTTAGGATCTTTATCCAAGGCGTTACATTCCTCTCTCTACTATTTAACTTATAAATAATGTTTTCATTCCATTTTCAAAATTCCCTTTTGATAATTGAGATAAAGTAAATGTACTATTATCGTCTAGTTGTGATAAATCAAATATAGTACTATCTTCTAAATGAGATAATATCCATTGTGTATGTGCTGTTTCAATAATAAAGAAACCTTTATCTGAAATAACCTCACCTTTGTCTTGTGTATCAAGTCGCATAACACTGTATATACTTTTTGTTGTTTTTATATCATTTAGGAAAACTTCTGCATGTGAAGGTTTTACACCGTTCTCAATTAAAATATTTTTCCCCTCTTCAATAGACAAAGTAATAAGATTACCAATTTCTTGTACTACATGATTTGGTAAAGTTTCTTCTAAATCAATATTTATATTTTGTTTTTCAATCTCAATTTGCAATAGATTTTTTGCTTCTGCATACAATTCATAATCTGATAAATTTTTAATTGTATGTACAATTCCATTCGTACTTTGATATGAAATATTAAAGTCACCTTGATTATAAATATTACCAGTGATTGTTATATCATTTTGAAAATCAATTTTTTGCAATAAAATAGAAATAGATGGACGATTAAAAATATTAAATAATATTTCTACATCAGGCTTTGGGAATACTTCTTGTTTTTGTTCATCAAATGTTAGTAAATTCCTTGCTAATAAGGAATGTGCTGCTGTTAAAAAGATCTTTTCTGTTTCCGTTTCTTTAAGCTCATCATAAACTATTTGTAATAGTGATTTGGCAAAGGGTTGATTATCTTTATAATTTAATAGGAATGCTAATTCTTCTAAAGAAAACGTATATTTTTTTTCCATAACTGTTAAAAAGTCTAGTTAAAAGACTTTTATTCCCCTCTTTTCTTTAATAAGTTTATTCAAACCATTTTTTTATAGATTTTGTAAAATTCGATGCATATTCTTTCATTTTTTTTCGTGGTGCAATATATTCAAATGCTTTACTAAACACTGTACTTCCTACAGTAGCTCCAATTATTCCACCTGCAATAGCTCCAACAGCAGTACCGATACCAGGGCAAATTAGTGTACCTAATGCACCTCCCGCTTCTACACCACCTACACCTCCAGCCCACGAAAAGTAAGTATTACCTGCAACTTTTGCTACAGAATAAGTGACGTCGGTTGCCTGCTCAACCCCGGTTTTGTCTGATTTAAGAGCTGTATGAAGTTCACCTACTTCAAATGCAGAGTTTATTAATACCGCCGGTATACCAAAAGGTTTCAAATTTTTTATTATATGTTTTGGAACATTAATTGCTTTAATACTGTTCTCAGGTAATGAGTGATTTAAATTCCCTACTTTTGCAGCTACTTTCTCAATTGTGGAAAATTCTTGTGCAACTTTCCCCATAGTTGTAACTGCCTTCCCGACTAATGGAATTTCCTTTAGCCCTTTCCCAAAAAGACTCTTAGAACTTGCTACAGAGAACGCTGAATTTACCCCTTTAAGCCATTTACTCCATGTATTCGCGATTTTTCCATTCGCTAAGAAACCTTTTTGAATATCAATAAGATCAGCACGTTTAGGTTTAGCATTTTGAACAAAATTTAATGCTCCTAATACGAATCCCATTTTTCCAGTTATAACTGTTCCTTTCGTTGCAAGCATTAAAAGAATATCTCCAATGCTCAATCCATCTCCTGAATTTCCATTACTCCCCCCCGTAGTGCTATTATTTATGGTTCCGTACCACTTGCTAGACATAATTTTTTCTATTGAACTACTAGAAAAATCTCCACTATTAGTTCGTATTTGATTCATTCCACTGTCTAATGCATGCATCATTTCACGAAACGCTTGCAGGTCATTTTGTTGACTGTTATAAGTTTCTAACTTTTCAAGCGTGTCACTAATTTCTTTTTGGCTTTTTACAGATCCTTCCGTAATTCCTGAGGATGATGGATATTGAATTGCAATAATATCACTAATGGATCCTACCGTTTGTCTCGCTTCGTCATTAGAGTGATTAAACCCTTCATTGTATCCATTAATTCTTTTCTTTACATCATCCAAATAAATTCCGTAAATTTTGACATCTGCATCACTGTCAACCGTAGAACTGAAATCCTCCATTGTTTTTTGAAATTGACCTTTTAATAACTCAGCTGATTCCATATAACTAGAAATAATTTTCCCATGAACCATGGCTAAATACCCTTTAATTCCATCAGCTGTTTTCCCTTGAAAAGAGCTAATTTGTGTAACACCCATTATTTTTTGTAATACTGATTCGAAATGTTGATTTAACTCTTCAACATTTGAATTAAAGCGCGTTTGAAGTTCTTTCACTTCCTGTAATTCAATATTTTTGTCCACCTTACATCCCCCCTATTTCAAAATTAATGGCCCGGAATGCTGCTTAAACTTTTTTCAAGTTGTTCATCTTGTTCGACTATTTTCTCCCCGGCTTGTTGTATGTTATTTAAATCATTTTCTAATAACTGTTCATATTGCTGCACCTTTTGAGATAACATTTCGATTGCTTCACAAAATTGAGTTAATCTAGTCAAATTCGTACGACTCAACTTCATATCATTAAATTTCGTTTTCCCTAAATCACTAGCACCACTTTTCAAATCACTTACTTTCGCATCAAATACCCCTTTATTTAATTTAATTTCCCCCATTTATCATTTCCCCGCCTTCTGTACTTCTACTTGAATACTAGCGTCAACCATTGAAACACTTCTACTTAAAGAAAGAATACTAGACTCACATGCAGCGATTTCTCTTTCAAGCCGCCGTATAGCTTGATCGATGTCTTCTTGCACTCTCCCTAGTTCTCCAATAAACCTCCCCAAATTAGAAATAACTTGTTGTTCATACGTTTCTTTAAAAGTAGTTGCTCTTTGCCCCTTCCAACTACTCTCGTTTATTTCTAAAGACTTAAACTGCTCTTGATTTTGTTTAATTGCTTCAAGATTATTTACAAATTTCCCTTTAGCAGTTATTAGCCTTCGTATTTTCATTTGTAATTCAGCCAATTGCCCTTGTTGATGACTTATACTACTTAATAAACCAGATTTTTGACTATTTAATTCCTCTATCCCCATGCAAATCCCCCCTTAAATAGTTGGCACTTTAATTCTAGTAGCAAAACGATTTTCAACAAAATACCCTTCAATTGGATTTAATTTTGTACTACTTAAATCTTTATTAGATACACCGAAGACCATTTGGCCTGATGATTTTCTAAGTAAAATAACATGAGATTGCGTTTTTATTGTTTTTGAAACTAAGTCGTATCGACTGTCAATTGAATCAACATCACAGCCAATTACGAAGTGGATGCCCATAAATGCACCATTTGTTATTAATTCCGCCAAACTATATATATCGCTATCTTCTAAATTACTTAAAATATCATTTACATCTGCGATTACGATTACAATCGGCTTAAATTTCTTAATAAATTCTGCCGGGTTCACTGTTTCACTTGATGCTTCCTGCTCCTCTTTAAACGCCGCTTCTCTCGATTTATAAGCATTTGTAACTTGTTTAATCGTTTTCTCAATTCCTGTTTTTTCAGCTACATATAAAGCAGAGCTCTCTCTATAGTTTGAGAAATTGCGTGTTCTTGTATCAATTAAACCTAGGTCAAAGTGACCACTGTCTGCTAACTGTTGAAGGAATTGATGAACTACATTTTCAACTTCATCTTTCTTAATTCCCCCTACAACAATATTAGACGCTTCCGTTAAATCTAATTCGAGAGGTGTAACGCTTTCTGTTTCTACACCAAATGTTAGTTTGCCTGCTTCAATAATTTTCCTTGTTTCTGGCCATGCAATAAATTCTTTGTATTCCAGAACTTCAGGTACCATAGGAATTGCTTTCGGTCTTTCTCCATTCCAGAAGGAATCCATCTCTTTTCCTTCAGCTTGTATATTTTCAATTCGAGTAAGTACATCTTCTCCCTTTGTCGGTAAAGCTGTTTGGAAGATTGTTGGTTCGTCAATTTTAACTAAACCACGTCCTGCTAATTCTTCAATTTTCAACTCTGTTCTTCCTACAATAGCTCTAGATTCTGCCTCATCTATCATATATAGCGCTATTTGTAGTTTAATATTTGTATTTACTTGTACTCTCAATGCATTTTGACGTGTAGCCGTAAGCATTAAATGAATTCCTACCGCTGCCCCTTCACGTACAATTTGTGCAATAATGCGTTCAAAGTCTTCGACAAATCCAGCTTCTCTAACAGCATCATAGTTATCTAACGTAATTAATATTGTTGGTAATACTTCTTTACTAGCTCTCTCATACATTTCAAGACTTGCAACGCCATATTTACTTAGCAATTGCTTTCTATCTTTTAATAAGTCTTCTATGCGACGAAGAAATTTCTCGCATTTTTCAACTTGGTCTAATGTAATGATGTCTGCCACATGTGGTAAAGATTTTAATGGCATTAAGCCATTTGTTCCGAAGTCTAATAAATACACATGCAAATGCTCTGGACTATGCTGACGAGCTACATCCATAATGACTGATTGTAAGAATGTTGATTTTCCGTAGCCTGGACTTGAGAAGACCGCTACGTGTCCGTCTTTACTAATATCTAGTGTTAATGGTGTTTGTGATTGTAATTCAGGCTGATCTAGTAGACCAACTGTTGCTTTTAATGGTTTCTTTTCTTTCGTCCATGCTTCTTTGAACTGAATAGCATGTAAGTCTTGTAAATATACGCTTTCTGGAAGTGGTGGTAACCACGGTCTAGCTAACGCTTCAATTTCATTTATTTCTGCGTAATCGTGAATGTAGTCAATAACAGCATCCAGTTCAGATGGTACGCTTATTACTTCTTTACTGCTACCAAGTCCACTTAAGTCTTCACTTAATATTTCATATTGTCCTAAATCATTTATTGCATAGATCGTTGCGTCTAAATGTTCTTTATCCTCTTTATTTTCTACATAGTCTGCTCCGCTCCAAGCTGATTGGAATAGTTCATAAATTTCATTGTTCCCAACTTGTAAGTACGCACGTCCTGGTAATGTAATTTCAGCAGCATCTGGTGTTTTTAAAATTTCATTACTATCTGACGTATTTTGAACTTTTAATGCTAGTTTGAATTTCGAGTTACTCCAAATTTGATCATCTACAACACCACTCGGTTTTTGCGTAGCTAATATTAAATGGATTCCGAGTGAACGACCGATACGCGCTGTTGAAACTAACTCTTTCATAAATTCTGGTTGTTCTGACTTCAGTTCCGCGAATTCATCACTAATTAAAAATAGATGTGGCATCGGTTCACTTACTAAGCCTTCTTTATACAATTTTTGATACTGGTTTATATGATTTACCTCATTTTCCCCAAATAATCGTTGCCTTTTTTGTAATTCGGCTTTAATTGATGCGAGCGCTCTCATACTTTGTGCTCCATCTAAGTTCGTAATTGTTCCTAATAAATGCGGTAAGTTTTTGAATAAATTCGCCATACCGCCGCCTTTATAGTCAATTAGTAGAAAGGCTACTTCGTAAGGATGGAAATTGACTGCTAGAGATAAAATATACGATTGTATAATTTCCGACTTACCTGAACCTGTTGTACCTGCTATTAGCCCGTGTGGTCCGTGTGCTTTTTCGTGTAAGTTTAAGTTTACGATATCTTCTTTACCACGTAATCCAAGTGGTACAGCTAAAGATTTATGCGCTGCATTTTTCTGCCAGCGACTTGTAATGTTTAACTCTTTTATTTTTTCAACACCGTACATTTCTAGGAATGTTACGCTTTCTGGAATACTATTTTTTAAGTTTTGCAAATGGTTTAACGGTGCCAATGCACGTGAGACATCTTCTAAATTGAACCCTTTCGGTACATGATTCAATTTAAATTGACGGTTAACAAGCTCTCCTTGTTCTAAGATGATGTTCCCTTGTTTTGCATCTCTTATATCAATTACCGTTTTCACGTGCTCCGGTAAACTTTGCATAACATCTTGTACAAATACAAGTGATACACCTAATTGACTCGGATCATCATTAAAGAATTCCATAACAACATGGTCTAGTATTAGTTTTTCATCTGTAATGAGAACGACATAGTGCGGTGCAAAGTACATTTTTTCATTAGTTGAACTTTTTTCATCTAGTTTTAATTTTCGTTCTTTCAATATTTGATACAAACTATTTAACACTTGATCACGACTACG
Organism: Bacillus mycoides; assembly: GCF_000832605.1. Classification (GTDB taxonomy): domain Bacteria; phylum Bacillota; class Bacilli; order Bacillales; family Bacillaceae_G; genus Bacillus_A; species Bacillus_A mycoides. The sequence goes on from NZ_CP009692.1 coordinate 3,765,156, forward strand.
ATCATGGTATACAAATCCACGTACATTTATATCTCGAACACTTCCATGAGGTAGCCAGCGCATCCAATCCCATTTCTCTTTTTCTTCTTCAGGAAAAATAGTAATAAACTGCAGGTCATAATAACTATGGAATAACGCGGTTTGTACAACTAATAATTGTAATTGTTCTAACACTAAAGAGCGTTGTCCAATATAGCCAACCGGTCAATTTATCAAATCTGTTACAACAGGTACATCTTCCAATGATAGATAACGCTGTCTTAGTTCACGCGCTATATCAATTAATTCATCTTTCGTTTGACTAAATTCTTCTTCATTAAATTGGATTTCAAAACTTGTATTAGCTTGTCCTGTTCCAACGCTAAATGTTAAGAAATCATGATGTAACATTGTTTTTTCATATATACGTGGATTTACTTGCACAGCCATATTACGTATCACTTCAACATTTGGATTATGATATTGTAATGCATGACGCTGCTTTTCACTTTCTGCATGTAAGTCTTTCGTTTTTTGTTTTATATACTCTCTATAACTTTTATCACGTTCAACAATGTCAATTTTATATTGCTTTAAATTTTTTATATAAGATGTGACAGAAACAATAATCGTTACTAATGTCATCGCTATCGATGCAATAATAAACATTCCATATTTCATAAAGATAGCGAGTAATACCGTTACGACAATCATGACAAGAGATGGTGCAATAATTCTCGCCAAATGCTCAGTCGGTTTTGACGGCATACTTGAAGGTTTTGCAATTGTCATTTTCTCTTCTGGTTCACGGTAAATAATACGTGGTGAACGATGATAGTCTGGATAACCACTTTGATAATTCGTTTCTGATTCTACTAAAATAGGTAGCGTAGATTTAACGTTCTCTTCTGAAGACAATACTTGAATATCTTCACTACCTATTTCTACTAAAACACCATCAAAATATAATTGGTCTCCAGCTTCTAACATAACGCTATCTTTTAGCTTTGTATAATTATGAAATACATCCCCGTCATATACGTTCACTTTAAAGGAATCGTACAACGTTTCACGAGATAGCATTAAATCTACATTTGTCCCGGTAATAGAAATATCATCAAAACTGTTTTGACTCAATGTAAGAGAATGTTTCGTTCCTATATCAAACACTTTATTTGTGCCAATAATAGATATAAAGATTTTTAAACTCACATCTTTAGTTTTTCCAATCTCAAATTCCTTATTGAACTCTATTAATTGATTTTGTACCATCCAAGCATTTACTTCATTATTCCACTTTAACTCTACTTCTTGTTCTAAACTTGGATTCGTAATATCATTTGTCCACTCTTTTCCAATCGACACTATTGATTGCTCATTTGGATGTAATGTGCACTTATATATTTTGTCTCCATAAGTCAATACTAATAGTTGCTCCATCCGTGTTCACCGCTCCTTTTCAACTGTCTCATCAAGTGCTTACTCTTTTTTCTCTGTGTTCGACGAGTCTTTATCGTTTGATGATTTGCCATATTTCTTTTTGTATTCATCTAATTGTTGCTCATATGTTTTTAATTTTTTATCACGCTCTTCGCCTGATAAATCCGGATTATTTTTCAGTGATTCAATTTGTTTAACAAGGCCGTACATAATAAGCTCTGGATCATCAAGTGTCTTAGCTAAATCTAATGATTGATCAAAATTACCTTTTCCGTTATACATCCAATATAGCAAATACTTTTCATCACTTTTCAAACTAATATTTTTCATAATTGATTTCTTTTGATCTTCACCTAGTTTTTCAGCTGTAATGTATGCAAATGCTAACTCATATTTAGATGCAATCGGTAATGATTCAAATTCCTCTTCATTTAATTGCGTAATTACTTTGTCATAATCAGTTGCTATGAAACTCGCATTTGCTTCTAATAATTTATTTTGATAAGGAAATTTTACAAAAGTGAAATATATTAAAGGAGCAGCTAAAATAACTGTCGCCGCTATGAAGGAAAAAGCTAAGTATTTAAACGATTTATAGCTTTTTTTAGGTACTAACTGCATATTTTTTTCTGTTTTTGTTTGTTCCTTCTCAAAGCTGTCATCAAGAAATTGCAGTAATGCATCTAAGCTTTCCATTTGAGCAACCGTCTGTTCAAATGTTGTTTCTTTTGCATCTTTTAGTAACCCAGCATACAAATCATCAAAATTGTGCTTTTGGGAGAATAAAGCGATAATTAGACACTTATATTGTGTTAAAAATTGCTCTTCTAACAACGGGGTTGGTGGAACAATATCTCGAATTCCTCTATGTATAATACTTGGCATTAAATTAGCATTAAAAACTATATTGTCCGGATGTAAAAAGAACGTGATTCGTTTATTTAAATATTTACGAAACTGCGCAACATTTCGAAGCAGTCTTAATTTCTCATTTCTTCCAAAACGGCTAAGATCATCCCACTTATATAATTTTTTATCCACTTGAAATATAAAGGTAAACATATCATCCGTTTCCTCTATCGTTAATGGTACAAATTCAGATGATGCGCCCGTAATTACATCAAATTGACGGAAGTCTTTTATACGTGTTTGAGATTTTGTCATCTCCAATTTCCAATTTTCCTTTTCTATTTGAAATTAATAGTTCATTGCATCAATTTGAATTGTTTTTTCCGTCATTTTTATCCTCTTCTCCTTTTCTTTATAACCCGTAATAACTTATTTTCAAATAACTAAAAGTAAGAAATATTCTTTATAAAACTTGTAAAATATCTCCGTCTGTTATTTGGTGATCAATTAAACGATCATTATCTGTTAAAACAATTGACTTATTTTTCACTTTCATTACAAAATGTGAACCTTCATGATTATCAATCTTTAGCGTATCTAATAAGTTTTTCAATAAATATTTAATAGATTGATGATTCGGAATACGCAAATCATATGTATTTCCATTCCATTTACTAAAATCTACCGTTACATTAATATGCGTTTGTATTGCCATTACTTTACCTCCAACTTTTCCGAAGAACCGTATAAATACCGATGCAAATAAGTAAAACACTGCCGCCTAACAATATGATTATTGTTGTACTGATTGGCTTTTCATTCATTGTTTGATTACTTGCTACTTCATCAGCGCTTTTTCTTACAACGTATTCACTGCTAAACAAACTATTTTTCGTATCTTTAACACCATTTATTTCTTTTTGTTTTATAAAAAGAGAATCTCGTAAAGCTTCCATATCTTTTTGTTCTTTCTTTTTCTTTTTCTGAATTTCTTCTTCTATTTCTTTATTAAATAACTCAATCGATGCTTTATCTAATTCCGTTTCCTTATGTTCCTTTTTATTTTTTTCTTGGTCGCTTTCTTCAAGTCGATCCACTTTAAACTTAATCTTCCCATCATCACCAAGATAACTGTCAGCCGCGCTCCTTATCGGTAGCGCGACAAACAGTAAAAGGATAGAGAGAAATGATAACTTAGCCACTATGCTCCATTGTTTGATCATTTACTTCTTTTTCCTCCCATTTCTTATGCCATACAAATAGATTACTAACTAATCCGATAATGGCAATTACAAACAACACGATGAAAATAACTTTTCCAGTATCTTTACCGCTAATAAAATCATTTAGAAAACTTTCTATATACTGAAGTGGTGAGAACTGACGTACCTTTCCAACAGACGACATTTGATCTACTTTACTTCCAACTGCTTCAGTTAAAAATAGGTACATACTTAAAAATACTAATAGAATAAACATCCCTACCATTTTTATTTGTCGTAATAAGTATGTTGAGACCAATACAAACGCCATCATAATGATTGTGATAAACGCAATCCATAATAAACTTTGATCTTGACCGAACTGTAAAAGACGTCCAGAAATGATACCTATACTAATTCCTTCCACAATTGATATACCGAATGCCACTACTGTAGTTGGTACATTCATATCAATTAATGAGAACTTCTCTTCAAAATGATCTGATTGCGTTCGTTTCTTTTCTTGATTCGCAATTGCGTATGCTGTAAATAACGCAACAATAAAACAAGTTAATACAATTAAATATGGTGTAAAAGCATTACCAGCTACAATGACTCCATCATTTTGTTTCTGAACTGGACTAGATAAAAATTGATATAACATTTCATTTTGGCGATCACCAATTCGGCTATTAGCCAAAATTTTAGTAAAGTTTTTGGAGAATGATTTATCATCGTCCATTTTCTTTGTAAAGTCATTTAATAATGAATCAGCCTTTGAAACAATTGTCGTTCCACTGTCTTGAATTTCTTTTGCTTGTCCATTAATTTGATCAAATGTTTTATATACATCGTCTGATGTTGTTAAACTATGCTTCGAACTCTCGACCAATGACTGACTTTGCATCATTAATGATTTAATACCAGAATCTAACGATAAAACAGCTGTTTGCTCACCAGTATTATTTGTTGTTAGCACTTGCTGTTCTTCAACTAGCTTTAAGCTACTCTCACGCCATTTCGCTAAACCTTTTAAATACTCTCCTAAATTTTCATTCATACTAGTTGCTTGCTGCGTCGTTACATTTAATTTCTCCGCTAGTAGCATTGAATTTTGATCCGCACTAGTAATGAATTGTTGATAAGAGTCTATTTTTTGTTTTAAACCTGTCATATCTTGCTTTACTTCTGTCGTAATACTTGATGAAACAAGATTTGAAATTAAATCAATTAAGCTTTGTTTATTTAATACGTAGTACAAAGATTGTTCAGTTGCAATTGCATCTAAACTTCCCTCTTCTAGCTTAGGACCTACATCTTTCGTTCTTAAATCAATCCCATAATACATTTCGTACAGACTAATTAAACCTTGATAACTTTCAACTGTATCTACTGCTTCTTTTATTAATACACTAGATATATTTTTTGTTAATTCTTCTGATTTTTGATGTACAACTTGATTCGTCGTACTTTCAATAGTCGTTGAGTTACCACCTTGATTTTGGTTTCCTCCGTTACCTGTTCCAGGGTCTGGGTTTCCTCCATTACCTGTTCCAGGATCTGGATTTCCTCCATTACCTGTTCCAGGGTCTGGATTTCCTTCATTACCTGTTCCGGGGTTTGGGTTTCCTCCATTACCTGTTCCAGGGTCTGGGTTTCCTCCATTACCTGTTCCAGGGTCTGGGTTTCCTCCATTACCTGTTCCAGGGTCTGGGTTTCCTCCATTACCTGTTCCAGGGTTTGGGTTTCCTCCATTACCTGTTCCAGGGTTTGGGTTTCCTCCATTACCTGTTCCAGGGTTTGGGTTTCCTCCATTACCTGTTCCAGGGTTTGGGTTTCCTCCATTACCTGTTCCAGGGTTTGGGTTTCCTCCGTTACCTGTCCCAGTTCCACCTTCTTGGTTTTCTCCGTTACCTATTCCAGATCCACCTTCTTGGCTTCCTCCGTTATTCCCTGTTGTATTTTCCATTTTTTTGATAATAGGTTTTTTAGCATTGTGTACTAACGGCATTATGCCATACTGTGATTTATGAACCACATTTTCCACGTTGCTGTTTTCAGTTTGTGTTCCTTTATCTTCTTTATTAGGTTCTTCTTTTTCAGAACTAGTTTCTTTTTTATGATTCCCACTCAATTTCCAGTCCCACATTACAGGAGAGAAAACATCTATATTGATGTTTGTATTTTTTAACTTCACATGCAGATTAATCTTTATATCCCCTTCATTACGAGGAGGTATTGTAATTTCTCCTGCTTCGCTTTGAAGAAAGTCACTTGTACGATCCACATCATCAATATGTAAAGCCTCTGTATTTCCATATAGTTCAAATTCTTCTGGAATATTTATCTTCAAGGTTTGTGAAGATTCCATTTTAATTACGTTCGCCGTATCACTAAATGTAATTCCCTCTTTATAAAGTCTATCCTTTACTTCTTTAATGGCATTTCCTAAAGATATTTTATTTACAGGGTCATAATAAAAATTATTTTCTTTATTATATTTATTTGTAAATTGGATTACATTTTGCAGTTGTAATTTCGTTGCATCTGGCAATTCACTTTGAACGATTTCTTCCATGTTTAAACTAGGTAATTTTGCAATTAAACTTTCGATTTGTTTCTTTATTCGAACATCTGGTTGTTTCATTAATGTATTTATAAAGATCTCTTGCTTTCCATCGTTCGACATAGATTGCTTTAACTTTTTAATTATCGTCCCTTGAATATCACTTTCTAACTTTCCTGCAAGTTCTGTATCATATTCTGACACTTGTTTTTTTACATCTGTTAAATATTTTTGAATTGCTGAAGCATCAGCTAAAATATTTGGTTCTTTCTCTGAAAGCGTAAATTGATTTGTAATAACTTTATTAGCAGATTCTAATGCGCTTAACTGCTTTAAAACATCGCCTGTATTCATATCACTCATGTATTGATTAAATTGATTCGTGAAATTATTCGCTAACAGATTATTATCAGTTTGCATTTTTTGAAAGTTATTAAAACCATCTAAATACGTATTGTTAGATTTATTCCCTTCATCTAACGCTAAACCGAAACCTTTTAAAACATCCTGAAATCCTTTGAAACTAGTAACAGAAACCCCAGTATAATCTTGCACTGTTTTAAATTGATTTGTATAATTTGCCAAAGGACTATGTACATCTTTTTTGTACATAGTTGTTTGAACGTTTCCTTTTTCAATTATTTTGCCTATATTATCTTGTGCACCTTGCAACTTACCGATAATACTTGCAAAATAAACGTCGATGATTTGCTTATTGAAATCCTCTAAAATTGTAGACGCCGTATTTTCAGCCTCAGCTTTCAAATCTTTATTCCCAGTTGCATTTACTTTGTAGTTTAACGTTAATTTCTCTGGTAGTTCTGAATCAATCGCAACAGCTTTCCTAGAAAAATCATTAGGTATTACAATCATCATATTGTAATTATTATTTTTCAAACCATTTTCTGCTACTCCGCGACTAACTACGTACCATTCTTGTTTCGTATTTTTATTTACATTTTTAACAAATTGATCTCCAAACGCTATTTTATTCCCTTCAAATACAGTTCCTTGATCTTCATTTACTAATGCAACTGTCATTTTTGGCGTGCTATTCTCATTAGCTTTCTTAACATTTTGATTTAATGCTAAATAGGAGACTCCTGTTGATAGCACAAGAGCTAAAATAATAAACAACAAGATGCTCCACTTAAACTTTTTCACTACTTATCACTCCTGCGGCTGCGAGTCTATTAAGTTAAGGACTCCTTATCTTACTCTAGTTTTAAAGCAATTTAGCCATACAACAAAAGTTGCATGGCTAAATTATATATTTCTTTTGCCCGTTTTTATTGTAGACCGAAATTACGAGAAAGATCTTCGTCGTGTCTAGCAACAGCCTCTGCAGTTTTATTAAGCTGCATATTAATTTCTTGTAATAGCTCTGCGAAGTTTTGTACTTTTGGTTTTAATTGATTGAACTGTTGATCAAAACCTTCGAAAGCACGACCTTCCCATTCTCCTCTTAATTCATTTTGTAAGTTTTGTAACTGACGTAAAATGTCCTCAATTTGATTTGCACCTTGTCCATATCGAGTCGCTTTTGATTTAAGCTCCTCTGGTGACATACGAATTTGTCCTGCCATTATTAAATCCCCCTTAAAATTTTAAAATAGTAAAATTAACCCAAAATCAATTCTACAAATTGATTATATAAATAATTTAAAAATTTCTCTTTTAACATAATAACATTATATTATATAATATAAATTTATTGTTTTTTTAAAAGGACTGCTAAGCGTTTCTACCTCTATTTAATAATAAAAAGAAAACTTTTTTTACCCAAAATTCAGAATATAAACTTTACAAATTACATACTCATTTTCTTTTTCTTGTTTCTTCGCCCACTTAAAATCGTTTTCTCACTTCAACGTCATGATTACTTGTCTTTCAACGAAGCCAAAATCTTCGTACATTTCTTTTGCAAAGTTCCCTGTAAATACATTCAAGCGAATTTCTGAATACTTTTCTTGTAGTTCCTTGATCCCAGCTTTCATTAGTTTTCGTGATAATCCTCTCCCGCGATACTCTGAAAAAACATACAATTCATAAATAAAACCGAGTTTTTCACGAGAGAAATAGTCCACATTTTCTCCTATTAGTATCCATCCCACTACTTTATTTTCTTCCTTTGTAACTATATAATATGCCCCTTTTTCTACTAAAGGTTTTGTAATTTCAATCGCTTTTTCCGTACTTAGTTGACAATTCCCTCTCGTTCCTTCGAAAAGTGATTGAGCTGCATAATGTAATATTTGTTGCGTTTCTTCCTCATCTGCTTTTGTAATCATTCCTTTCTCCCTCCTGCCCTCTAATCATCATTGAAATACCATTTTCAAGACCGTCTGACTCAATTACAATTGCCATCAATCCTTTTTCCGTACTCGTTTCATGTAACTCTCCCTTCGCCCAAAACGCAGCTTGTCCAGCTCCTATCTTCACTTTTTCTTTATCTGATCCGCAAACAAATCCTTCTCCTTGTACAACTAGAAGCAGTTGAGATACAACTGCTTCATGATATCCAATAACTCCATTCGGTTGTAGATGCATAGAACCGATATGTATATTCCCTTTATGTTTTAATATTTTTGACATTATAAAGTTAGATTGAAATGCTGATATATGCTCTCCCACTTTTTCACTGAAATCAAAAATTTTCATTTCTGATCCTCCTTATATGTATAAAACCATTCTCACTGTTTGCAGCATATGCCCTTCGAAATCTTCTTCAAATTGCTCTAAAGCCGCAAAACCTTTTGCTTCATAAAATCGTTTTCCTTTTTCATTTTCCGCTTCTACATGAATGTACATTTTTCGAATCCCTTTTAACGTCGTGATCCCTTTTTGTAACAAAGCTGTCCCTATCCCTTTCCCTTGCTGATCTGGCAACAAATAAATCGCACCTAATTCTGCTTCGTTTTGCAGTCTAATTGGTGAAAAATTTGCAAAGCCAATTACTTCTCCCTCTTCTTCCGCAACAAATAAATGTGTATTTTCAAGGCGATATTTCATTTTTTCATCGGAATACGCTTCATTTAAAAAGTTGTCTTGAATCTCTCCCGGAATAATTCCTTCGTAAGTATCATGCCAAGCTATTTTCGCTACGTTTTGTACAGCATGAATATCTTCTTGCTTCATTTCTCTAATTACATATGTCATCTCGATGTCTCCATTCTCTTTAAATTACACTCTGCTAAAATACTAGAAGAAATGGCAAAACCATCTTCATAATTTACCTTAATTAATTTTAACTTCTCAATCGAAGCTAGTGTAACATCAAACTTTTCATATATATATTCCATTACACTTAAAAATTGATTTGAATTCAACCCATTAGCAATCGTGCAATGCGGAACCCATTTTCCTGGTACGTAATATGACTGTAGATTATCATGAAAAACTTTGAAATAATCATGATAAGAATGATGAAGTCTTAATAACTCATCAGTAATGGTTGGTGCTAGAAAGATCGTTCTATTAGTAGGAAAAGTTCCAACAGAAGGAAAAGTTACAGCAGCAATGTTCTCTTGAAAAACTACAAACTCCTCTAACTTCTCAGTATATAAATTAACATCTAACTCATTATAATCAGCCAATGTAATATGTGGTTCTACTCCGGCTAGTGGATTTGTTCCAATTATATTTGTTAATTCATTTTGCAATTCTCTAATTTTATTAGTGAACACACAATCAAATGTAGCAATGATAGCGTACATGCTTCCTCACCCCTTCGTTACACATAGCACTTCCCATTCTTCACGAATCATTCCCATTCGAATAGAATCATAGTATGTCCCGTTATAATATCGGCATTTTCGCATTCTTCCTTCTAAGCTCATTCCTATTTTCTCTGCTACTTTCATCATTCTTTCATTGCCAGACCAAGTTGTAAGCCCTACTCTACCAATCTCCATATTTTCAAATAGTAAGTCCCTATATAATGTTAATGCTTCTGTACCATATCCACCATTCCAGTATGCTGGGTCATAAATTACGATTCCCATTTCTAACCAACGCGTCGGTTTATGCTCCCAATAAAATCCGACTGTCCCTATAATTTGACCGTCATTTTCGACAATTAAATTCGATAGCGGCTCTTCTATTAAACGTTTTTGTGAGTTTTCTTTATATCGCGTATATTCTTGCATTGTTATTGGAAAGTATGGTGCATCCCATTTTTTCCACTCTGGATTTTCTTCTTTATATATGAAGCTCCATAATGTTTTGATATCTGATTCTTCTATTGTACGAATTGTAACTTTGTTCCCCTTTAATATAACGTTTTGCATAATTTCCTCCTACATTCCTCTTTATTTCATATACAATTATAATTTTTTTTCAGAAAAATCAAAACAAAACTCCACTCTATTTTATATAATTTTGTTATATGATACGAATTATTTATATAAATTAGCCAATTTTTTCGAGTTTAATTTAGAAACTGAACTTCGGAAAAAATTGGATGAAGTACGAGCTCGTAGCATAGTTAATAAAAAACAGGAGGTTATATCCCTCCCATTTTAGCTAAATATTGCATTTCCCTTCTTTTCTACCTCAAGTAGAATTCCTTTCTCTATCCAGCCTTCTACACCATCTTTTTTAATTAAATCATATCCCATGCAGCTACCATCAATTAAAGAAACTGTATCCCCTTTTCTAATACTGATTTGCGCACAAGAAATATCCGTTTTCACTGTATACTCACCTGATTCAAGTTGCTTTATATACTCGTTTTTCACATGAAGTAATTCATTTGTTCCTAGTTGTTTACATACGGTAAAACCTTTCATTCTCTCCACAGGTTCTATGTAATAATGTGGATATGTAACCCCACCCTGCATTACTGAATTCGCATTAAAATCGGCCAATACTTCATACTGCGGAAAATGATCTACATATGTATAAGAAAACGTATCACCTGAAGTTGTCCTCTGAATAATAAATGCGTTTAATTGCCCTGCTTCTTTAATCGCATTACCACCATCAATCGCAATAATTTTTTTCTCCTTATCAATAACTGGATTGTTAGACGGCGCCTCTTCGGAATAGTTCACAACAGGCCAATGTCCAACAATTACGTACTTATCTGCTCTATGTGATTTATTAAAAAACTCTGGCATTGCAATTGCATTTTTCCTGTCTGTTTGTCTCCAATTCTCTCTATCTTCAAGGCCAGCATGTACAAAGATATAATCATCAGTTTCAATAGCAGTTGGCAATTCTGTTAGCCACTTTATTTCTTTTGAAAAACGGCCCATCAATATGTTTTTCACTTCACAAATATCACTTTCTTCATTAACGGTAACGTTCAATTTCGCTAGCCATTCATTAAAAATTGTATTCTTTCTCGTACATAAATAATTTATTAGCGCAGGATTTTCATTTACAAACGCTTCAACTACAGCTTCACAATTCCCTTCAATTACATAAACATTTGGCTTGCTAACTACTAAATCCATCACATAGTTTACGACGCCAATGCTATCGTTCCCCTTCTCACAAAGGTCGCCATTTATAATTAAATAATCATCATCTTTAAAATTAACTTTATGTAATAATTCCTTTAAAAGATTTAATTCGCCATGAATATCAGATATTACGATAACTCTTACACCTTTTGGGATTAATAGTTTCTGAATTTTTTCCAAGTATAAACTCCCCTAACCTTCTTTTAATTCAATATTATCGTCTCAATTATAAAGAGACTATTCGACAAAATAAGTAATTAACCCTCCTCATTCTTCAATTCTAAATTAAAAGGGGGTTCCATATGTTCTCACACATAGAACCCCCTTAATATTATAATTCTTTATAAAAAGAATAACTTACCTTATCATAGCCTTCTCTTTCATAAAAACGATGGGCATCAACTCTTGGAAACGCTGATGTAAGAACGATAGAACTGCACCCTTTTTCTCTCCCCCATTTTTCTACATATGACAGAAGAACTTTACCATATCCTTTCGATCTGTGAGCTTCCGCAGTTACAAGGTCATATACGAAAACATGTTTCTCATTATAAAAGTTCGTACAAATTGCTACACCAGCAAGACAAACAACTTCATCATCTTCATTCTGTAACGAAAGTAGTTTATAATTTTCTTCTTTCATTTTTTGAAATAAAGAACTTGCTTCTTCTCTTGAAAGTTTCGTTCGTAATTGCTGTAATACGGGGAATACATCATGTAAATCAGCTTCTGTTACTACTTCTCTAATATTCATTATGATTCTCTCCTTACTATTTATAAAATTTTCTAAATGTTATATCATTATTATAAAAAGTAACTGCCCCTCACTTAAGTGACAGTTCGATTATTTTTTATATGGCCAGTTTTTAAAGGAGAATTCATAAAATGGATCTTACTATCCCATTGCAATTAGAAAGTAAAACACCAATTTATTTACAAATTTACGAATATATGAAACGAGAAATCTCTCAGGGACCACTGCCTGCCGGTACACGCCTTCCTTCTCACAGAAACTTAGCGGTACAACTTAATGTTAGCCGTATTACTGTTGAATCTGCTTATCAACAATTACTAGCTGAAGGTTATGTAGAAAGTAAACCGAAACGTGGGATTTTTGTTGCAGAAGTTGATATTGATGTCATTCAAAATAAACAACAAGTTGTGTCAAACAGCGCTAACAATATAAAAAAAGAACAATATGACTATGATTGTAGCCAAGGGCTGATTGATCAAAAAGCTTTTCCAATTACAAACTGGAAAAGAGCATTACAAGAAACTTTATTCCAGTATGAAAATGAATTATTTGCTAGAGAAGATTCTCAAGGTGAGTTCGTTTTACGAGAGCATATTTCAAAATATTTATACCATGCCCGCGGGGTACATTCTTCACCTGATCAAATTATTATCGGAGCCGGTACGCAGCCTCTTCTTTGGCTACTACTTCAACTACTTGGTTCAAAAAAAGAATATGGAATCGAAAACCCTGGATTTCACCGTATAACTGCCATGATTCAAAGTTCTGGTCTTCCTGTTCACCCTATTTCATTAGACGATAAAGGGATTCGTATTTCAGCTTTACGTGAATCACGTTCCAATGTAGCATACGTCACTCCATCACACCAATTTCCTCTTGGAATGATTATGCCATTATCTAGAAGGCTCGAATTATTAAGATGGGCCAATGATTGCGGAGGATTTATTATTGAAGATGATTATGACGGAGAATTTCGTTATGTAGGAAAACCTATTCCCTCTTTACAAGGACTAGATTCAAATGAACGCGTTATTTATATGGGAACTTTCTCGAAATCCTTCTTACCTTCTTTGCGAATGGGGTATATCGTTTTACCAACTCATCTATTAAAAATCTATACAGAGCTTGAAGGTAAGTTTAAACAAACTGTTTCTACAATACAGCAACTCGCTTTTGCAACCTTTATTCACAATGGTGATTGGGAGCGCCATTTGAACCGTAGTCGTACGTTATATAAAAGAAAGCACACACTACTAGTTAAATCTATCAAAAATGACATGGGATCTCGTGTTCAAATACTTGGCGAACAGTCTGGACTGCATATCGTACTTCATGTTCATAATGGTATGAACGAACAAGAACTTATTCATACTGCTGCAAACCAACAAATCAAATTATACCCACTCTCTACATATGATTCTGTACATAATTTAAGAGAGGCGTCCTATGTACTACTCGGTTTCGGCAGCATTCCCGAAGATAGTATCGAAATTGTAGTCAAATTACTAAAGGAAGCCTGGTTCCCTAAGTAAAATAACTCCACATAAGTTATACTTATGTGGAGTTATTTTACACACTATTTTTCTGATACGTCTCCTGATCGAGCAGTCCTTCCTGGACGCTTAACACCAGTTGTTTCTGTTGAATAGGAAGCTTCAATTATAGCGGTTGGATCTACAGAGAGAACGAGATCTTTCATTTTTGGATAAATGAAACGGTTTGTAATACAATAAATGATTTTCTTGTGCTCTCCTAAAAAACCACCTTCTCCATGTAGATACGTAACGGATAATTGCAATTCTTTCATAAACAAATCGCCTATTTCTTTATTTTTCCCAGAAATAATCATAACGCTCTTTCCTTGATTAATACCATCTAATATGAAATCAATCATTTTCGTAACAATATAGAAAATTGCTAATGAGAACATCGCTTGCTCAATTGAAAATAAAATAGCAACAAATACAAAAATAACCGCATTTACAGCAAGTAAAAATGTACTAATTGGTACTTTAAAATGCTTGTTCATCCAAACAGCTAACATTTCTGACCCATCAATTGCTCCACCCATTTTTACAACAATCCCAACACCAACACCAAATAGAACTCCTCCATAAAGTACAATTAATAATTCCGAAGTTGTAATTGCTGGAAATGGCTTTAAATAAATCAATCCAAGTGTTGTAACAACATTTGCATAAGACGTACGGATAAAGAACTTCTTACCCATTACTTTTGCAGTAAATAGTAAAATTGGGATATTAAGTCCTAAAAATACTCCATAAAGCGGTAATCCAGCAACTTTATTTGCCATAATAGCAATGGCCGTTACCCCGCCATCTACTAATCCATTAGGTGCTAAAATAAGCTCTAATGAACCCGCTACAATAATGGAGCCAATTGTTAATAATACGTATTCAAATACTCTTTTCATTCATTACCCCCAAAACATATATATTTTCTCAGTATTATTTTAACGTAATTTTACTACTAATTCAAAGATATCAGTTTATATACACAAAAGTTTCACCTTTATAGTGATTTTTTATGTAATTTATTTATAAAAACACACTTACGTATTTCAGTAAGTGTGCTCCAAACATTTATTTAAGTTTTAAGTATGAATTCACTTTCATTTTAAATATTTCATCAACTGCTCTATTATACCCACCAGCATTTCGAAGTGACTCTCCAACTTTACGACTATTTTCCTTAAACGTTACATCATACATTACTTTCTTTACAGTCTCACGTAACAATTCAGAAGTTAATTCTTTACGATTAAGCCTTATTCCAGCTCCTACTTCACTCACTCGTTTCGCAACTAAAGGCTGATCTCCTGTTACCGGAATTACAACTAACGGGACACCGTAATATAGTGCTTCACTCGAACTATTCATACCACCGTGTGTCACGAATACATCAGCGTACTGTAATACTTCTAATTGCGGCACATAATTATACAACTTAAAGTTATTCGGAATGTTTTCAAATTGACTTATATTTATCTTCTTACCAACAACTAATACGACTGTCGCTTCTACATCTTTAAACGCTTCAAAACATTTTTCATATAACTCAGGTTGTTCATTAAAAACTGTTCCCATAGAAATGAAAATCAATTGTTTATCTTTTAAATCTTCCATAGGAAAGCTATCTACTTCTTTTCGAGTAGCAATTGATGGACCGACAAACTTATACGATTCATCGAATACATCTGAACGCGGCTGATATTCCTTTGAAGTATATACAATAGTAATATCACCAGGATGATTCATAATATCATACATATTAATACATTTCATTCCATACTGCCTATTCCATTTTTCCATTCCCGCTAAACAAGATTGATATAATGGATTAGTTTCATCTACTTGTCTCGATTCTTGTTCATCATTAAAAGTAATGTACTGATTAAAAGCAAACGTTGTACAAGAAGAAACGCTAGGTAATTTTAAAACATTCGCTATAATACGTCCTACTGGAAAATGATTATCGTATATCAAGTAATCGTACTTTTCCCCTTTTGTTTCTTCTACAATTTGAGTAACAATACGCTCTGATGCTTCAATCATATGAGATAGCATCGTCAAAGGACTCCCACCTTCATTTACTCGTTCCATAATATTAATTTGAGAGAGGAAATTCTCAAACACTCGGAATTCTGCACCTGTTGCTTCAATCTTCTTTCTATAATCTTCAATACAATACGAAACAACTGTTTCCCCTCGCCGAATTAACTCACTTACAATAGCTAAAGTCGGATTTATATGACCTTCTCCAGGGAAATTTATTACGAGTACATTTGCCATAATATTCTCTCCTATCTAATATAATCAATAGTTAATCATATTAATTAATTTAAAACTATTAAGTAATCTATTCTACTTCTTCATATTTTTCTCTTCATTTTATTATTGAGAAATATTTTTCATAACCTACATTATAACTCTTATAAAAGTAGACTTAACCTTTCATTTATTGAAAAATACGGGATTTACATTCAGGCATTTTTCAGATTTATCATCAGAAACATTATTTTGATAATTCATACAAAACTAGAAAAATATAATTTTCACACTGATTTCTCACCATAAATTTATTTAAGTTCTATGTTGTCCCCATCATTATCCACTTGGTACATATTCTGTTATATAATGAATTTATAGAATTTACAGAATAAGGAGTCCTTTCATGCTACAACAACTATTCATTTCACCTATTATATCTGTTCAAGCACTACATCCGGGCTATGAAGACCATGCAAGCGACGTGTTTCTTGTTAAAACAGAAACTGAAGAAGTTATTGTTCGTTCCTCAAAAATGACTGAAGAGCCCAACAATGATTTTTGGTGGGGATGTAAAAACCTTTTTGGAATTGATCCAAGGCATGTACATCATTTAGAAACAATACACGCATTATTGAAAAAGCATACTACCTTGCCCATCCCGACTATTTTGCAAAAACATGTTTTAAATGAGCGAGAGTATGTAATCGTCGAAAAACTAACCGGAAATACGCTGCAATCATTTTTCGGACAACCTGATTCTATTTTATTCAGCCTTGGAAAAGGACTAGCAGAAATTCATTCGTTTCAAGCAGAGTTTATAGGAAACCCATCAAATACTTTCCACATTCCACTAGAAGAATTTAAATCTCACATATTAAAAGTCAGTAAAGATCTTGTAAATAGGTTCTATTCCGATAACGCGAGCATCCAAAACGCATTTCATACTTTTGAGTCACAGCTATCTTCCTTGCCGTCACCGAAGGAATCTACACTCGTTTTAATTGATATGGATCCTACCCAGTTTTTATCAGATAATCAATCTATTACTGGTTTAGTAGATACAGAAGCTTATGCAATTGCTCCACGAGAGTTTGATTTTATTGGATTAGAATATGTACTTACAGAAAAAGAGGCTCATGCTTTTAAACAAGGTTACGAAACCATTATGCCCATTCCTCGTCTTGAAGAATGTAGACATCCCTATCGATATTTGTACCGGTTATTATCTGTTCAGGGCAGTGTGGAGTTAGACAAGTGGTTGCGTCATCCATCCTATTTTTAAATACGAATGAGAGGGATTATGAAATGAATATTGAACAAAAGAAATCTTTAACAGCAAACGAAATTCAGCAAATGAAAGATTTATCTCATATTTGCGGACAACACGATCAAATTGATTACTCGTCAGATTTACATATAAACTTTTTAACTGCCCGTAATATAGAAGTGGTAAATGATTTTCTATTTTATGATGATACTCAATTAATCGGCGCATTAAGTATGTATGACTTTGAGAGACCAACAAAACTGGAGTTAATAGGGTTTGTTCATCCGAACTATAGGAAACAACATATAGGCACTACTCTTTTACAAACCGCAATGAAAGAAATACAAAAAAGAGAGGCAGATGAAGCCCTTCTTATAATTAATGGTGACTCTATTTCAGGGAAATCATTTGCAAAACAAATGAACTTTCCTTATTTATACAGTGAATACGGTATGGAGTTCAAAACAAACGAAGCACAAAAAACAATGAAAAATAATATTAATCTTACCGTTGCATCTTCTGAATTACTTCCTGATCTTATAGAAATCGCTAGTGAAGCTTTTGGAGATTCGGCAGCAAATACATCCACATGGTTACAAAAGATGATGAATTCATCTTCCCATCAAGTTTACAGTGCTCTTATCGATGAAAAAGTGATAGGAACGATTACAGTTACTGAGCAAGAACAATCTACTACACTATCAGGATTTGCAGTTCATCCTTCTTATCAAGGTAAAGGATATGGTAAAGATATTCTTAGTTATATGGTACATACACTTATTACAGAAGGAGTTTCAACAATTGAACTAGACGTCGAAACGAAAAATAACAATGCTTTAAAACTATATACACAATGTGGTTTTGAAATTATGACAAAGTATGATTATTATAGGTTGTTGGAATAGGAGTGACTTTTCTATCGAGGAAGCATGTTATTTTAGAGACGAAATTATTACCTCTTTAAAATCTGTAGGATGTAACAATATACAACTACACGGTATAAATAGAACATTTTTCATTTGTCAAAAATAAAAAAACTGAATCATATCGATTCAGTTTTTTCTTATTTTTTTCTTAATATATTTACAACCGCAGTCGTTTCATCATTTTTTTTATAAACACGTGGAATTCTTCTATCCAACATGCATGTAACTTCATAATTAATTGTACCTAACATATCTGCTATTTCTTCCACCGCAATCTCTTCTTCACCTTGTTTGCCGTAGAATACAACTTCGTCTCCTACTTGTACTGGCATTGCATTTGTAACATCTAGCATAAGCTGATCCATACAAACACGGCCAATTACAGGTACTCGTACTCCGTTTATTAGTGCATGCCCTTTATTAGATAGCTGACG
The DNA here is from genome assembly GCF_000832605.1 of Bacillus mycoides. GTDB lineage: Bacteria > Bacillota > Bacilli > Bacillales > Bacillaceae_G > Bacillus_A > Bacillus_A mycoides. The sequence continues at coordinate 3,783,832 of NZ_CP009692.1, forward strand.
ATTATAACCATCAGCATAACCAATCGGTACAGTTGCAATCCATTCTTCGCCCGTTGTTACATAAGTATTCCCATAGCTAACACCACGATTTTTCTTCGCATGTTTAACATGAGCTACTTTTGATTTTAAAGACAACGCTGGCTGTAAGGAAGCAACTGTATGATCCACTTCTCTTGAAGGATACATACCGTAAATTCCAATACCGACACGAACCATATTTTGAAATGTGTTACTAAGTTCCATTGATCCTGCACTGTTTGAACTATGAATATATGGAAAATGAATTCCTAATTCTTCCGCTGTATTTACAGCTTTTTCAAACAAACTTGTTTGCATATTTGTATAAGTTTTATCTATTTCATCGGCGGTAGAGTAATGTGTAAACATCCCTACTACTTCTACATATCGCATACGTTTTAACTCTTCAAAAAACGGTTTAACTTCTTCTTCCTGTAAACCAATACGGCTCATTCCTGTATCAATTTTCACATGAATTCGCACTTTCTTTTGAAGATGGTTTGCAACTTCATCTATACCTTGTAAATCTTCTACTCTATAAACAGTCATCATAACGTCATATTGAATTACATCTTCTACAGCTGCTACTGGTGTATATCCTAAAATTAAAATAGGTACAGTGATTCCAGCTTCTCTTAATTCAATTGCTTCGTCTACAAATGCAACTGCAAGTTGGTTTATTCCTGCTTCAATAGCCGATTTCGCAACTTCAACTGCCCCATGACCATACCCATTCGCTTTTACAGCAGCCATCATTGCAATATTTTCATCATTCACACGTTTTTTAAATTCTTTTACATTATGTTTTACCGCATTTAAGTCAACTTCAACAATTGTATCTCTTCCATATTTCAAGCTCATTGGTCTAACTCCTAACTCAATAATTACATTCCATTCTATTTCACGTTTCATATGACCTTTTACAATATAATACTTTTCACTATGCTAGTCAAACTACTAGAATTTTCGGAATTTTGAGTATGATATAATACCCTTAAGAAACTATTATATACGGAGGTGAGAATAATTACAATGTTTGTTCCATCTGCATTGAATCAAGTTAAAATTGCTATCGATACTTCCATTCAAATACTGAACCAATATACTGAAAGTGATTTGAAAATAAAGCCGATTGAATCAAAGCGGTCATTATTTGAAATGTGCACACATCTTTCCCTTATTTTCCATGCTGATTTACTCATATTAAATGGTATTACGGAAAAAGACTTACATACCTTTTATATAGAACAAACACCAGAAACAATTACTCAAATACAGCAAACGATGATACAAGGGTACGATTTACTTTCTAAAACTTTTTTATCCTATTCCAATGAAGAATTAGCGGAAATTATGACTGCTTATTGGGGTATTTCTTACTCTCGATTCGAATGGTTGCTTGAAATCGTTGCACATTTTTATCATCATCGCGGGCAAATTCATATTTTATTATGTGAGCACGTTAAAGATCCTAACATACCTTTATTTCAATAAAGGTATGTTAGACGACATTAAACTTTTTTAAGGCAAATAAAATACCACCTTTACTCGCCTTCTTTGTAACGAAATCTGCTCTTGTTTTTAACTCTTCTCCACCATTCCCCATCGCAATTCCTAGTCCTACATACTGTAACATCTCAACATCATTTCCACCGTCACCAAAAGCAATTGCTTCTGATTTACAAATTTTCAGATGTTCCAATACCTTTTGAATTGCAGTTAGCTTCGATACTTTACTATCTTCCAACACATTCATAACGTAACCATGAAAACGTTCAAACGTAAGTGCTGGATATCTTTCAAAGAATTTTTGAGCTTCTGTTTCATCAGCATACAGACATACACAATAAATCTCTTCTGATAAGTTTCTAACTTTGTCAGGATACCGCTCTAAATTTAACGTTTCATTTAATGCTCGTATTACACGTTCGTCTTTTGAGGCAATACCATTCATTACAAATTCCTCTGTAAAATAAGAAACACTGTGACCATGTAATTCAGCGAAATTTGAAATATCATGAACAATTCCACTTGAAAGTACCGATTTATGTATAACTTCATCAGCACATTTTATATGTGCACCATTTGCAGAAATAAACGTATTTATGCCCAGCTCTTTAAATTGTGAGCATAAACTATATGGTCTCCCGGTTGTAACAACTACGTGAATTTCTTTATCTATTAACCTTTGTATCGCTTCTTTTGTGCTTTCATGCATACTTCTATCAATCTCACTTAAAAGAGTACCATCCACATCGAAAAATACAACTTTGTACATATCCTCTTACATTCCCTCTAAATGATTTGTATCATTTATAAAATGAATAGTTTTCTGTTTATCCGTAAGTTCAATCAAACTAATTCCCGTATCTCCCATTTTAAAATAATAGTCCATGCTAATTGGCATTTGGAAAAACGCTCGTAAAATACTATTTATTACACCACCGTGTGCAACAATTGCAATTCGGTCATATGTATTCTCTGTCACGATTTTAGAAAAAATTCCTTCTATTCTCATTCTAAATTCAATAAATGATTCCCCGTTTTCAAAACGATCATGAAGAAATTTTGGCTCTGGATATTTTTTCGCTTCTTCAAATGATAACCCTGCTTGTACCCCATTATTAAACTCCATTAATTCTTCTTCTAGTTGAATTGGGCACCCAATTCCTCCTGCTAATGTTTCACCAGTTTCGCGGGCACGTTTTAATGTGCTTGCCCAAATGAAATCTGGCGGGAAATCTGCTTTCACTTTCTGTACAAGTCTTTGCACTTGCTGTCTTCCCTTTTCTGTTAATTCAAAGTCAGCTCGCCCTTCATGTACATTTAAAATATCAGCTTCTGATTCACCGTGGCGTATTAATATTATTTGCATATTCCCCCTACTTCCTCATTTAATATTCACAAGATTCCATTATATCACATTCTTACCTTTCCATAACAAAAAGGAACGGTTTCCCGTTCCTCACCCATTCACTTTCTCCGCATTGTTCCAATAATATTTACTAAACGCTTCCGTCAACACATCAATTGTGTTATATAATTCATCTAATGTATTATCAACACCACCAACTTCAATTAACATCGCATTTTTAGATAAATCTTGATTATAAACGCCATTTCCATCTTTTTTATACTTTGGAAAGATTCCTCTGCTTAATCCGTAATAGTTTTCATCTAAATAACTATTGATTGCTCTTGCAATTTTTTCATTTTCAGCACGCCCTTCATTTTCCATCCCAATTATAAAATATAATCTTGCATACGATTTCTCGTTAATTACTTTTGTTGTTACCTTCTTCCGCTGATCATCACGGTGTATATCAATCGGAAACGCAATTTTATTATTTTGTGCTAATGTTTCTTTTACATATTCATGAGACGCTTTATATGATTGCGGCCATTTCCATTTTTTACTCGCTAATAAATCCCCCATATTCGTTTTATCATGAACTACCGGAATTCCTTGTCCTTCAAGTTGTTCTTTCATACGTTTCCCTAGTAAGGACACATTTACATCTGGACTTGATGGATCGGTAGCCCCTGGTAATAACGGAAAGAAAGATTCCCAGCTATGTGTATGATAAATATATACTGCACTTTCACCTTTTTTCGCTCCGTTCTTTTTCTGAACCGGATTATTCTTTTCAGCTTCTGTAACTTTATCTTTTGCTACTTCTCGCTCTTTCGTTACTTCTTCAATCGGTACACTAGATTCATTTGGGATATTCGTAAAGTTTGTCCCTTCCCCAGCTACGATAATGTTAGAGTAATACTTTGACATACCAGGCACTTCTTTACCGACAAACGTTCTTAAATCTTTAATTTTCAAATCCGTCGCAATCGAGAACATTAAATTTCCAAATGACTCCCTTTTATTCTGCTTAAAATAATCAAATCCGTAATAGCGATTCTCACTTTCTAGCATTTGAACAAAACCTTGCATCGATACTTTTCCAAACCATTGATTCGCGTAATTCGATTTCATTGTATGTAAAAGCGACGTCAAAATCGACGCAATAATAATTGTGACTAGTGCATATAGAAAGAGTAACGAGATTAGTTTCTTCCCATGTATACGGGTTGCATACTTCTTCACTGTATCACCTTCTTTATACATGGATATGTACAAGCCTTTCGTAATATACGCAAAAAAAAAAAGAGAAATGGCAGCCCATTTCTCTTCCTCACTCTTATTGTTCTTTTTCTGTATCTGACGAAGGTAATTTCTTCGTTTGTTTCTCTTTAAAGATTTCCCCAATTGCCCCAAGAGTACCAAGTGTTTCAATTGCATTAGACGGAATAAAGACTTTATTCGCTGGTCCTTTTGCAACCTCAATCAATGATTCAAATGATTTATAAGCAAGTACGCGCTCATCTAAATCTGCTGCACGAAGTAACTCAATTCGATTTTGTTCTGCTTTTGCAATTTCCTCAATCGCTCTTGCTTCCCCTTGCGCTTCTAATTCTTTCGCTTCTCGTATACCTTCCGCTTCACGAATACGTGCTTCTTTATCCCCTTCAGCCATTAAAATTTTACTTTGTTTTTCCCCTTCAGCACGAAGGACTTTATCTTGTTTCGCTGCTTCAGCTTCTAAAATGATCGCACGTTTATTACGTTCTGCTTTCATTTGTTTTTCCATTGATACTTGCACATCTTTTGGTGGATTAATATCGACTATTTCGACACGTTCAATACGAACGCCCCATTTTTCTGTCGCTTCATCAAGTGCTAAACGAATTTCTGTTGAAATTTTTTCACGACCTGATAATGTTTCATCAAGCTCCATTTTACCAATAATTTGACGCATTGTTGCAGATGTAATATTACGAACACCATATTCATAGTTTGAAATACCATATGTCGCAAGCTCTGGTTCAACAATTTGATAGAAAATAATTGTATCAATTTCTACTTGTACATTATCTTTCGTTATTACCTTTTGTGGTGGTACATTCGTTTGTTGAATACGTAAATCGTGATATACACGAACGCGGTCTACAATTGGGATTAGAATATTTAATCCTGGGTGCATAATCCGTTGAAATTTACCAAACCTTTCAACGACCCCAACTTTTTGCTGAGAAATAATTTTAATTGTCAATGCAATAAATACAACGACAATCAATGCGAAAATAATCGTTAACGTTAATGCTACTGCCATATTTATTCACTCTCCTTTTTCACTTGTAAAATAGTACTATGCCTCTGTATAACAACGACTTTTTCTCCAGCATCAATAGGAGTATCCGAAATAGCTGTCCAAGTATCTCCATCCACTTTCACAATACCGTTCACTTCGCTTGTAATCGTTTGCATAACAATTCCCTTTTTACCAACAAGTTTATCTACTGTATCAGTAAAACCTTTTGCTTCTCGAAAGTTTTTAGAAATTCTTTTCGTAAAGAAAGTCAATGTTAAACTTACAATCGCCCCAACAATAACTTGTAAAAATAGTGCATCAGGAGCAAACAAAGCAATAAGACCTCCGACAACAGCTCCAATTCCAAGCCAAAGCATGTAAAACGTAATCGACAACATTTCTGCAATAAATAAAATACCCGCTATTATAAACCAAATCACCCATCCAGCCATATGCAACCCTCACTTTCTTTCTCATTTTCTATATGTATATGAAGAAAAGAATGGTTTATCCGCCCTTTCTCATAGAGGGGGCGTTTGCTACAAGCTATTATATGTATTCGCTGTTACAACAAGCATTAATAAAATGCTATATTAATATATTCTTCATTATACACGAAAATCCCTTTCAAAAAATGACAAAAAATTTAATTCTTTCAAAAATATAACTTACAGATTATAATAATTAAAATTAAAAGCAGTATTGATTTGAAAGGTGGTATTCTTATTGCCTAAACGTTCACTAACTTACTATTTGGGCTCCAAAATATGCATTACTCTCGCTGACATTGTATACATAATGATTATTACAACTCACATCTATATCACAACTAGATCAGCTACAATTACTGCTCTTTTTCCATTATTACAGGTTATCACAAATCTTATCGCGAACACCTCTGCACCACTTATAATGAATCGGTTTCCATCTTATTCATTGCTATATACTCTACAATGGATTAAAACAGCTCTTTTAATATTGTTAATGATATTATTTCCTATACTATCAACAAACATTTCTGCTCTTTTAACTTTTGTTATTTTCATTTCATTATGTAGTGGCTGGAGCGCTCCTCTACTATACGCCGTTATCCCGCGCTTAACACCACAAGAAAAATTAGTAAAAGTAAATAGTGTCTTTTCCTTTTCAACACAAATTATACAAGCCGCTGCATACTCATTTACAAGCATAATTGTTCTTCTCATTGGCGTTACTTCGACACTCATGATTAATAACATATTGATGATTTTCGGATGTATTACATTACACCTTTCATTACAATCTATACAAGCTGAACGAGTAGCAGAACCCACTTCTTCGAAAACTACTGCATTATTAGAAGGATGGAAACTGTTATTTCAACACCCGTCTCTGCGCATCGTTACAATTATGGACTTAATTGAAACTTTCGCAGGGACGATATGGATCGGTGCTATTACGATGGCATATGTAACGACTGTTCTTCATAAAGGCGAAGATTGGTGGGGATATATTAACACAAGTTATTACGTCGGCACATTAATTGGTGGGATATTAGCGTGGAAAATGAGTACATATATTCAAAAAAATTTAATACGCTCCATGGCGATAGGCTCTCTTATGTTTAGTATTCTTACATTTTTATATGGTATGACAAGTAGCGGATTTATTGCTCTATTTCTTTGTGTTCTAATGGGGCCATGTTATCAAATTAGAGATATTTCTCAAACGACGGTTTTACAATCAAGCGTCACTCCTTCTTTATTATCGAAGATGTATACAGCTCATGGTGCACTTCTCTCGACAGCTTCTGGTCTTTCTATGCTTAGCGTTGGAATTATTACTGATATGTTCGGCGTTCGTACTATTTATATTATCGCCGCTTTTCTTATTTTATGTTCTGCTTGTTTATCCTTTAACTTATTAAAATATCAGAAGACGGAGCAGAAAGATATTTCACTTTAATCAATAAAACAAAAAGGACAGGAATTCCTGTCCTCTTTGTTTATTCTATTCATGACAAGTTGGGAATCTTCCTATGTTTTGTCGCTTGTTCAAAAGCATATGCTAGTTTAATTAATGCCCCTTCACTAAAAGCAGCACTTGCAAGAGTAATTCCAAAAGGCCTCCCATTATCCATATATCCCGCAGGCATTGCTATAGACGGATAACCTGCTTTCGCACATATAGTAGATCCTATATAAGAAGGGAACAGTATCGCATCCAGGTTATATTTTTCCAACGCAAAATCAATACCTTGTTTTTGCGAAAAATATATATCTTCTAATCTTGCGTTTAAATATTCTGGATTTCTTAACGTATTAGGAAAATCTTTTCTTCTTTCTAACTTAGTTTGTCCATATCTCAAAGCTCTTTCTGCTATGTTTTTATTAAACTCCATTAACTCCGAAATAGAATGTACTGGAATAGTAGAAGGTAATTTAGAAAGATAGTTATCCAAACTGTGCTTCAGCTCATAAAGTGGAACTCCCCAACTCCATTCCCTATGAAAAGACGGAATATCAATATCTTCTACTACTGTCGCTCCCTCACTACGTAATACTTGGATCGTTTCCTCAAACAATTTTTCATCGTACTCACCATTTTCGTAATAGTCTTTTGGAGCATTGTTAAATACGCCAATCTTTGCTCCCTTTAATCCATTTACATCGAGATAAGGTGTATAATCTTGATATGCCATTCCTTCACTTTTATGAGTGGCTACATCCATCTCATCCACTCCCGTTAAGTTCCCTAATAGAATTGCAGCATCCGTTACCGTTCTAGCAAATGGCCCAGCTGTATCTTGTGAATAAGTGAAAGGAATAATTCCACTACGACTAATTAACCCAACAGTCGGCTTAATACCTACAACCGAGTTTTGAACAGCTGGACTTAAAATAGAAGCATCTGTCTCTGTTCCAACGGATAATACAGTAAAGTTAGCAGCAACTGCAACGGCAGATCCTGTACTCGATCCACCAACAAACATATCATCCTTTCCTGTACCGTAAGGATTAATCGTTTGACCGCCTCTAGCGCTATATCCAGCCCACATTTCAAAAGACATTCCGTTTGCTAACTCTGTCATATTTGCTTTCCCTAGTATAATCGCACCTGCTTCTCGGAGCTTTTTAACAAGAAATGCATCTTCACTACTTATATTTTGTTCCAGGGCAATCGTACCAGCACTTGTATGCATCGAGTCATTCGTTTCAATATTATCCTTAAGTAAAACAGGTATACCATGTAATGGACCTCTTACTCCTTTTGTCTTTCTTTCATAATCTAACGCTTCTGCAATAAAGATAGCATCTGGATTGATTTCTAAAATAGAATTGATTTTCGGTCCATCTTGGTCATACTTTGCGATTCTATGAAGATAATACATGACTAGTTCTTTTGAAGTTAACTTCCCAGCTTCCATTTCCTTTTGAATATCATGAATTGTTAATTCTTTTTGCAATAATGTATTGAACTGAATTTCCATCGTCATTCTCCTTCTATAAAGTCTTTTATTGCTAACATGTATCTATTACTTTTTCATTTTCTCCGCTCCTCGCATAAACAGCTACAATCCCTTTAAAGAAATTCAACTCACCAGTTTAAAAACCTTTAATTTCCAGAGAAATAAAAAGAGTCTGAAACGAATACAATATCGCCTCAGACTCTTTTTATTATTTTACATATACCTCTTCTAACAAATGTAAAAACTCGCCTTGTTTACCTGCTAATTCAGGGCATTTGTTAATATCAACCCATTCATAACAAAATACTAAACCTTTGTCTTCCTCACCAGCACTTACTATATGTTCCCACGTATCTTTCACATCTGTTAATAATGAAATGTGGAAAAAATGACGTTTTTGATATTCCTTTTTTTCTTTCATATAAATAATGTAATCAGAAAGGAAGCGCTCGATACAAAAATGGCGTAGTCCTGACTCTTCTTGTACTTCACGTAAAATTGCTGCCTCTAACGTTTCGCCTTCATCTACCGTCCCGCCTGGCACTTGGATACCAGCCTCTCGTATATCACGATGTTTAAAAACGAGTAGTTGCATAACCCCTTCTTTTTCTCTCGTAATATATGCATGTACCTTTTTCTTATATAACATCGTCATCTTAGCCCTCTCCCCTCAATTCATTACTGCGTTACTTCTTCAATCGTTAGTTGGTTTTCATATAAATATGTAGCTTGCGGATTCCCAACATAACGTACATGCCACGGTTCATAACGATAACCGGTAATCCCTTCTTTCTCTTTCGTATATCGAATAACAAAACCAAACTTATGGGCATTTTCAGAAAGCCACTTTCCTTCTTTCGTCTCCCCAAAAATAGTTTCTAGCTGAAATTTAGCAGATTGAGATGTAATATCCATAGCTAGTCCTGTTTGATGTTCACTCGTACCAGGGACTGCACTAGACATCGCTGTCTTTGCTTCTCCATCTTGTCTTTTATACATTGTATTTAATGCTTTTTGTCGATCAAAAGATCTAAATCCAGAGACTGCAAAAAGGAAAATCCGCTCATTATTGGCTTGCTGAAACATTTCCTCAAGTGCCACCGCTGCCTCTTTCCTCATCTTTTTCTTCTCTTGATCACCTTCACTAGAGTAACGTACTTTCGGAACAACTAAATCTGGCGGTCTATACCCATCTGGTAAACGCCTATTTTTATTCACAAGTACAAGCATCGAACTTGGATTACTAATGACTGCGATATCCCCATCCATATTAGCAATCGTTTCTTTAGCTTTCGGAAATATATTGTTTACATTTACTTCCTTCGCCTCTTGCTCCTTGTACATCTTATAATTTATTCCTGCTACTCCAATGATCAGTATCATTGCTACGATACCAAGTAGTGCCCATCTTTTTTTCATATAACGACCTCTTATTTTAATAATTTGGCCATTTCATACTCATCGATACCTTTTCCATCGATGATAAGAGCAGATTTTTTGACACCTTCTTGTTCAAATCCAATTTTGCTATATAGTGCCTGAGCTCTTGTATTGTGGGCCATTACCGTTAATTCTAAACGCCATACATCATATAATCTTGCCCACTTCTCTACTTCTTTAAACAAACTCGTTCCAATACCTCGGCCACTATACTCTTGCAAAATGCCAATTACAATGCCTGCCACATGTCTCTTTCTTTGAATATTATTTCCATCAACTAAAATAAACCCTACTATTCTCTCTTCTTCAACTGCTACAAATATTGTCGCATATTCATTTTCTATAAAACGGTGGACCATCTTTTCTTGTTGCTCTACTGTAGTTTTTCGTTCTCCTGGTTCGTATAACATAAATTTCGTTTCTTCATCTAATTGCTTACTTAATTGTAAAAATGATGCTGCATCTTCTACTCTAATCTCACGTATCACCTTAATCCCCTACCCATTCTGTTAGTTAAAAATTTTCCTTGTGAAAAGATTTTCTATATTTTTGCGAAAATCCCTTTCTAATTCTCCTATTATAAATAGACAAATTTCGATATTACTATAGCAATTACAAATTATGTCTATAATGTGACATCTTTTCATCCTCATTTCATGACAAACAAAAAACGTAAGCTGTACACTTACGTTTTCCCCCAATTGATGTAGGCTGATAACCATCGGCAATGCCTACCACTAATTCAAATTTCACTTTATCCATTCACTTTTTCTGCTTGCCAAAAATATTCACCAAATGCCTTAGCAAGTGCATCAATTGATCGATTTAATTCTTCCTCTGTATTATCTACCCCGCCAACTTCAATTAATATCGCTTGTCCTGATAGGTCTTGATTGTAGACTCCATTTCCTGTTTGGAATCCTTTTTGAATTACACCACGGCTCATTCCCGGATATTTCTTACTAATCGTCTCATGTAACGCAGTTGCTAATTGTAAGTTTTTTTCATAGTTTTTGTTACCTTTCCCAATTACAAAAGCAAGCTTTGCATATGATTTATCTCCAATTGTTTTTGTCGTGACATTTTTCCGTGCACTATCACGGTGCAAATCGAAAAAATATTGGAGTTCTTTATTACCAGCCATCGCTTCTTGTACAATTTCTCGTGACAGTTTATAAGAACTATTACTATTTAATCCTTTACTTATTAATTTTTGACCAACATCAGTTTTATCGTTAGTAGCACCGATCCCTTCACTTTCTAACTGTTCTCGCAATCGATCGCCAACTATTGAAATATTCGTTACAGAACTCGTTGCTTTATTTGGATTTGGATCATTCGTTAAGTTAAGTAACGGCAAATAAGATTCCCAGCTATGTGAATGATAAATCAATGCAACTTGTCTTTTTCCAGTCGTTTGAGCTGGTTGTTTCTTCTCTTTATTCGGATCAGGCTTAGGAACTTGTCCAGCTTCTCCAGTCCGTTCCTTCACTACTTCTTCAAGAGGAACACTCGATTCTATCGGTAAGTTGGAATAATTTGTTCCTTCACCTGCTATAACGATTTCTGTATCATATTTCCCAAATCCCGGAAGTTCTTTCCCGACAAAACTACGTACATCATCAAAACGAATATTCGTAGCCATCGAAAAGAGGAATGAAGAAATAGAAAAGTCTTGATTCAAATTCCGGTACTCCTGTGTAAAATAATGATTCTCTTTCCCAATAACGTACATGTAACCATTCATTGATAACTCATTTAACCAATTATATAAATACGTTGACTTTGTCTCTTTCATGGAAGTTACCATTACACTAATAAGAAAGAAAGTCGCTAATACCGTAGTAATAATAAATATAATTAACTTGCGTACACTTGTTAATTTCACGTAAAAAAAGCCTCGATTCATACTATCACCCTCTCTATTTCAAGTTATGTACAAGCTCTAGAGAATAGACCGCTTAAATTCCGGCTATATTGTTAATGAGGTGAAATGAATTGAAGCTACTAATAGGAACATTACCAATCGTCTTATCATTTATTTTTTATTTGTTTGCTTTACATCCTAAAATTCGTATTGTGCTACATATTTCCGCATACTTAGCACTGTATGTACTCGGGACAATTATTTCTATTAATATATATGATGTTTTAATACAAAATTTAGTTTTCATGACAAGCATTCATGGAATTTTACTAAATCCACTTTTTCTACTTGCAGGAGCGTATATAGGGATATACACTTTGTACTTAATTTTGTCTCAAATTATTACGAAACTAATGAATTCCAAAAATGGAGTGTAACGAAATGCAGCCACCATTCATCTGTCATAAATGTAAAAAAAGAATAACGAGAAGGAAAGATCTTATTACCTCTACATGGCATTTCCGCTTTTATTTGTTTCATAACACTTGTTTCAAAAATCAGCAATTATTTGTCTCACGTTTTATTCCTATAAATACACTCTTTGGTTTCTTTCTTATTACATATGGGCTTATTGCTGGCAGCATTCTAATGTTCACGGAGCCCTCTATCAATTGGCTTATTTTTTTGCTTCCTATTTTATATCGGTTTCTTTCATATTATTACGTTGAACGTTTTTTCTGTAAATAACTAGTAGATTGACCTCTGGGAATGCTTAAACACTCCCATTCATTTTCTTTTAACATTTTACCAATGTAAATGATTTGTCCAATATGTAAAGCATAATGAGAAATTTGCCTTTCGATCGCTTGCATGACAGTGTGTTCTTCTCCACGAATGTATACTTTCTGCAAAATCTGCTCTGCTGTTAAAGTATCCATCGTTTTAAAAACATACTCCCACCCTTCTTGCCACGCAGCAAGCGCTTCTTGTTTTGAATTGTAGCCACCTTCAAATTCACCATCTCGGTTACGATCTATTTTTTCGCCATCAGACGTTAAAAATTCCGTCCATCTTGAACGCATATTACCATGCAAATGTTTCATTATAATCGCTATGCTATTTGTTTCTTCATGAGAAGACCATTGTATTTGTTCGTATGATAATTGAGAAAGTACCCGTTCTCCTTGTTGCTTTGTTGTTTTGAAATTAGAAATGGCACATTGTAAATATTCTCGTCCGATATCCATATTAGCCCCTACCTTCACACTAACTAATTTTTGTTCCATTTGGCAGTTCCATATTAGGCTGAAGCAACACAACATCACCAGCTTCAGGAACTCCACCTAATACAAGCACTTCCGATTTAAATCCAGCTACACGCTTTGGCGGAAAATTTACAACAGCAACAATTTGCTGACCGATTAAGTCTTCTGGATTATATCTCTTCGTAATTTGAGCACTTGACTGCTTGACCCCAAGCCCCCCAAAATCAATTTCTAGTTTAATCGCTGGCACTCTCGCTTCTTTAAATTCCTCTGCCTGTGTTACTGTTCCAATTCTTACATCAAAAGTTAAAAAATCTTCAAAATTAGCCATTTTATCATTCCTCCCAATTATTACTTAGACAAAATACAAAAATCCCCTTTAAAAAAAGAAAGGCGCCTAAGCACCTTTCTTTTGTAATTCACTTAATTCATTTGATTTATAGAAGAAGAAACCGAGAATCCCGCCAATACATGATGGGATTAGCCATCCTATTCCTTCTTTATATAATGGTAACATTTGTAGCACATTAGAAATCGCATCAATTTTAATGTTCGCACTTTCTAAACCGTTAAAGAAACTAATTAACAACGCACCTAAAATAGCTCCGATATATATTGTATTACGCTTCCCTATCCATTTATGGAAATATGAAAGAACGATTAATACAATTGCAACTGGATAAATGATCATTAACACTGGTAATGTTACTGTGATTAATTGTGTTAACCCTAGGTTAGATACAATTAAACTAAATACACATACCATAGTTACAATCGTTTTATGCGAAAGTTTTGGGAATAAGTTTGTAAAGAAGCCAGCACACGCAGATGTTAATCCAACAGAAGTTGTTAAACAAGCGAGTATAATTACAAGTCCTAATAAAATTTTGCCACTTGTTCCATATAACTCATTTACAACATTCGTTAAAATAAGACCACCGTTCTCCGACACACCAAGTGATGTACTTGTAGATCCGAGATATGCAAGTGATAAATATATTAACGTTAAGCCTAATACAGCAATAATCCCTGATACAACTGTTATTTTTGCGATTTGTCCGCTCTCTTTTATCCCTTTTGAGCGAATAACTTGTACAACAACAATCCCAAACACAAGTGCACTAATCGCATCCATCGTTAAATATCCTTGAATAAATCCACCAAAGAAAGCATTCTCTTTATAAGCAGCTAAAGGTGCAGCCGGTTCTCCAATTGGATCAATAATTGCTTTTCCGACAATAACAGCAACAATCAATACTAACAATGGTGTAAGAAATTTCCCGAACCAATCCACTAATTTAGATGGATTTAATGATAAATACCACGTTATTCCGAAGAAAACTATAGTGAAAAGAAATAGCATGTACCACTCAGAAACCATTGTCTCTGATAGAAATGGCTTCATACCCATTTCAAATGAAACAGCTCCAGTACGCGGAATCGCGAAAAATGGTCCAATCGCTAAATAACTAATCAATGGGAAAATAAACGCAAATATAGGGTGAACTCTAGAAGATAGCGCTTTCAAGTCCCCCTCTACAAACGCGACAGCTGTTACAGCTAATAGGGGTAATCCGACTCCCGTTACAAGGAATCCAATTGTAGCAATCCAAACATTTTCTCCTGCTTGTTGACCTAAAACTGGCGGGAAAATTAAATTTCCTGCCCCTAAAAATAGTGCAAATAACATTAAACCAATCGCTACCGTATCACCTGGCCTTAAACGTCCCTTCATGCTTTTCATTTGCATAGCACTTTTTCATTGTTTATATCTCTTTTCACAATATGCTATGCATCCTCCTCTCTGCTCAAGATGATAAAATATGCCCCTTACAAAGCAATGTCTTTCTCCATAATTTCTCCATTCCCCTTATTCTTACTCTAATTATTGATTTTTGATTTTTTTGAATATTCAAGTCATTAGAGTGTTATAACGTGGAGTTTAGTTGTCAGACCTCTTTGTTTTTATCACACATATAGTAACATATTTGGCTGAAAAATAAAAACATATTTTTAAATAGAATTTTTTGAAAATCAAAATTATCCACACATACCTCCTTTATTTATTCTATTACACAAATTTTTTTAGAAATTTACGATTTTTACATTTTATTATATTTGAATATTTTTATACAAAAGAAAGTAAAAGCCATCAAAAAATAAGATGGCTTTTACTTGTTAGTCTATCGTTTCAACTTCACGTGGATTATTCATCTCTTCAACATACACAACTCTAAATCCATGATCTTCTAAATCCTTTAGCAATGTTTCTAATTCACTATCTTCAAACTCTTCTCCCAATGTAAACATTATTCTACGTACTAATAAAGCATCATTATCAAAAGTCATTAAGCTTTGAATACCAGTGTATTTCTTTAGCACTGTCGATAATTTTTGAATGGCCCCATTATAATCTTGTGTTCCAATCATGACAGAATATTTACTAGAATGGACTCCCCATGCATCTTCTAATAGTTCAAAAACTTTTTTATGAGTTAAAATACCAAGGAAGACCCCTTTTTCATCAACTACTGATAAATACGGTAGTTTTTTAATTGTAAAAAATACTTTAAAGAAGGAAGAGTCTTCTCTCACGTACCCATTTTTATCGTTCAATAATTGTAATACATTATCTTCAAGTGAACCTTTATATTCTAAAATATCTACTTTGTATACATTCCCTAAAAACTTCTCTTTTTTTTCATCTAAAACTGGTACACAACGATACCCCGTTTTATTTAAATGTTCCAGCGTTTCCCCTATCGTAATTGAACTTGAGCAAAACAAAACTTCCCTCTTTGGCACATAATTCCCTTTAATCCTCATAAAAAAGCCTCCTTATGCTAAAATACTTTCTGTGCCATAACTATATTATATTTTCAGAAAAAAATAAATATATTATTTTATTTTTCTGAAAATTATTCATTTTTTCGTCATAATTTATTCATGAATCATTCACTTGTACTCTCTTCAGCATCAAAAATCCCTCCTGAATTCTGGATCACTTTACTGCATCATTGTACGGACCTAATTGCTTTTTAGAAAAATAATGATTTGTCTCCTTACTTTTCATTAACATATTTCCTTTTATAATTAAAAAATAGGTAGCTACTAGAAAATAGATCAGCCCTGATATCCAATCCAAATTTGTAGCCAGATTGTGTAAAAGAACATATCTCATATATGCATAACCAATCGGAACATGTAGTAATACAACCGCACCTAATCCCGGATTGTATATTGTTTTAGCTTTTATATTCGCAAAAATACCATGCCATATGAATTGAAAAAAACCCATTAAAATAGGTGCCATCCCAAGCCATATTATATTTTGAAAGAAAACCGGAAGTAAATAAAAAACATACGCAATCAAAATATTTATTACCATAGCAGATTGCGTATTTAATGGATAGCGATCTGGTATATCACTTTTAAATATAACTACATTAAACAGACCAGCGAAATAACCTGGCCAACGATACTCTTCAAATTGATGCACTAAAATGGCTACAAAACTTAACGCTAACAGTACTTTTATTTCACTTATTTCTCCCAAATTCGCGACTAAACAAACAACGACAACAATAGCCACAACTAACCCTATATCATACCAATGCTTTCTAAAGAAACTAACCATCTCTATCACCCACTATCTCAATTTTTATAAAAATAGCGTTCAAATAGGAAATCAATCTGTTTTTCTATAGGTAGTACTCTTATATCTGCCCCTGATTCAAGAATTGGCATCATTAATGCTGGAAGAAAAATGGATCCAAATATTTGCACTGTCATCATCATTAAAATTTCCTGATCCGCTTCATTTGTTATTTCGCTCAAAATATTCTTCACTTTACTAAAACCTAGCCTCTTCAAAAAATCTCCATATTCGTATTGAGATGTAAATACCGTAGTTCCCATTGCAATAATCTTCCTGACTAACTCAGGATATTGCCGAATTACTAGTACATAATCAAATAAAAATATTTTTAATCTTTCTTTCGCTGGCACTGTAATATCATCTAAAATAGAAAAAGTGCCTTGGAAGCTAATTAACAAAACTTTAATCGCCTCACTAATCAACTTTTCTTTTGAACCAAAATGGTAATTTACAAGCGCAATATTTACATCTGACAATGATGCAATTTTCCTTATCGTTACCCTTTCAAAACCTTCGTTTTTAATTAACTCCAAGGTTGTATTTAAAATCTTTTCTTTCGTTGATATGTTTTCATTTTCCCCCAACTTATCTCCCCCTCTAGAATTTATCGATTAAACAATGATTTAAACATTGTTTAACTTTATGGTATCACTTTCCAATTTGAAAAATCAATTTAATCCTTTCGACATTTACCTACATTTCTTTTCATTCATCCCATACATAAAATAAATTTCTAAAAATAATTTAATACTATCCATATACCAATACGTAAAGAAAAATATATTGTAACTTCCCCTGAAAAAAGCTAAAATAAGAATAAGAATTTTCTGAATATTCTAAGAGTAGGTGATTGTATGTCCTTATTGCGCTCACATATATGTAAATTTATAGTTGGTATTTTTATTATTTTTGTCATAAGTCCTATTCCAGCATTATTCATTACACATAATTACTCTTACACAACTGGATTTATTAGCATTTTTCATAACTTTGCACAACTTTTTTCTATTTCAATTCCAAGAATCGATTGGATGCATGAACCTATCCTTTTCTCAGCAAATCAGATTATAAATACACAAAATATGATACATACTTCTAGCCATTCGTCACCACTATTCCCCTACATATGGGAAATATATTTTTTATCAATCGTTCGTTTCACATTCACTCTTGTAATCGGTTTCTTTATTAGTTTAGGGATCGGTCATCTATTTTTAAAAGCACCGAGATCAGTAAGAAAGTGCACTTCCTTATTGCGCTGGATACCATATTCTTTTGGTACTGTGATATTACAATGTTCAGTACTATTACTACTACTCTACATCGCGGAATTCATGAAGGTTCCTTTCTTCTCCTCTTTTATCATCGTATGTAGTACTTCCATGATAATCGTTCTGCAAGCAATAAAAAAATGGCTTCCTTTCTTAAATAATACAAATGAATACGAAATAAAAAATTCAGCCTTCCTTGTTGATACGTTATTTATGGCGCTTACTTCCAATCATAAATCTATTCTAAGTTCCATTATTCTTTCATTTGTTTTTATGGAATGTGTTTTTCACGTAAACGGACTCTTACAATTTATCGTTCAATTTGGTGGAAATGCACCTATAGTTGTCGCAATTGGTTTATTACTTCTTTACATCCCATACAGCGTATTATCTTTTCTCCAAACACTATGGACAACAAACTACAATAAACAGCAAACATACACTTTAACAAGAAGTATTTCAAAACCATAACGTAGAATAACCGTCTACTTTAAATTAAAAGTAGACGGTTATTCCTATTATATAGAGGACAAAATAACAGCAAATTAAAAAACTACTATAGAAACCTACCATTATTTACCCATTTTCTTTGACTAATCTTTTCATTTGGATTTATTATAAAAGTATAACATAATTACAGGAGGTGACATCTTTATTCCAAATTAGGAATAAAGAACACACTTGGACATATTAAATATTTTTCTCATCTTTATACTTATCCTTATTTCTGGTTTTTTCGTTGCTTCAGAATTCGCTGTCGTAAAAGTACGAAAAAGTCGAATTGACCAGCTTGCTAATGAAGGTAATAAACAAGCATTAGCTGCAAGAAGCGTTTTATCTAACTTAGACGTTTATTTATCCGCTTGTCAGCTTGGCATTACTATCACCTCTTTAGGACTTGGTTGGCTTGGTGAACCAACTGTGGAACATTTACTGCGACCACTATTTGAAAAAATCAATATTACTGGAACAATGGCTAACACGTTATCCTTTATTATTGCTTTTAGTGTGATTACTTTTTTCCATGTTGTATTAGGCGAGTTAGTTCCTAAGTCTTTCGCAATCCAAAAAGCTGAAGCAATCACATTAAAATTTGCAAAACCGCTTATTTTATTTGATAAAATTATGTATCCGTTCATTTGGCTTCTCAATAGTGCAGCTATATTTTTCACAAAATTACTCGGTTTAGAGCCTGCGAAAGAAAATGAACTTGCCCATTCCGAAGAAGAACTACGACTCATTTTAGGTGAAAGCTATAAAAGCGGCGAAATTAATCAAACCGAATATAAATATGTAAATAATATTTTTGAATTTGATGATCGTGTTGCTAAAGAAATTATGGTACCTAGAACTGAAATGGTTTGTTTATCTACTGAAAATACGTTAGAAGAAAATATGAAAATCGTTGCAACTGAAAAGTATACACGTTATCCTATTATTGAAAAGGATAAAGATGATATTATTGGAATGATAAATACGAAAGAGATTTTTCATAATCAAACAAAAGGCATTTACAAACCACTTGATGCCTACATACATCCTGTTTTAACTGTATTTGAAACAGTTCCCATTCGTAAAACGTTAATACACCTCCAAAAGAACCGCGTACAAATGGCGATTGTTATGGATGAATACGGCGGAACTGCTGGCCTTTTAACGATGGAGGATATTCTTGAAGAAATTATCGGAGAAATTCAAGATGAATTTGACGCAGACGAATCACCAATGATTGAAAAGCGTACTCCTAGGCTTACTGTTTTAGATGGGAAAGTACTCATTTCTGAAGTAAATGATATGTTTGGCCTACATATCGATGAAAGTGATTTAGATACAATTGGTGGTTGGCTTCTCTCTCAATCAATTGATTTAAATATTGAGGCTGGCTATTCAGTTGAATATGATGGTTTTCAATTTAAAGCATTAGAACTTGATGGGCATCAAATTAAAAAGATTGCTGTACATAAATTAGATACTACAAAGGAGTTATAAAGTGACTGTTTTACTAACAATTTGTATCATTGCTTGTTTCATTGTTTCATTTCTTGCCTTTATATACCCCATTATCCCTGGCATCCTTGCCGTATGGGCTGGCTATTTCATTTATCATTTTGGAATAAACGGCGGAGAGTTAACGACATCTTTTTGGATTATTCAAGTCATTTTTACACTCTTCATTTTCGTTGCTGACTTTATTGCAAATGGATACTTCCTAAAAAAATACGGAAGTACAAAATCGGGCGAACGTGTTGGTATGGTTTCTATCATTGTCGGATCGTTCTTCTTCCCACCATTCGGGCTTATTATCATACCGTTCTTATCTGTATTTATTACGGAACTAATGCATAAAAAGGCGCCAAAAGACGCCCTTTTAGTCGGAATTGCAACTGTTGTCGGTTTTTTAAGTAGTACAGTAGCGAAAGCAATTCTCCAAATCATTATGATTATCATCTTTGTATGCTATATCATTTTTTAGCCATCCCTATTTTGGGATGGTTTTTTAATATGAAATACCTACTCGGCTTTTCTCGTATAAGCTTTTATTACGTAAACTCCATGTAAACTGAGCTGTATCACCAACTGTGATTTTCGATCCATCTGTTGGCAACATATCTTGTTCAGTTCGATATACACCGGTTACATCACCATCTATTAAATGCGTCGGACAAACAACAGTCCAACATAGTTTACTATTATTCAGCGCTTCATAAGCAGCTAAATGATCTTCCGCAGCTGTTGTCATTTTTCTTTTCGATTCTTTTGATTGGAAACGATATATACTTGGGTTTGTTCGTGCTTGTAAAATACCAGCAGTTCCTATTGTAACAATTTTCTTTATGCCCTCTTCTTCCATTTGCTTTATAATAATCGGTAAACTCTTCTCTAACGTCCCATTCCGATCAGTTCCAAGAGCACTAATTACAATATCACATCCTTTAATCGCTTCCTTTATATCATTTCCGTTTAACACATTTCCCTCTATAATATGTAACCTTTCATGCTCTGTTTCCACTCTACTCAAATCACGAACTAATACCGTCACTTCATATGAATCATGTAATGCCAATTTCATAATGTGTGATCCTACTCTACCTGTCGCTCCTAATATACATACTTTCATATATTATCCCCTCTTCCATTCTTTCTCTCTATTTTTCCGCAAAACTTACAAATACGCAACAAAAAAGCTCCCTCATATATGTGAGAAAGCTCTATTATCCATTTATCCCGCATTAACGGGCAGTAAATTCGGCGAATGCGAGGAAATTAGGCGGGAGATAACTGCCCGTAAATGCCCGATTGGTGTGGGCTAATAATCAGTGGGGATGGACAAAATCCCCACTGATTAAAGTTTCACTTTATTTCTTTTCTTTCGAATCAGAAGATTTTTCTGTTCCACTTGTTTCTTTATCTTTCTTTTCATCTTGCTGCGAAGTTGTGTCATCCTCTTTCTTTTTATCCCCATCTTTACTACAACCTACCATTAATAAAGAACTTGCAAGTGCCATAGCAGTTAATGACTTAACCCATTTGTTCATTTGCGTTTCCTCCCTTTGATAGAATATGTACAATCCCATATTACTCTTTTTTTTTAAAGGGAAGATTTAAAAATAGTAAAGATACAGTAAACTTTTGTAAATTTTCGGATAACATAACCAATCTTTAATCCTCCCATTCTAATTAGACATAAAAAAACTAAGGCGCCTTTCATTCCACCTTAGCTTTTCACGCGAATTTTTCACTTTCATATACATGTTTAATCTTATATTCCTTCTTCACAACATATTGCCAAACACTATAAGCATAACGATTCATTTTCACAAAACAATTTTCCAAAAAAGAACGAAACTCTGGGTTCGCAACTTCCACTGCAACTTGAGCAAACTTTAATGCTAATCGTTTCAAATGTGAAATATAACAAATAGCAATCCCAATATCCCCTGTATACTCATTATCTGTTTCCCTATCCATTTCAGTAAATTCCGGCCACATTTGTTTACAAGTTATATGTTGTATATTTTCTCCTTCTTGAAAATTCACTTGTTCATTATATGCTTGTAACATATACGGCAAATGATGCTGTAATATATCCTTTAATTCTTCATCTCGAACCTTGCTCGTGTATTCTCCAACTTTATATATAAGTGTGTAACTATATGTCATCAATTCTTTCATACAATCCATTAAAGCGCCTCCCTTCCTATTTCATCTCTATACTATAAATATGATGCGATAACATTTGATATTCTTGCTAGAAACCAATCCCATCTACTAATTTTCTCAAAATCTTCTTCAGAAAATCGTTTTGATTTATGAAAGTCTTCTTTTAATCGACTCCATACGTCAGCAACGACTGTCTTATCATATATGAAACAGTTAGATTCGTTATTTAAGTAAAAACTTCTATTATCAAAATTTGCTGTACCAATATCAACCATTTCCTCATCGATGATTGTTACTTTCCCATGAAAAAATCCATTTCGATATTGATAAATCTCCGCTCCAGCATCTAACATGTCTTTCAAATAAGGATAGGCAGCCTGTTTTAGCAATACTGCATCACTTTTAAATGGGACGAGGATTTTTACATGGACACCACGATTTAATGCATCTTTCAGCCCCTTCACCATTTCTTTACTCGGTACAAAATATGGTGTAGCGATAATTAAAGAATGTTTTGCCTTCTTTAAAAACGCTCCATACTCCTTCCATAAACCTTTTCCATTCGAAAATACGTATTGATATTTTACATTTCCTTGTACAGGTAACTCTTGGTGTATAGGAAACTTTTCTCCCGTATCTTCTTGCCAGTCTTCCGCAAACTTCCGTTCCATATCAGTAGCTCCATTCCCTTCGATGCGTACATGATAATCACGCCACGGACCAAATTTAGGATCCTGTCCAAGATATTCCTTTCCGATATTGAAGCCACCAATGTACGAAACTTTCCCATCTATAGTAACAATGCGTCTATGATTACGTTGATGCAAAGAATAAAATAAGTTTTTTAATTTAGGTTTTTTACTAAATGTAAACTTCACGCCTTTTTCTTTTAATTGATCAATTATCTTTTTCTTAAGCTTATATCCGCCAATGCGGTCTACTGACAATTTCACATCTACTCCGCTAGATGCTTTTTTCTCTAATAACTGTAAGAACTTTTGGCTTATTTCATCTTTTCCTACAATATAAAAATGAATATACACATTCTTTTCTGCACGATTTATATCCTCAAATAAACTTTTATATAACTCATCACCGTTCGTATATACTTGAAAATCCCCTGATCGGATTTTTTCTAATTCATATCCACTAGCCATTTTCTTCCCCATTTCCACATCAACGTTCATCCATATGAATACACCTATAAAACAAATTATTACAATTAAAAAGCGCTTCATGGATACGTTCCTTTCTCTAACTACTGTTATTCCTATATCTTTCCTTTTTTAAAACATTATCATACAAAAAATATGTCATTGCATGATATACGTCCATATCAAACAGGAGCTCATCTGCATATTGTATGTTGTATCTTAAAATAAAAGGAGGAAATAACAATGGGCTTCGCACATGGTAATGGATTTGCGCTACTAGTCGTATTATTTATCCTCTTAATTATCGTCGGTGCTGCTTGCTTCTGCTAAGCAGTTATTGTAGTACGATATGGGGATGAAAAAAATATAAAAGCGGACACCTATTTTTAGGTGTCCGCTTTTCATTTCAAAAATCTCCTAACCTATTACAAAATAGTACCACTAGGAAAGTATTTTATATCAAAAAGTTAGCAGTGTAGCTACCTTCTTACTCTCTGCCTTACGAATATGGCGCTGTTCTGCACGTAACACAGCAATTCGATGCAATTCTTTCTCCTCTTCTGTCTCAGGGATAACACGCGGTACAGGAACTGGATTATTCTCCTTACTAAGCGCAACAAAAGTAACGAATGAAGTTGCTGCTACACGTTTTTTACCTGAAATTAAATCTTCTGCTACTACTTTCACAAATATCTCCATAGAAGTTCTTCCCGTCCAAATTACGAAAGATTCATAACTAACACAATCTGAAGAACGTACTGGATGTAAGAAATCTACCCAATCCATAGACGCTGTGACACATTCCATTCTCGAGTGTCTCGTTGCTGAAATTGAAGCAACCATATCCATCTCCGCCAATATCTTTCCACCAAATAGCGTGTTATGATCATTTAAATCCGTTGGAAATACTCGACTCGTTTTAAACACCCTTGATTCATTAGCTGTTTTACCCTTTACTTCAGTCATTGTTATCACCCCTTTAATTATTTATCCCTAATATCCCAATATACACTACACCTCATGAACTACACGTTTAATATTAACAATTTTTAGAACTTTTAGTCCACAAAAAAGAACCGATTTTATCAATCGGCTCCTCTAAACACATATTGTTCTTTCGGCTGTTCAACTTTATTCCATTTCGTTACCTCTAACACTGGAATATTCGCATGAAACGGCTGATAAAATTCAGTTGAAATTTCTCCCTCTATCTGAATCCAATCATCATTTTTCCACTCTACCCCTTCTGGTTTTTTAACTAACATACCATATACACCCGAATCCGCAACACAATGTATAATGCCGAAACGGAATAAGAAATATTGTTCCTTTTTAGAAGAATCATCTCGGAAAACAAATCCTTTATAAGACAGGGTTTTACCAGTAAATTCACCAGGATAATTATAAATTGTCTCCATACCCTTTAAGAAATCTTCATCTTTTAAAGTGATATTATCTTTCGTAACAAACTCTTTCTTCCCTTTTTCCATTACACCACGATATCCTTCTTTCCCGTAATAAATACTCGTGTCAGGTCTTAGAAATTGTCTTGTCATAAATGGATCTTTACTTTCTGCTTGCGCTACTGGAAAATGGAATCCCTTCGCCTTAACAATATCGGAATCTAATGTTGCAATTGGGAAAAACAATCCTGTAATGATTGGAAAACAGAATAACGTGTAAGAAAACACTTTTTTCCACCATGTATTCTCATCTTTCGAATGATCATGCCCACAATGACTATGATCACAACTACAATCATGTTTCTCTTTTTCCTTTTGGTGCTCTTTTTGGAAAACGATAATAATTTGTACAATCGTTAAGAAACCTAAAATAATAGCAGCAGTTTTTGATAAATAGGCGTACTTCATATTTATATACTTCGTAATGTTACCGGAAATATGAAGCTGTCCAATTAAAATTGTAAAGCCTAATAATATATATGCTCGAAACATAACCTACCACCCCATCGCATAAATGAGTAGTGAGCTTGCATAAACAACAAGGGTAACTGTAACCGTCACAACAATTACAAATTTTGTTTTAAATGTCGCAAGCATCATAAACATATTTTTAATATCCACCATCGGTCCATATACGAGAAACGCGACAAGTGACGCTGTTGAAAATGTACTTTGGAACGAAGAAGCAATAAATGCATCCGCCTCTGAACAAAGTGATAAAATGAAAGCAAGTCCCATCATTACAGCTGATGAAGAAAACGGACCTTGTCCAATAGCAAGCAATGTTGAAGTTTGTACAAACGTTTGAACTGCAGCAGCAATTAACGCTCCTAACACTAAGTATTTTCCCATTGAGAAAAATTCCTCAACAGCATGTGTACATACATCCCACATTTTTGTACGTAACGGACGCTTATGATTCACTTCTGGGAAGTGATCATCTCTTAATTGATGTTCTTTAAACATAAATGATAATATAATTCCAACGATAATTGCTACGATAATCGCTACAATAGAACGATACCATACCATGTGCATACTACTTCCAAAAGCAACATATGTTGCAAATAATACAACTGGATTAATAATCGGTCCAGTTAACATAAATGCAATTCCTGCATAGGGTGGAACCCCTTTTCCGATTAATCGTCTTACAATCGGAACAATTCCACATTCACATCCAGGAAACATCATACCTAAAAAAGTAGCTAATAAAACAGACAGAAATCGGTTTTTAGGCATCCATTTTGCCACCATATCTTCTGTCACAAACATTTGAATGAATCCTGAAATAAATACACCAATTAGCACAAAAGGAAGTGCTTCGATTAATATTGAGATAAAGATTGTATTCATTTGCAGGAATGCTTTCGGTAATTGAAACAATTCCATGATGTATTTCCTCCAACTTTTCATTAACAATATGTAATTTTAACCCCATTTCATTATTTGAACAAGAGTTATATGGAATTCATAACCTTCATACACATTACATTTCACAAGTTATATTCTGTTCCAAAATTGAGATTTCATAGCAAAAAAAGCTGCGCTAGCACAGTTTTATAACTATGCTAGCGCAGCTTTCCTATCATTAAAAGTAACGTTTCTTCCAAAAAACAAATGCTAAAGTGAAAGATAATGTTACACATATTATAAGTACAATTACAAAACCATGTGCTTCCCCTTCAAATGGAACCTTTACATTCATTCCAAAGAAACTAGAAACCATCGTTGGTAATGATAAAATGATTGTAATAGAAGTCAACAGTTTCATAACACTATTTAAATTGTTAGAAATAACCGAACTAAATGTATTCATCATTCCACTTAAAATGTGACTATATATTTCCGCCATTTCAATAGCCTGCTTATTTTCAATTAATACATCTTCTAGTAAATCTTGATCATCTTCATACATTTTCAAAAATGTACTGTTTCGCATTAATTTTTGAATTACAATTTTATTTGCCTTTAATGATGTTGTAAAATAAACTAAACTTTTTTCAAGGCCGAGCAATGTGAAAATTTCTTTATTTTTCATCGACTTATTTAATTGGTGCTCTAAATCGATTGTTTTTCGATTAATTTGCTTTAAGTATCTTAAATAATAAGTAGAAATTGTATATAAGAGCTGAAGTGCGAAGCGCGTCTTTTTAAACGTATAAAATTCTTTAATACGTTGATTAATAAAGCGTTCAAAAATTGGATTTTCTTCTAAGCAAATAGTAACAAAACAATCTGGCATTACAATCATACCTATTGGAATCGTGTCATAAATTGAATTTCCTTCTTCATCATGTCTGACTGTCGGAATATCCACGATAATTAAAGTATTATTGTCTTCCTTTTCAATACGAGAGCGTTCTTCATCATCCAAAGGGTCTTTAATGAAATCTAAGTCTACATTTAAAGTTTGTACTAGATACTGAATTTCTTCTTCTGTTGGATGAAGTACATTAATCCAGCAGCCCTTTTGCATTTCCTCAATCTCTTGTAGTTTTCCGTTTCGGTCTGTTAAATAAATATTTAACATACTATCACCCCGATTCTTTTTACATGTGGGAATCTACCTCACTTAAACAACAGTTTTTGAACCGCTATTTTCAGCATATGAAACAAACGATTAAATTTCAATAGAAAAATTATTTTGAAAACGTTTTTTTAAGAAAAATCTTGTAAACATAGAAAAAGACAGAGTGTTCTCTGCCTTTAAAAAAGCTTATGTTGCCTTTATAACATATTTAGAAAGCATCCACAAGTTAAAGCCGACTGAAATCGTATAGCCAGCGTATGTTGAAATGATAAAACTTACATAATCAAAATACGGTAGCAATACAATATTTAAAACTATCTTCACAGTTATTCCGATTACTAATCCTAGCACTGTTTTCTGTTGTTGATTAATTCCTTGTAACATGGCAGCGGTTACTGTAAATAGTGAGAATAGTATACAAGCAGGAGCATAGTACTGCAAAATAATACTGCCCATCTCCGGATCATTTCCAGCACCAAATAAAAGAGTATACACTGGTTTTGCTAAAATCATCATTCCAATCGCCGCCGGTACGGTAATTCCTACCACTAATAAATTTGTCCTTGTAAAGTGTTTATACAGTAGCTTCTCATTTCCCGCTGTATAAGCTTTCGTCATCTCAGGTACAAGGGACATACTAAAAGCTGTTGCAACAGAAACCGGGATAAGTACAACCATCTGAACAAGGCCAATAATCGCATTAATCTTTTCTGCTTCTCCTTGCATATATCCTACTTGTATAAGTAGCTTATTAATTGTAAATGTATCAATCGTCTGATATAACGGAATCGCTAATCCTACTACAACGAAAGGAATAGAATATGTAAATAGTTCTCTATACAACGAAAAAAAAGTTTTCGTCGTTTGTGGTATACTGGCAATCTCTTTTTTCTTTAAATGTTTTCTCCTTCTTATATAATACGCACTTAAAACACTTAATCCACCTAGTGCTCCCATAAATGCTCCAAACGTTGAAATACCAACTGCCAACGAAACAGAAGCTTTTATAACATATAAAACGACAAAGCTTCCTATCAAAATAGTTAAGACCCGAAAAAATTGCTCTACAACTACACTGAGTGCAGAAGGTCCCATAGATTGAAAACCTTGAAAGAAACCACGTAACAAGCTCATTACAGGAACGAGTATTAACGCAAAACTTACAATTTGAATATTGTGTGTGACAGCTACCACACTATTACCCGACTGATCATTTCCATCAATCACAAGTTTAGCTAAATGTGGTGCTAACATATATAATGCTAAACAAGAAATAACGCCCATAATGACCATAAAAACGATACCACTCTTTAGCACTCTCTTAACAGTGTGATAATCATTGAGTTGATCATATTTTGAAACCATTTTTGAAACGGCAAGTGGCAATCCCATCGTTGCAATACTAAGCATAATTGTATAAGGACGGTATGCATACGTATATAATACGTACCCACTCGTACCCACCATTGCTGTAAATGGTATAACATATATAAACCCTAACATTTTAGATATCATCGTTGCCATCGTTAAAAATATCGTTCCACGTAAAAACGGTGATCCTTTCATCACATTCCCCCGCTACGCTTTATTATTACACATTATGGACAACTCCTTTTTTTTAGAACTGAAACAATAAAAAAAGCCAATGAAAAATCATTGACTTTAACGCGCTGCTTTTTTCTTTTTTAAATACTTTAAACCGAAGTATAGAGCAACAAAGAGAACAGCCCCTATAATTATGTAATGTGTGTAATCAGATGCATACTCTTTAATATGTCGCCAATTTCCACCAAGCTTTTCACCTAAGTATATAAATAGTATTGACCATGGAATAATCGCTACAACTGTATACAGTGTGAAAAGTTTTAATGGCATCTTAGCTAGTCCTGCCGGAATAGAGATTGCATGACGTACAATTGGGATAAAACGTGCCGAAAATATTACTCCAGCTCCGTAACGCTTAAACCAATTTTCTGCTATGTCTAAATGGTGTTTATTAATAAGTAGATATTTTCCATATTTCTCTACAACTGGACGTCCTCCATAGTATCCAAGCCAATATAAAAAGATTTGCGCTAAAGTACCACCGATTGTTCCAGCAATAACTGCACCGACAAAGCTAATTTTACCATCTGCGACTAAAAAGCCAGCATACGAAAGTACAATTTCACTCGGGATAATTTCAATCATTAAAGCTAGTGCTACTCCAAAGTAACCTAGACTTGCAAAGAATTGCAATAACTGATCTATTATGTTTGCTAACATTTTCTTTTCTATCTCCTTTTTTCTTCACATACCATCCCATTATTACATAAAGGTTGCATTCTGCCAATATCTTCATTTCAACAATATCATCGGCATAAGCATTATTAATCTATTAATATTTCTTTTTGAGGTTCTTTCATGTAGGCAAACATTTCTTTAATTTGCTCTTCTGTATTTCTAGCAATCGATAAATTAGGCAATTCATTCTCATCAAAAAACTCCACATCTTCTGTTTCAATACTAGTTTTCTTTTCGCCACCAATAATCTTACAGCCAATAAAAATTTTATATACATGTGTTGCTGAAGGCGATGGTTGATGTTTTTCTTTATCAAATATAGCGAGTAGCTTAAAATCATCTACTTCATAGCCCGTCTCCTCTAAAACTTCTTTTGCTGCTACTTCTGTTGGCGTATAACCAACATCAGCCCATCCACCTGGCAATGCCCATTTCCTATCACTTTTTTCTTTCACAAATAATAGTTTTTCATTTTGAAAAATAACTGCCCGTATATCAACTTTAGGTGTTTGATAGCCTGTCTCACTTGCAAATAAATTCTCTACTACTTCCCAATCTGTCTTTGTGTAATGTGACATCATTGAAACTGAAATGTCCCGTAATTGCTGGAAACGCTCTATATCATATACATCCTTAGAATACGTTAAACCCGCTTGAGCTATAGATTGTATTTGTTTTACCCAATCAATCCACTTGACCGTCATGTTTCCACATCTCCATTCTTTATTAAGTAAATATTACGTCAATTAAATCGATACATCTTTATTATACAAAAAAAGAGATTGATAATGTTCCAATCTCTTTCAAAATTAATCCAATTCATGTAAGTGGTCTTGTATATACTTCCTTCTTTTATTTATATATTCATCAATCATATCAGCTTCTTGATCAAATGTTTCTAATTTTCCTTTCATATATAGATCTTGTAGTAAATATGGACGAATCGATTCACACAAACCTTCTACTTTCGGCATCATAAACGAAACGGTAAATTGTTCTTCTAATATTTCTTCCAAAATACTTCGGTATTGTTTTCTAAATACAGGTATATCTAACAATCTTGCACTTAACGTATTATAGCCTTGAATACGAATATATTCATGATTAAGTGGTCTCCCTTGTACATCTCGCCCCCAAGTCGCATCATAATCCCACGGTATCACTTCAAATAAATTTGTCTCATCGTTATGATATAGTGCATAGTTATGAACGAAGCCATCAAAGTTTTGCGTAAAAATAACTCCAGCTAACCATCGTAAATATTTATCTACATGTAGAAACTTCCCGATTTCTTTTTCATAATCTTCCCTCGACAAAGTATTCGCTTGAAATACAAATTCACTCAGTTGTTCTTCACTATTTTTATTCGAATATTTAAATTCATAACCCGCAAAGAGCTCTGTCTTAACATCTTTATCTCGCTCACTCATTAACGAAAAATTCGCATCATCATCTATCGCATAATAAATAGAACCACTCGGTAGCCCTCTATTTTTCAAAAAGTTTTCATCAACTGATTCTAACTGTAAATACACACCTTGAATTTGACCATTAATTTTTATAAATACATGTTGTGATTTTGGCGAAAGTACACCAATATCATGAAAAAAATCTAAAGATAATTTATTTCGTATGAGAGACGGATCCATAAACTCAGAATTCAAATGAAACTCTTTCGCGCCTTGAAATTTTTTCGGTTTATAAAACATAACATGATAAGATTTTTTCTCAAATTCGCGAATATGAGCCCCTCGGTATACGATATCAATGTCATACTTCTTTTTTCCATAAGTTAATTTTGCTGGCACTGGACTATCTGACCAAATGTCCTTTTTCAATTCCACTAAGTACATTGGATGAACAAAAAAATCATATGAAGGCAGCATATTTTCTCATCCCTTCTCAGTTCTCTTCATTCAATGTATGCGCCTTGTCTTGTCCATACATCCGCTATCATCTATTTATATAAAATTACACTCTTGTCCTGTTCAGAAAGAAGTCGAATCTCATATCATGTTAAGGAAAAAGAATACCTTTTCAATTTAACACTCGATAAGGAGGATTTCTATGAAACGTGATATTAGAAAAGCTGTTGAAGAAATCAAAAGTGCTGGTATGGAGGATTTCTTACACCAAGATCCAAGTACTTTTGAGTGCGATGATGATAAATTCTCTCATCATAAATGTACAACAGGGTGTAAATGTACAACAGGGCGTAAATGTACAACAGGGCGTAAATGTCCAAGAACAAGATGTACTCGCGTAAAACATTGTACTTTCGTTACAAAATGTACTCATGTTAAAAAATGGACGTTTGTTACGAAATGCACTCGTGTGCGCGTTCAAAAATGGACGTTCGTTACAAAAGTTACTCGTAGAAAAGAATGCGTTTTAGTTACAAAACGTACTCGCAGAAAACATTGTACTTTCGTTACAAAATGCATACGCTTTGAAAAGAAATTTTTCTGGACAAAACGAAGTTTCTGTAAAAAATGCGAATTCTTCCCTCACGGACACGGTAGCTCTTGCGATGATGATTGTGATCATGGTAAAGACTGTCACGATGACGGGCACAAATGGAATGATTGCAAAGGCGGACATAAATTCCCATCTTGCAAAAATAAGAAATTCGATCACTTCTGGTATAAAAAACGTAATTGCTAGTTTTTTATGTCCACCAAAAAAGGTCGCTTTGCGACCTTTTTTACGTTTACTGAAAATGACTTATATCTGCAAATTGTTTTACTTTACCACGGTTTTCATCAAATTCAATCACACTAAGACTCGCGCTATGCATAAATGGCTCTTCCCATACATGTTCAATTTCAAAACCTGCAAAATGCCCTACGAGTAATTTCGCTGCTGCAGCATGAGTAACTATTAAAATATTTTCTCCTTTATGCTTTTCTAAAAGAAAGTGTATCCCTTCAATTACTCTTTTATGAACGGCCGCAAAGTTTTCCCCTGATGTTGACTGAAAAAGATGTGGTTCATTCCAAAATAAATGTACTTCTTCTGGATATTGCATTTCCAAGTCAGCAATTGTTTGCCCTTCCCATATCCCCATGTTTATTTCATAGAAACGTTCATCTTCTATAATTGGAAGATCGCGTTCCCCTTTAATCAATTCAGCAGTATGAAGCGTTCTTTCGCTTGGACTACTATATATGGCATGGAGTGGTAAATCCTTCATACGCTCCCCTAATTGTTTCGCTTGTATCATACCATTCTCTGTTAATGCTGAATTTTTCCGTCCTTGCATCCGCCCTGCTACATTCCATTCTGTTTCACCGTGCCTTGTTACATATACCGTTGTCTTCATTTCACATGCCCCCTTACCATTTTGGCCGCGATTCCCACGGCTCTACTCTCCCTACAATCCATTCTGTGCATTTACTTTCAATTCCTTTTATAACTCCGTCAGCAATCTCTTCATGAGTAAGCCATCTTGCATATGTATCTTCTAAAATAAACCCTAATATAATTCTATAATAACTACATAATGTCCCACCTATTTTTTGTGACTTCGTACGCGATGCACTACTACCTAATATATGAAATAAACTATACTTTTCCGATGACAATTCAACTTCATTACAAATGAGTCGTAATGCATGCTTAGCACTCGAATGTACCCATGCAACTACAAATATAATTGGACCATTCTGTTCAATTGTATTTGTAATAGATCGCTTTAGACCATCGTCATTTTGATAATCTAAAGGAAGACATGTAATATTTTCTGGTGCCGAACTAGCTTGCTTAACATTTTCTAATTTCACTTCATCTCGTCCAATAACAGACACACGAAATCCTTGATCACAAAGCCACATAGAAACTTTCTTTAACATTCCTGTTCCACCAATTACAAGTGCATGCAACTTCTTCCCCCCTTAGTAAAATGTCATATGAGGTTTTTCTTCCCTATAATAATTTAGACGGTCTTGTAACGTCCCTGAATGAAACTCAAATTTATGACCATCAGGATCAACAAAATATATAGACTCACAATCTCTCACATCACGCTCTCTTCCTTGTAAAATATGAACTTTATTTTCTTCTAATCGCTGCAGTAAGCGTTCAAAGTCTTCTTGTTCAACAGAAAATGCGAGGTGCGTATAAGATTGATGAATCTCCTTTCTTGGAATATGTGCCTCTTCGTTCAGTGCTATCCATACTCCACATATATTGAAATATGCAAGTTTTCTCCCTTTAACTAATAGTTCTCCTTCTAGCACTCTTTCATAAAACATAATAGCGTTTTCTAAATTTGATACTGAAAAACAAAGATGATTGATTCCTTTCAACACTCCACGTTCCTCCCTAAACAAATAAAAGATGAGCGAATATTCACTCATCTTTTATTATACTATTTCTTTGTAATATATGCCCATTTATAACTAAAGTCGCCACCGAACGTATGGTTAGCAATACCATTTACATACGTCTTCTCTAAGTAAGCTGTACTTTGTTGGTACGTAGGAGAGATTGCAGCATCTTGACCAATTAAGATTTTTTCAGCTTCTGCAAGTGCTTTCCAGCGTGCTGCGTCATCTTTTAGTAGTTCTCCTTTTGATTTTGCTACTAAATCATCGTACTTCGGATTTGAATAATCCATTTCATTAAATGAGCTTCCAGTAACGAACATATCAATATATGTCATTGGGTCTGGATAATCTGGACTCCATGCAGATAATGAGAATTCATATTCAAATTTCTTTTCTAAATCTAACTTCTGCTTATATGGTTGTTGCTTCAAATTCACTTTAATACCAGGTAAGTTTTTCTCTAATTCTTCTTTAATAAAGTCGCCCACTTTTTTACGACTACCGTTATCATCATTTAGTAATTCTACTGTAATTGTATCTTGACCAAGTTCTTTCTTCGCTTCTTCCCACAGTTTTTTTGCTTTCGCAGCATTATCTTTACTGTCACGGAAATTTTTATTTACAGTACGGAAGTCTTTTCCATCTGGTCCTGTCGTAAACTTTTCAGGTACTAAGAAATACGCTGGCAATGATCCATCATTCAAAATCACATCCGCAATTCCTTTTTTATCGTACGCTAAATCAATCGCCTCACGAACCTTTTGATTTTTAAACGTTGCATTTTTTTGATTAAAACGTAGGAAATACATACGTGGGTCTAGCTTCGTTTTAAATTCATCTGGTTTATTCTTTTTATATTTGTCTACAAACTCAGAACTTAAAATGACACGGTCTGCTTGATCACTATCATATAAATTTACCCCAGTACTTGTCTCTTTTACTATACCCACATTAATTTCTTGTAATTTCACAGCATCTTTATCCCAATAATTTGGGTTTTTCTTTAACTGGTAACTTTGTTCATGTTTCCATTCACTCATTGTAAATGGTCCATTGTACAATAATTTATCTGCTTCTAATCCGTATTTATCCCCTTGTCCTTTTACATACTTTTCATTTAATGGGAAGAATGTAGGGAACGAAGTAAGCTCAAGGAAATAAGGTGCTGGTTGCTCTAATTCTACTACCAACGTTTTATCATCCTTCGCTTTAACACCTAAT
This sequence comes from Bacillus mycoides, assembly GCF_000832605.1. GTDB lineage: Bacteria > Bacillota > Bacilli > Bacillales > Bacillaceae_G > Bacillus_A > Bacillus_A mycoides. The sequence continues at coordinate 3,819,086 of NZ_CP009692.1, forward strand.
TGATCCGACGGTACTTCTCCTTTATTTACTTTCTGTGCATTTTTCACATCAAATAAAATAAATGCATATTCTGCTGCTATTGCTTTATCTAATGTACGTTGCCATGCATATACAAAATCTTGTGCTCGAACTGGATCACCATTTGACCATTTTGCATCACGTAATTCAAATGTATATGTCTTTTTATCTTCACTAATCTTCACGTCTTTGGCCATACCTGGAGTTGGTTTATTATCTTTATCTAGACGATATAATCCTTCCATTGCATTTACAAATACACGGAAAGATACAGAATCTGTTGATTTAGATGTATCCATTGACGGAATTTCAGCTGTTTCTAGCAAATTTAAAACTTGTTTATCTGCCATTCCCTTACTTGATTCTTTCTTCGTTGTCGAAGCCTTCTCCCCATTCCCACATCCCGCAACCAGTACACTAGTCGATAACGCAAGTGCAGCAATTGTTGTTGTCTTTCTCTTCATTCTTCCTTCCCCCAATCTATATGTATAAGTTAAAACTTGTATAATATATTTTATTATACAAAAAATTCTGATTATTTTAAATATTTATTTTCATAAAAAGAAAAAAAGCGGTCAGAAATTGCTTTCCCTCCGCTTTGTTGAATAGCATTTACTTGTAAGCCATCCTCTATATCAAATGGATTTTGAACTTTAAATATTTCCTCCATTATCTTCAAAAACTCTTCTTCATTTTTAGATTCACCGTTAATCGTAAGTGAATATGGTTCCACTTCTCCCAATTTATAATCAACAATAAATTGAATTGTAACTTTTTGTCTTGGCATCCCTGGGCTGTATCCTTGAAATTCTACTAATTCCATACCTTCCGAACCACGATAATATATCCACCCTGAATTTTGAAAATAGCTTTCAAACGATTCACCAATCGAAAAGAACGGATATTCATAAAGCGAACTTGTACGTACTTTTTGTATAATATCTCGATCAGTCGGAAAAAAGAAATGACTGAAAAAAATACTAGCAACTGCTAAAATAGTAACGATTGTTGCTCCCATTTTACTCGTTCCACCACTATCATGGATCAGATAATTTTCAACCGATTCATCTTTAATTCCCCGTGCTTTTATTCGATATATACGCCTTTCTGCAAATTGATAATATAATCCATTTGCAAAAATCCCCATCCCAAATAGAATGAAAATGAGTAATAAAAACGTAAGAGGCACCATATTAATGATTGGCAACGCTACGTTGAACCCCATATAATAAGAAAATGCATCACATGCTACTAATAACAGTATAAATAAAGCAGCAGGTAAATAATACTTACGATATCCAAGCCAACCTACATTGAAAATAGCAGCCAAACCATTCCAGCTCCACCTAGCAATTCGCTTATTCTCAAGCTCCCATTTTCTTTTGTAATATGGATATTGTCTCCCTACATATACTTCTAATTCTTTGTCTATTAGCGAGCTTTCTTCACCTTGTTTATTATGCAAGTTCCGTTGACAATTTGCACAATTCAACTGATCATTAATACAAGGTCGCCCACAATTTATACATTTCAAAACAATCCCTCTTTCCATCCATACTTCATTTTAATATGCCTTCATGCTTCAATAACCACTCTTTCCTCCATAAACCACCTGCATACCCAACAAGTTTTCCACTCTTTCCTATTACACGATGACATGGAACGATAATTGAAATTGGATTCCGGCTATTTGCCCCTCCTATCGCTCGTACAGCTTTCGTATTCCCAACCTTATCTGCAATATCTAAATATGAAGCACTTACGCCATATGGTACGGTGTAAAGTGCTTCCCATACATTCTTTTGGAATGGTGTTCCTTCAGCAGACAATGGAACTGTAAACTCTTTTCTTTTTCCTTCAAAGTATTCATCTAATTCATTTATACATTGTTCAACAAGTTCATTTTTATGTTCTTCTTTTCTTTCTTCAACAAATATAACAGACGTAATCCCTTTCGTATTCGCTGTAATTTCCAGCAAACCTAATTCACTTTCATAATAAGCCTGATACATATGTCATCCTCCAATTCAATTCATATTAGCCATTGTAACACGAATAGACGAAATTTTTCGTATAAGCGTTTTATTAGGGAAACAAAAAAGAGGATGATACAATGTAAGAAAATTCAATCAAGGGGGATATTTGATGGAGCTTCAACTTTTTTCACCTTATACAATTAAGAACGTTACGCTAAAAAACCGTATCGTTATGTCGCCTATGTGTATGTATTCATCAGAGAATGAGGATGGCCGAGTAACCAATTTTCATCTCATTCATTATGGAACCAGGGCTGCTGGCCAAGTAGGCTTAGTTATGATTGAAGCAACAGCTGTGTTACCTGAAGGACGTATTTCTAACAAAGACTTAGGCATTTGGGATGATAATCTAATTGAAGGCTTACATAAGACGACAGCATTTATACATGATAACGGCGCAAAAGCTGCCATTCAACTCGCTCATGCCGGAAGAAAGGCTGAATTAGAAACGGACGCTTTAGCTCCTTCAGCAATTCCGTTTAACGATGGAATGAAAATACCCGTGGAAATGAGTAAGCAACAAATTAAAGACACCGTATTAGCTTTTCAAAAAGCTGCGTTACGTTCAAAACAAGCGGGATTTGACGTTATTGAATTACATGGTGCTCACGGTTATCTTATTAATGAATTTCTTTCTCCGCTTGCAAATAAGCGGACTGATGAATACGGAGGTTCACCTGAAAATCGCTATCGTTTCTTACGCGAAATCATTGACTCTGTAAATGAAGTTTGGAACGGACCGTTATTTGTTCGTATTTCAGCAAATGATTATCATCCTGACGGGTTAACAGTTCAAGATTATGTGCAGTATACAGGATGGATGAAAGAACAAGGAGTAGATTTAATCGATTGTAGCTCTGGTGCAGTTGTCCCAGCTCATATTGATGTATATCCAGGTTATCAAGTGCAATATGCCAAACACATTAAAGAGAATGCTAACATTGCAACAGGTGCAGTTGGATTAATTACGACTGGATTACAAGCGGAGCAAATTTTAAATAATAACGAAGCAGATTTAATTTTGATCGGACGCGAGTTACTTCGTAATCCTTACTTCCCAAGAATAGCTGCCAATGAACTTGGCTTTGAATTAAAAGAACCATATCAATACGGGCGAGCACCCGGGAAAATTAAAACTAATAAATAAAACCGAGAAGAATATGTAATACTGAATCTAAAATAATTAAAGATATATAAGATATATAAGATATATAAGATATATAAGATATATAAGATATACTACACGACAACACATGTTGTTTAACAATGTAGTTTTAAGGTGTATCAACACTTTGCTTGATACACCTATTTTTTATGTTTTTTATCACTCATTTATCACTACATTCATTAAGTCAACAAATATGTTATATCCTTTCTTTTAAAACTGCCCTCTTTACTTTAAGTACAATACTTCACAATTTTTTTCACCTAAATAAATTCAATCTCTTAAAAGTGTTATCCATGTAAAAAGATGCCACCTTATTAAAGAAAAGCGCTTTATAGTGGAATAATAAAATAGAGAAATAGAAACAACTTAGGTTATTTCCCTTCAAGTAACGCAACCGTTGTAGCTTAAAAATAAAGTTTGATTAAATTAGACCTTAAAAAATTGAAATTAATACATAATAAAACAACACTTGAAATTATTCATACTTGCTTTAATTGCAATATACATTTGGACACAATTTAGACACAAAATATCCAATTCCTTGTACGCTAAGGGATCGGATATTTATTTTACTGTTTTATATAGTGTACAATTTCTCGCTTACGAGGTCTGTGTAGCAACCGAACCAAATCTTACGTTAAGTATTAGTGGACATCAAAAATAGTAATGACTAATCCAGATTAACATCCATCCGATTCACAATTAAATATACCAATATGTTAAATGGCTAAATAATACAAACGGTATGAAGAGAATTTCTACTCTTTTCATACCGTTTTAAATTTATTTATAAGTTTCATACTAAATTCGTGGAAAGATGGCAGCATCTCTTTTATAAACAAGGCTCAAAAGTTACCATACCTGACAACGGAAATATTAATGTAACTCTAGTTCCTTTATTCACTTCAGATTCAATGCCAATTTTCATTCCTAATTTTGAGCACAGTTTTTCGCATAGGTACAAACCCATTCCTGTACTTTTGCTAAATCTCCTTCCATTCTCTCCAGTAAATCCTTTTTCAAAAACTCTATTTATATCTTTAGTTATTATCCCTACTCCATTATCCTCTATAGTTAGTATTACTGAGTTAGCTTTCTTAATTGAGTATATACGTATCATTTGTTCCTTGTTATTTGAGTACTTTATGGAATTTCCTAATATTTGATTAACAATAAATTCAACCCATTTTTTATCACTATATACGATTTCATTAATATTTTTCATATCTAATTTTATTCTCTTATGAATAAAATCTCTATAATTTCTTTTAATTACAGTTCTTACTACATCATCAAGGTTGATTGGTTTTATAATATAGTCCTTACCGACATTATTGCTTCGAGAATAATACAGCACCTGTTCTACAAACCCTTCGATTCGATCCAATTGTGAGTCTATTTTATTAGTTACTTCATTTTGATTATTTTCAATTATTAGCTTTGTAGAAGCTATCGGCGTCTTAATTTCATGTACCCATGTTTCTATATATTCCCTATAATCCGATTGCATATCGCTATAATATTTTACATTTTCATGCATATCTCTACTTACTTCTTTCAGTATAGCGTTAAGCTTTTCCCCATGTATAAAGTTTGATTCCTTTACTACCTCTGGAAGTAGGTATTTTTTCTCCAAGTTTTCTAATATGCCATTAATCTCATTATAATAATTTTTACATTTTATAAATTCTATAGCCATATATATAATCAATGGAAAAAACCAAATACAAAAGACAAAGAATATTATAATGAACTGAACATTCACAGTCAGCAATATACCTGCTAGTATAATAAATACCAGTACATTAGATAGTATTACTACCATTTTATCTTTAATAAATTCACCTATATTCATGGCATTATATACCCTAAGCTTCTTCTTGTTGCAATTGGATTTTCTATACCTATCTCTTCAAGCTTTTTTCTTAATCTATTTATATTAACAGTTAAGGTGCTATCATCCACAAAATAATCAGATTTCCATAAGGTTTCTATGAGTGAATCTCTTTTTACAATATATCCGCGATTATTTATTAAGCATGAGAGTATTTTAACTTCATTTTTAGTTAACTCTACAGACTTGTCTTGATAAGTAACTGTTGCATTTGAGAGATTTAAATTAAAATCTCTATAAATTAAGATATGATTCGTCTTTAAATCTCCAGATGTCCTTCTTAAAATGTTTGTTACTCTTGCTAATAGTATTTCTGTATTATAAGGCTTTGTTATAAAATCATCTGCTCCTAAATTCATACTTATTAGTTCATCTACATCACTATCTCTGCTTGTAACCATGATGATTGGAACATCTGAAGTTTTACGTATTTCTCTGCATATATAATAGCCATCGAACACAGGAAGGTTTATGTCTAGTAATATAAGGTCTACATTCTCACTTTCTATATGTTTGATAATATGATTAAAATCTGTGGGAGCCTTTACTTCATATCCATACTTTATAAAAAAATGTTGTAATTCTTCTCTGATGATTTCATCATCTTCAATCAGAATGATTTTTTTCATGACTTTTCCCTCCCTATACAGAATATAAGGCTATTACATCTTGAGAAACAAAGTGTAATAGCCCTAATAAGCATTATAAAATCAAGTATTACTTTTTACAATATTTTTATAACCGACATATGTCGTGTAGAAATATACTACATAAACTACAAGAAATACTAAGCCCGTCATCAATGCTGGTAAAATAATGTCTGTTTGTTGAAATCTGTTAATATAATAATTGACTACATAAATTCCAACTATAGAATGAATTATGGCAAGAAAAACTGGAAGACTAAAGTATACGAAAGTTTGAATGAAAATCGTTTTGTCGATCATTGTTCCGTTTGAACCAATTCTCTTCAAAGATTTATATCGATCTATGCTATCACTGGCTTCTGATAATTGTTGAAGAGCTAATACAGCCATACTCGTTATTAAAAATACAATACCTATATATATCCCAATAAACAGTACGATAGTTTTCAATCCCTTACTTCCTGCACAAACTTCATCCTTTGATTTGCCTGCTATACGATTAATATTTAATTTCGGGCCATTTTCGTCATAAAAGCCCCGTGCAACGTTATCATATTTTTTATTATATTCTTCTCTATTTCCATCTAAATAATTTACATTAAGTACGGATTCAGTAATTTTGTAGCCTGATAAAAACTCATCATTTATAACGATTGTGAAGTAATTAGTTCGCACATCATAAGTGTAAAGATTCTCTTGTATAACTTTAGCGTTTTTTACCAAATATTCTTTTTCTTTAATATTCACCTTATTGCTATCTTTTAATCTTTCATTTGTCGAATTAGCCAACCGGCTTTCATTTGATAAAAGTAAAATTTCATTGTTATTTAAAGTGATTTCCTTTTCACCTTTAAGATTTAAAATTTTATTATAATCAGATACTTTAATGAAATCTATATCGTTATTATAATCTTTACCTTCTGGTACAAAGTCCACCACTTCCATCCCTGTTCGATATACATTATAAGATACATATTTTTCGTTATTACTTATTTTAAAATTAGCTTTATTTAATACTTCTTCTATAGTGTAACTTTCATCCTTATTCTCCAACGTAATACTGGCATCAAATGGTGTTATTTCTTTCGTTGTGGCGTCCATCATTCTGTTAAAGCTGATTCCTGTAGATAAAGCCACCATTGTAAGGAATAACATTAAACAGATTACAGACATGGATATAAAATTTGTATTAACCTTACTATTTATTTGTTTGATGATAAATATATTTAAACCTTTAAAATAGACTTTTTTATTCTTCTTTACAACATATAATATAAATCCAGATAAACTAAAGAAAAACAGCAATGTACCTAATATGCCAAGAATGATTGATACCACGAGCATAGGATTAGTAAAATTCAATCCGATTTTTAGTACAGTCACATATGCATATCCAAGTGATGCTACACACATAATAAATGTGATTACATAGATAAGAGGATTTCTAAATTTTACATCTTCGCTTTTTCTACCTGCTGTTAACAAATCAATTATTTTGTATTTAGAAACAACATATACATTAAATAACATAACAAGTAAAAACATGATTCCAAAGTATAATACGCTTTTACCTATAGCACCTGTTGAAATTGCAAATTTATATTTATTGATGGGCAAGTCAAATAGCTTTAATGCAAATGTAGATAACCCCTGCGATACTCCAATACCTATTATAAGTCCACTCACTAAAGATATAACGCCAACTAGAAATGTCTCTGTTACTAATATTCTGGATATGTTTCTTCTTCCCATACCTAAAGTCATGTATATTCCTAATTCTTTTTTACGTTTTTTAATTAAGAAATTATTTGCATACAATATTAAACCACCTAATATTACGGATACAAATACTGACACATTTGAGATAGCGTTCATTACTGTAGGCACATACTTTCTATCTGAAGCGTTAATTTCCATAAGTGCCTTTTGTGATTCTATTGAGTTAAAGCTATAAAATATACAAACAGCCAGTGTTAGTGTTAAGAAATATATTGCATAATCTTTAAAACTTTTCTTTACATTCCCAATAGCAATCTTAGAGTACATTATTATCGTCACCTCCAAGAAGGGTTATAACTTCGATAATTTTAGTAAAGAATTCTTTTCTGGAATCATTCCCTCTTACCAACTCGATAAATATTTTTCCATCTTTAATAAAAAGAATTCTACGAGCATAGCTTGCTGTAAATGCATCATGAGTAACCATAAGTATTGTAGCTTTTAAATCCTTATTTAGACTTTCAAATCTTTCGAGTAATAATCTAGCTGATTTAGAATCTAACGATCCTGTTGGTTCATCTGCAAGTACTAAAGATGGATCTGTTACGATAGCTCTTGCCGAACCAACCCTTTGTTTTTGTCCGCCTGACATTTGATAAGGGTATTTGCTTAATACTTGTTCAATGTCTAAATATTTTGCAACTGCTTGTATTTTCCCATCAATTTTTGAACTTTTCTCACCTTTTATTGTTAACGCTAGGGCAATATTTTCATAAGCAGTAAGGGTATCTAATAAATTAAAGTCCTGAAATATAAACCCTAATTCATTTTTTCTAAACTTATCTAGTGACTTTGATTTTAACCGAGTAATGTCACTATTATTTATCATTATTTTTCCCGTAGTAACATTATCAATAGTTGATATACAGTTAAGTAATGTAGTTTTACCACTTCCTGAAGGCCCCATTATCCCAACAAATTCTCCCTCATCTACCTTAAAACTAATATTATCTATAGCCTTTGTTACATTATCTTTATTACCATAATATTTTTCAATTTTTTCTACATTTAATATATTTCGCATTAATACTTCTCCTTTTTCATTATAAAAATTCTTTAACTCTCATTCATTTATGTAATTCATTTTATATAATTTCATTTATAGTATCGATGGAATTACATTTCATTAACATTACATTTTTGTTATATTGAGTAATACCTCTACATGTAAGTTATCAGAAATCGCGATGGTATAAGTAAGGATTATTCGATGCCTTACCAAAGAGGCAGATAAATGTAGGGGTATCGGTTCTGGTGCAAAAACGATAAGACTTATCTAATTATAGGTAATAAAAAACTCTAAATTTTCTATGTTACATAGAAAATCTAGAGTTTTCATTCCAAATATTGATTAAACATACTTTATCTACGTTTTACAACCATATTAGAGAAAGAACTTTACTAATAATAAAATATCATTAATTTTCTCCCAAAAAAACATTTTAGATCAAAGGACCAATTATCCATTTCTAATCTAACCTAATCTTAAAGTTCAAATTTTATTTAGAAACCCCCATCTTTTTTTGCTTTTTAAGCATAATCCCAATCCTAAACCAATTACCGCAACCACAATTGATTATAAGAAAGTGTCATTGTTCCCAGCAATAAAGGCATCTATTGAAATTGTTTTTTTCAGCTTTTGAATCGCATCAGCTGACATTCCGATCATCTCAGATTTATGTTCTTTTAACATTTCTGTACCATGAAACTGTGTACGATTCGATATCAACGTGACAATAAGACTTGAAGTTATTGCTCCAACTGTTTGCCCTAACGTACTGTTCATCGCAGTACCATATGATACTTCTTCTTGCTTTAATGCATTGAGTGCATTTGTTTGAAGAGACATTTGAACCATCCCCACGCCAATTAAACGAATAGCATACGTTAAACAAATAACCCACGAAGCGGTTTCTAGTCATAGATTCCCTAAAATTACAGATGCCACAATCATTAAAGGAAAACCGATTAGGATAAGTGGACGAATTCCAAAACAATCAAATAACTTACCGTTAATTGGTGCTAATAATCCCATAATCATCGCACCTGGAAGCATAATTAATCCTGATTTTAATGCTGTCATGCCTTGAATGTTCTGCAAAAATAACGGTACAGAAATCATCACCGAATACATTGCAAAGATAGTTGTAATTAGCACGAAAATAGATAATGTATATTTAGGGTTTAGGAAGATCTTAAAGTTTAAAATTGGTTTTTCTAAGAAGTTTTGACGAATGACAAAAGCTGCAATTCCTAAAACCCCTGCAATTAAACTAACAATAACTACTGTGGAATCCAAGCCTTCTTTACCCGTAGCACTAAAATACCCGAACCAGAACAAAAGCATGAATTACTAAACTATCTAGAATGGGCAGAAAAAACGAAGGGATTTTACGGGGAAAAAGGTTTTAATTTGGAAGTAATGAAAATAAAAAAAACCATAAAAATGGTTTAGAGTGTGATTACGAAAAACGAAGGATTACCTCCTTCGAACTAGGTAAAAAAGCAATAGACGCCCTTCTTGCGGAGGGCAAAGAAGTTACCTTGCACAATGTATCTAAAAAGACAAAAGAACTCGATGAACAAGGCCAAGGGATTCATTTTAATACTATAAGAAATCATGAAAAAATCTATGCGTATTATAAAGAAAAGAGTAAGAGTTATAAGAAAAAACAAAAAGAGATCGAAAAGCACCTTCCCTATCGACAAAATGAAAAACATGCTTTTCACGAGTTTGAACAATTAAAGTCTGACAGGAATTTAAAGAATGTTTACAGACAGTATATGCGTCTAACGAAGTCCGAATTAGCAACGCGTTTAATAGAAACTGAGCAGTATATCACGAAAGGAAATCAGGCGTATTTGAAAAGGTTATTTGAGACGTATGAGGGATAAAAGTGGAATAAAATTGTCGTGATAAAAGGAGTGGATTCCCCACTCCTCTTTCATTTTAGTATAAGTGTTAAACAACGTGTATTTACTGTTAATCCAAGCCTAAAACTCTATTTCCTTTGTCTTTCAGTAAAAGTCATTCTTCTCGGTTTTATTTATTCTATCGTTGTAATTTCATTTGAATTATAAATATGAATACCAGATTCTTCACGTAGCGCTGTTATATACATTCCTTTCGCCACATCTTTAGCTGAAATTGGTTTATACTTTTTAAAAGCCCCTTTAAATATAAACGGAAGAATACGAGATAATTTCTCAGCCATTCTTTCCCCAAAACGATATTCTTGTCGATTTCCAACTAATAATGACGGCCTGAAAATATGTATGCCACCAATAACTAGCTTTTTCAGCTCCTCTTCCATTTTCCCCTTCACTTGCGAGTAAAAGAAAAATGATTTAGGTTTTGCTCCCATTGATGAAATAACAAGAAAATTTTGCACGCCTTGTTTTTCAGCTAAGCAGGCAGCTCGTAATGTATATTCATAATCTACTTTTTTAAAATTCGACTTCGACTTCGCTTTTTTTATCGTTGTTCCTAAGCAACTAAAAACATCATCTACTGCAAAAAATTCTTTGTATTCCTCTAATACTGAAAAATCCACCTGTTTCTGTTGCAATTTCTCATGCTGTAATTGTAATGGTTCCCTTACAAAAATAGTAACCGAATCGTAGTAATCTGAGTCAAGTAATAGTCGCGTTATTTCTTGTCCAACTAACCCACTTGCGCCAAGTACTAACGCTGTTCGCTTATTCATATATGTGTATACCTCTTTATTTACTATTCTCTCCTATAGCTAATCGTCGCTAACAGGAGTTTCCGTTCTCCCATTTTACCATAAGTAAAGCACTATGCGTATGCATAGTGCTTTACTTACTCTTTTTTCTCTTCTTTTTCTTCCGCTGGCAATTTTGTAATTGTTGTAGCATCCCCTAAATTACTTATTAGTCTTCTTAAAAAAATTAAAACAAAAGATAATGGCAAAACAACCGCAAGTATTAATAAGATAGCTTCCATGAAGTAACCCAAGCGCTCATCCCCTTTTTTCTGCTCCCTCCCAATATATGAAAGTAACATTGTCACATATGCACCAATCATAAAAATTAATACCTTTCTTTTTGACAGATTTATTACAAAATCAAATCGTAATGATTATTATTTATTGCAACTTTCATAAAGATGTATTATACTAGGTTCGCAAACTAAAACGTAATTATTCCGTTTTGTATTAAAACGATATTTTCTTCTTATATTTGGAGAAAATATAATTGTAAAAAAGAAAAGAGGAGAATTATATGCCTAAAAAATTAGCTCTATTTTCATTTATACTTATTTTCACACTCATCTTTGCTGGATGTTCTAACAACAAAGAAGGTGCAGCGAAAAAAGATGGGAAACTTTCTGTTTATACAACCATTTTCCCACTCGCTGACTTTGCAAAAAAAATCGGTGGTGATTATGTAAATGTAGAAACAATTTACCCACCTGGTGCGGATTCTCATACATTTGAACCAAGTCAAAAGCAGACTGTACAAGTGGCGAAAGCCGATTTATTTGTTTATAACGGCGCAGAATTAGAACCATTTGCCGAAAAAATGGAAAAATCATTAAAAAAAGAAAACGTAAAAATTGTAAATGCATCTAAAGATATCGAACTTCGTGCTTCATCTGAAGAAGAGCAGCACGATCATGGAGACGGTCATAAAGAAGATGAACATCATCACGATAAAGACCCACACGTTTGGATAGATCCTACTCTTGCGATGAAACAAGCAGAAAAAATTAAAAATGCACTTGTAGAATTACAGCCTGAACATAAAAAAGAGTTCGAAAAAAACTTTGCAGCACTACAAACAAAATTCACTGATTTAGATGATCAATTTAAAGCAGTTGTTGCAAATGCAAAAACGAAAGAAATATTAGTTTCACACGCAGCTTACGGCTACTGGGAACAACGATACGGTTTGAAACAAATTCCAATCGCTGGAATTTCAGCATCTGATGAACCATCTCAAAAACAGCTTGCTGACATTACAAAAACAGTAAAAGAGCACGGTCTACAATATATTTTATTTGAAACATTCTCTACTCCAAAAGTAGCATCAGTTATTCAAAAAGAAACAGGTACAAAAATTTTACGCTTAAATCACCTTGCTACTATTTCTGAGGATGATGCAAAGAACAATAAAGATTACTTCACATTAATGGAAGAAAACGTAAATACTTTAAAAGAAGCAACAAACTAATCAACTATATTTTCTAGGCAGCTGAATATGTCATTCAGCTGCCTTTTTATGTATTTATCCTTGACTTGATCGAAATAACAAGTAGAATTATCCATATTAGCTTGTAAGCTATACAAATTTAGAAGGTGAGTTGGAACTATGAATCTTCACATTTGTGAAGTAACAGCAAATAATTGGCGTTCAGTTGCTGCTTTAGACGTAGCAAAAGACCAGCAGCAGTTTATTGAAAGCAATGCGTTTTCTTTAGCGGAATCATTATATGAAGAAAACGGAACGTCAGTAGGCTTATATGACAAAGAAACACTCGTTGGATACGCAATGTACGGTTGGTATTCCCAAAAACATGAAAGTGTATGGTTAGATCGTTTTATGATTGACCAACAATTTCAAGGAAAAGGATACGCAAAACGTTTCCTTCGCTTACTAATTCAATTCTTGCAACAAAAATTCGAATGTAAAATAATTTATTTAAGTTTACATCCTGACAACAAACACGCAATGGGACTATATGAGTCATTTGGCTTCCGTTTAAATGGGGATATTGATGACGAAGGTCCAGTTGTAGGTGTTGTAATGGAATTACTTATAGATGACAATACAAGTCTGTGAAAACAGGCTTTTTATTATGCATTTATCAATGTTATGTTTTCTATTTTTAGTTTCGTTCCCTTATTACTTCATTTTTGTAATCTAGTATTATCTCATTAATATGCTCATAAAAAATAAGCCTGCGATTTACGCAGACTTATTTCACACATTCTTCAAAATGTTCTTGGAACCATTCTTTATTAATATCTTTTCCGATGAACACTACTTCGCTTACCCGCTCTTCGCCCTCTTGCCACTCTCTATCGTACGAAGCAGCAAACAATGTATGTACACCTTGGAAAACAATTCTTTTATCTACTCCGTCAATAGATAATATCCCTTTGTAACGATATAAATACTCCCCTAGCTCTTGCACGACAGCTGACATCCACTCATTCAGTTTTTGTAAATCTAACGGACGCTCTTCACGTAGTACAAACGATTTTACACCTTCTAAATGGTTATGTTCTTTATGAGGGTAAATTTGTAACGTATCTTTCGTTTTAAACGTTTGAATTTGTAGTAACGATGGTATATCTACCTCACAGTTAGTCGTCTCGATTAATTTTGCAGTTGGATTAATGCCTTGCAGTTCATGTACGAGACTTTCTTTCTCATTTTCTTCAATTAAATCTAATTTATTTACTAACACAACATCAGCAAAGGCAATTTGTTCTTTTGCTTCTAGTCCCTTTTCAAAATGTTTATGTATATGATAGCTATCTACAACTGTTACAACACCGTTAATTTGGTATGCAGATTGAATAACTGGATCTAAAAAGAAAGTTTGAATAATCGGACCTGGATTTGCAAGACCTGTTGTTTCAATTACTAATCCATCAAAGTCCATTTTCCCTTCTGCTTTCACATCCAGTAATTGTTTTAAAGCAACAAGTAAATCTTCACGCACAGTACAGCATAAACAACCGTTTGTCATTTCCATAATTTCTTCTTCAACGTTCATAATTAATTGATTATCGATACCAATTTGCCCTATTTCATTTACAATCACTGCTAATTTCTTGCCGTGATCCTCTGATAAAATTCGATTTAATAATGTCGTTTTCCCTGATCCAAGAAAACCAGTTAGTATTGTTACTGGAATCATTCCTTACATCTCCTTATAGCTATATGTTTCTACATTATAGCATATAGAGAAAAACGTTTTTGTAGCAAAACATATTTATTGTATGTACAACCGGGTAACTATATAATAATATGTAGCAAGAAAGCCTTTTCAAAAATATTATCATTCATCAAGGGGGTACTTATAATGGAACGAGTTCAAATGGCCGAAACACTAGAATTTTCTCGTATTATTCAAGGGTTCTGGCGTTTAGCAGAATGGAATATGACAAAGCAAGAGTTACTTTCTTTTATTGAAGACTGTATGGATTTGGGGATTACTACTTTCGATCACGCTGATATTTATGGCGGATATACATGTGAAGGATTGTTTGGAGAAGCGTTACAACTAAAGCCTTCCTTACGCGAAAATATGCAAATCATCACTAAATGTGGAATCGCTCCCCCATCCCCTAAATTTCCAGAGCGATATGTTGCTCACTACAATACGAGTGCTGAACATATAATAAAAAGCGCGGAGGATTCATTACAAAACTTACATACAGATTATATTGATGTATTGCTCATTCATCGTCCTGATCCATTCACGGACCCAAATGAAGTGGCAGAAGCGTTCTCACGCTTAAAGCAAGAAGGAAAGGTTCGTCACTTCGGTGTATCTAACTTTTTACCTTCACAATTTAATATGTTAAGTTCGTATTTAGATTTCCCGCTCATTACAAATCAAATTGAAGTATCTGCGATGCAGCTTGAGCATTTTGAAAAAGGTACGATTGATTTATGCCAAGAAAAACGAATTAATCCAATGATTTGGTCACCTCTTGCTGGTGGTGAAATCTTTACTGGTCAATCAGAACGTGCCATACGTGTACGTGAAACTTTACAAAAAGTTGCTACTGAACTAGGTGTTACTAGCATCGATACTGTTATGTATGCATGGTTACTCGCTCATCCAGCTAACATGATGCCAATCGTTGGCTCTGGTAAATTAGATCGTGTGAAAACAGCCGCTCTTGCTACAAAAGTTAACTTAGACCGCCAACAATGGTTTACAATTTTCGAAAGCTCTAATGGACATCCTGTACCATAATAAACAAAAAGAAGAGCTGTTTCTTTACAGCTCTTCTTTTTCATATGTATTTCTCGTCATTGCAAATACACACATATCCCTTAATCCATTTCCATCCACCGCAACACTCGCGCTTTCTAAAGTACCCTCTAATTTAAAGCCTAATTTCTCTGGTATCGCTCTACTCTTCTTATTTAGAGAATCACAACGAATTTCTACGCGGTTTGCTTTCAATTCAGTGAAAGCATAATCTGTTATACCTTTTGCAGCCTCTACCATATAGCCCTTTCCACTAAACCTTGAATCAATCCAATACCCGATTTCAAATTGAGGTATATCCCAATTAATACGATGTAATCCGGCAGATGCAATAAATTCACCTGTTTCGTTCGAAAAAACTAGTAATCTCAAATCCTCACGCTGCAAAAATTGAATATGCGATTTTCTAATACTCTCTTCTATTTCTTCCTCTGTTTGCTCTTTTTGTGCAAAGACCATCCAAGGTTTTAATTCTTGTATTGAAGCTTGAATTGCGTCATATACAACTTTACCATCACCTGGTTTTGGCATTCGAATAAAAAGCCTGTCAGTATAAAATTCAGAAGGAAAATCGAATAATAACGGATTCACTGTAAACACTCCCTATAATTCTTTTATATATAATAATATCCATCTCAAGTTATACAGTAAAGAAATTTCTGAATTTTAAACTTTTTGATCATTCACTTCCATCGCTACACGAACTCCAGATTCAATCGCACCTTGAATCCATCCGTGATACAGCGTTGTATGATCACCAGCAAAATATATTCTCCCCTCAGGTTTTACAATGACTGGCTGTAATTCTGATTCTTGGCCAGCTTGAAATAGTGCAAACCCTCCAAGCGCATATGGATCTAATGTCCAACTCTTTGATATTCCAGACATGAACTCATCATATACTTGACCACCTAATATTGTTGCTAAATTTTGTAGTGTGTAATAGATACGATCCCCCTTTGATAACCCATCCCATAACAACGCATCATAAGACCATGTATAGCTTCCTAACATCATAGCAGGCCCTTTCTCTCCGATTCCATGGCTTGGATAATACGCATAACGTATAGGAAGATCTGTTATAATTCTCCCACCTAATTGCCCTTGTTCCTCCCAAAAACGACTTTTAAATTGAATTCCTATTTTTGTAGCTGGCATATAATGCAATTCGCGAATTGTTTTCCACTTCGCATGAGATATCGAATCAAATGGATCTACTTCTACAAATCGCATTGTTGAAAAAGGAATTGTAACAATAACTAAATCCCCTGTAATACTACTATATTCAAAAGTTTCCTCGTTCCGGTAATAGGCTGTTACACTATTGGCTTGTTGATGAAGCTTCATTAATTTTTGATTATATATAATATTTCCTTCTAATTGTGGTAAAAAAGACTTTGGTAATCTATCATTCCCACCTATTATTTCGCAAAATCCGCTCTCCTCTTGCATAATATATAAAAAACGTAACGTCTCAACGAATGACCTTTCTAAAAAACCTTCTAAATCTAATAGAACACCTATCATCTCAATCGTTACTGGCGAAAAATACGTATTATATTGATAAGGATGATATTTTAAAAATTGACCTGTAGAATATTTCCCAAAATCCTTTACTACAATATCCCAATTTTTCTCTGGGTTCTTTTTTATAAAATTTATAATGGGCTGTACCGCTAACATTAATAGTTCCTCAGACGTTTTCCCAACTTCATTCATTTCCACAGGATATCTTAAAATACTTGGATCTTTTTCGTATTGTTTTAATGTCGTTTTCCGACCATTTACGTATATAATATCTGTCTCATTCCTATTAATAAAAGGGCTCACCTGTAGCCCAAACTTTCTTATATATGCCATCGTTAATGTATGCGAATACGGAATTCTCATCGCTCCAACATCTAAATATAATCCGGTATCTTCCATCCTAACTGTCTCTATGCGGCCACCTACACGGTTGTTCGCTTCAAAAACCTTCACTTCATGCCCTGCTGCTTTTAATAAAGATGCCGAAACTAATCCAGCCATACCAGCCCCTACTACAATGATTTGTTTCGGACGTGTCGTCTTCTTCAATCCCTTATTTATAACTTTTAACGTTTCATCCATCTCATTGTTAAACATTATATCTTTCTGCACAATCCCACCCCTTACTTCATGAAATACAAATTAGTGGTTTAGTGCATTTTATTCATAAATTCACTTAAACATAACACCACCACAATTTGAAAATTCACTAAAAATACATAAGGTGCAGCTCTCCCCCTTCCACATGCTTCATATGATAAACATACAGATAGTAACTGTATGGAAAGGGTGGATACACATGAAACGTACTTACGATTATCAGGCTACAAAAAAACATTTAGAATTAAAGAAACAACAGTTATGTAAAAAACTCACTAGCGTTAAACTAACTGAAGAAGAACGCAAGCAAATACATTTAGAAATTGATAACTACGAATATATATTAAACTTAGTCGAAATGAATCATTATGAACGAGGGTTTTCTCATTAAAAGCGGATAAAAAATTATTCACTTTTCCTTTTGAGCATTTCATTACGCATTTTTCGTAAGTAAATATATAATAGGATGTACATTAAGATTGAGAGGTATATTCTATGATCAAATTAAGTGTATTAGACCAATCACCTATTTCAGATGGTAGCACAGCAGCCCAAGCTATTTCGCATACAGTTACGCTTGCACAAGAAGTTGAGAAACTCGGATTCACACGTTTTTGGGTATCCGAGCACCATAATTCAGTTAGCTTAGCTGGTTCAAGTCCAGAAATACTCATTTCACATATTGCCGCGAAAACTGACCGTATTAGAGTTGGTTCTGGTGGTGTTATGCTGCCACATTATAGTCCATATAAAGTTGCCGAGAATTTCCGCGTTTTAGAAGCACTTTATAAGGGCCGCATCGACCTTGGTGTCGGGAGAGCGCCTGGTGGTATGCCGATAGCAACTCGCGCACTTCAAGAAGGTAAAATGGTCTCACTTGATCAATATCCAGAACAAATTGCAGATGTTGCTATGTACTTACATGATCAAGTACCAGAAAACCATCATTATGCAAACTTAAAGGCTACTCCAGTTATCCCAACATCTCCTGAAATGTGGATGCTCGGTTCTAGCGGAGAAAGTGCAATGATTGCGGCAAAGCAAGGCGCTTCTTTTGCATTTGCACAGTTCATTAACGGATACGGTGGCCCTGAAGTAATGAAGGCTTACCAAGAACAATTCCAACCTTCCTATTTAGGTGATAAACCAAAATCAATCGTATCTATTTTTGTTATTTGCGGAGAAACAAATGAAGAAGCGGAGAAGATTGCATCAAGCCTTGATTTATCGATTTTACTATTAGAACAAGGAAAACGGACTACTGGTACTCCTTCTATTGAAACTGCTCAAAATTATTCGTATAGTGCTTATGATCTATTCCGCATAAAAGAAAATCGTCAACGTATGATTGTCGGTGATCCGTCTTCTGTGAAAGAAAAAATATTAAACTTAAGCAAAGCGTATAATACTGACGAATTTATGATTGTCACGATTACTCATCAATTTGAACATAAATTAAACTCTTATCGCCTATTGGCAGATGCTTTTAATTTATAATAACGAAAAGGAGATGCATCACATATGATGCATCTCCTTTTCTTACTACCAATCAATTGTTTTTGCTTCCTATATATTCAATAGCTTCTTTTAATAACTCATCAAAATTATGAGGATAATCATGATTTAAGTTAGGCACAACTTTATACTTATGTTCTATATTTTTATCCTTTAATAACGTTACAAATTGCTGTGTACCTTCAAAACAATCTTCATCTTGATCCCCACATATTATATATCCTTTTATGCTTTTATCATGCAATATTCCAATCATCTCTTCCCATTCTTCCATTTCCGGAAGCCACGGTGCCACAAAAATAAAACCGTTCACTTCTATTTCACCTTGTAACATGGAATGTAACGCTACTCTTGCCCCAGCAGAAAAGCCACCAATAATAATATTCCCAAATGTTTTATTCACTTTAATCTTATTGTAATGTCCTTTTAACTCATCTCTTCCTCTTTCGATATTATCCCACACATATCCATCTGAAAATTGAATTTGGGAAGATTGAGGCAATGCTAGCATAAAACCTTGTTCCATTACAGAGTTCCAATATGGTTCTATTATTTGTATATTTTCTTGATCCCCATGCAGTGTTATTAGTAGATTTTCAGTTTGTTTGCTGTATTTATATTTCACGTCTGCTTGTTCCGATTTCTTTGCTAATTCTTCTCTTTCTTTACATAATTGAACCATTCTATGAAACTCTTCAAATTTATGTAGTGGTTTTAAATCATCATCGGAAATTAAATACTCACTTCCGTACCAAAATCCATTTTCTATAATTGCTTTCTTCATTAAATGCAACGCTTCTTCTTCAAGTCCTGCTGCACTTGCTAATGCATATTTAAAATTATATATTTGTGCTTCATTACCCATTACATCTTTAGCATTATTCATTATATAAGAATACGCTTCAAAACTTCCTTTATTTGCATAACAATGTAACGTTTCATTTAATAACTTAATATAAGTCATATTATTTTCCATATAGGAATTCCCCCGTAACCTTTTATAATAATTGCTTCTCCAGTCTTCCTATCATTCTAGGGTCACGGTATAAGTAGTTAAATTCTACAATTCAACTTAATAATACCTGATTCTCAGAATGATATTTAATAGTTAATGTATGTATACGCATAATACACCACTCCTTCCTATCCACTAGTTGTAGTATAAAGTTAAATAAACTGAAAAATCAATATTTTAATTAAAAAAAGACAACAATAATATTATTGTTGTTCTCATAACATCTGCCCACTATTCTTTTTTTTCTTATCTGGTTTACTTGAAACTAAATAATGCTTTTCTGAAATATATAAGTTTCTTTTTAATATACGATTTAAATATGGTCCTAGCTTCACTCTGCATATGAGGCGATCTTCGCTATCTTCAACAATTGGGAACATTTCTTTTTCTGTTACATATTGATCTACGGCCTTTTGTACGATATCAATTTCTTTAACTAGGTTTAAATTTTCTTCTGTATGTTCAAATACTTCAAGCGTTTCCTTCGTTATCAGAAAAAAATTTGTTGGAAATGCAGGTAAATAGGGCTTTAACAAATCATAATTTACTGTGTAATCATCATTTACTAAAACTGTATAAACGATATTAGCATTCGTTTCTAGAAACTTCGCCATCGCTTGTTCTAATTCATCTTTCGTAATTTCCCTATCTTCTTTTCCAGTTCTGAAAAAGCGAAACATTGTATCGCCTCCTTTTTACTATATTATAGCATAAAAGAAAACTGAAAAATTATAAAAAACTCTATTGAAAGAATTTTTCAACAGAGTTTTTCTTTAATCCATTTATGTTTATTTTAAGAATGCACTTAACATCCATACGTGTTGTTCTAATGTCGTATGAATTGCTAATAGCATATCAGCCGATGTTTCATCATCAGCTTCATCAGCTACTTCCATACCTTCTTTTAATTCTTGAATAAGTGCAGAAAAATCGTTTACTAAAATTTGCACCATTTCTTCTGCAGACTCTTTGCTTGTCCCTTCGATTACAGTTGAAGTTGCTAAATACTCTTTCATTGTCGCTAACGGTTTTCCTTCTAACGCTAAAATACGCTCTGCTAACTCATCAATGTATGTTCCTGCTTCATTATAAAACTCTTCAAATTTCTCATGTAATGTAAAGAAGTGCGGTCCTGTCACATACCAATGATAATTATGCAGTTTGACATATAATACATTCCAGTTTGCTACCTGCTTGTTTAATACTTCAACAACATTCGTTTTCGTACTCATACAATCCACTCCTCTTATCATGTTACTATCTTTTAATGACCTAACTTCATTTTACCATACATTCCCTATTCTTTTGAATGAACAGCTTATATGTAACAAAGTTTTAACAACCTTAATATTTCCCTAATATCATATAATTCATGTACCCTTTCAACTACTTCATATGTCTAATTGTCCAAGCTCACACATATGCATAATAGTAAGTCAAGCTCATCATAGAAGAAAGAGGGATAACATGGACAATCAACAATGGCAAGTAGCAAAGAAAGTCGCTGCTACTTATATCGGAACGGTCGTTGGAGCTGGATTTGCTACTGGGCGCGAAATTGTTGAATTTTTTACAGTTAACGGATTTTACGGAACCATTGGCATATGTATAAGTGGATTTTTTTTTATTTGGCTCGGCACAAAGATGATGTTACTTTCATCACAAATAGGGGCATTCTCAGCTCAAGAATTCAACAAATATTTATTTGGGGATGTATTTGGAAATGTCGTAAACACATTACTATTACTCGTATTATTTGGTGTAACGAGCGTTATGTTATCAGGAGCCGGTGCAGTATTTGAAGAACAACTCCGCCTCCCGAGACAACTTGGTATTTTCATCACGGTCATCGCCTGTCTCATTATTGGGAGCCGGGGATTACAAGGTGTTTTTGAAGTAAATACGCTTGTCGTACCTATTATGATGATCTTTATTATCGGACTCGCTATTACAACCTTTTTCCATAGTACAACACCTATTAGTAATACTATTCCTGCAGAGAGCTGGAATATGAAGTGGATTACTAGCCCTATTACATATGTCGCTTTAAATCTTTCGCTCGCCCAAAGCGTTCTCGTCCCGTTAGCCAGTGAAGTAAAAGATCGAAAAGCCATTTTGTGGGGTGGAATTTTAGGTGGTACAGGACTTTCTTTAATTTTATTATGCAGCCATTTAGCTATCTTATCAGTCGACCAATTTTATCAATACAATATCCCAATGGCTGAAGTCATAAGAAGATTTAATGCAACTTTTCACTTTTTCTTTGTTCTTATTATTTTCGGTGAAGTGTTCACAACTTTAGTTGGTAATGTGTTCGGGATGACAAAACAAATGCAATCCATTACCGGATGGAAAAGTAATAACATTATTTACTTCATATTACTAATTAGTTATTGCTTTAGTTTCATTGGATATAGTGAATTACTTCATATTCTATACCCTATTATCGGTTGGGTGAGCATCATTTTACTACCGATTATTGCCTTTAAACAACTTCAAAAAACATAAAAAAACATCCGTGTATACGGATGTTTTTCATCTTCATTCACAGTCTTCACATACTTCCCAGTACGGCCCCATTTCTACTGCAAGATATGGCTTTAATTGCAAACGAATCATTCGACTTGGCATGCGTTCCAATACGAATTGAATGCCTTCTTCCTCTTCATCCAACTCAACTTTTGAAATAGCAATTCTTTGCATAGTAGTAATAGGGCTTCCATCTTTATATAAAGTGATTTTCACCTCATCATACTCATTAAAATACAATTCAACATTCATTTGCTTTTTTAACATTTCATCAACAATTTCATAATTATCATTTTGTTCCTGGATTATATATTTCCAGCCGCCTCTATCTAATTTTATCGGAGCAGCTTGGAATAATGTCATCAAATCCTCGTATAGCATAAGATAACCCCTCTCTTACTAAAAAACGATGAGTATTTTATATACCCTTTATCTCTATCACTATCCATGTTTATTGTACCATATATCACGAATCTTACTGCATTCATTTGCTTTATAAACACATACAAAACATATAGTATTTTCAGTTCACTCTCTATTCACTAATACGTCCTCTTACTGATAACTTATCACTTTCCTTATTTCCTACACACTACTTATAACTCTTAAAAAACCACAAAAAAGAAGAGTAATTTATATCACTCTCCTCATAAGACTTTTCCTGTAGCTGCTAATGCTAACACTATAATTAAACTTGCAAATAATAGTGATACAATTAAACTAAAAATCGGTAATATTTTCTTTTCATTCTTCTTAAATAATAACCTTAAACTAAGAATGATATTTAATGGAACAAATATAAAATAAAAGTATTTAACGATTTGTAATGAGCTATTTGAAAGTGTTTTAAATACAAACACTTCAATTAAAAAAGCAACAAAGAATAAAATGCTTAACCAAAACGAGACATAGCTAAGCCAAGAATGTCTTTTCGTTCCCCAATACACTCCCATACTGATCTCCTTTAAACGTAGTCTATATTATATTAATTATACACCCGCTTAACAAATTCCTCTATTTTTCGACAAACATTAAATACATTGAACCTCTAATCCGTTTATCAGCTAAAAGACTGTCTCTAATAGCACTAATGCTATTTTGAGACAGCCTCCCCTTTTTATACTTTAAATCTTTCAATTAATACTTGTAACTCTTCAGCCATTTGAGATAGTGTACCAGCCGCAGAACCAATTTCTTCCATAGAAGCTAACTGCTCCTCAGCTGACGCTGCAACACTTTGTGTACTCGTCGCATTATTTTGTGCCGTCATAGCAATTTGACCAACCGAAATAGATACTTCATTTGCACCTTTTGACATCCCATTAGCTGTTTCAACCATCGTTTTAATTTGGTCAGCAATTTCATTTGTAGATTGTAAAATTTCAGTGAAATTTTGTTTTGTTTCATTTGCGATAACAAGTCCAGATTGCACTTCTTCATTTACATTATTCATAGATTTTACTGTCTTACTCATATCATCTTGTATTTCACAAATTAATTTACTAATTTCACTTGATGATACACTAGATTGTTCTGCTAATTTTCGTACTTCATCAGCAACAATTGCAAAGCCTCTTCCATGCTCACCAGCTCTTGCAGCCTCAATTGCAGCATTTAAAGCTAGAAGATTTGTCTGATCTGCAATATTTTGAATAACTTCTAAAATATCACCAATTTGCTTTGATTTGTTATTCAACAACTGAATAACAGCATCTGACTGTGAAACAGATTCCGCAATAGATTGCATTTGATTTACTGTTTTTCCAACTAGCTTTCCACCATCTTCTGCTTTTTCGCGAGTGTGAGCAGAAGCAGTATTAATAGATGATGAGCTATTTGCTACATGTTGAATCCCTTCTGTTACATCAAACAGTAACATAGCACCATTTTCTACGCTTGCTGTTTGCGTCGTTGCACCACTTGATATTTCATCCATTGCTGATGTAATTTGTTCAGTCGCTTCACTCGCTTGTCTCACACTTGCTGTTAACTCTTCAGATGCAGCTGCAACATGCCCTGCTGAAGTATTAATTCTTCCAATTAACGTTCTTAGTGAATCTGTCATTTCATTAAAACCTTTTGCAAGTTGACCGATTTCATCGTTTGAATGAATTTCAATTGTTTGCGTTAAATCTCCTTCACTTATTTCTTTAGAAGTGGCAACTAATCTCTTTAAAGGTTTTGTAATAGAAAGAGTTACGAAATAAATAAGTGCCCCTCCTACAACTAATGAAATAAGCATAACAATTAACATATTATAAAATACAGGCTGAGCAGCTTCAATTACTTCATTTGAGTACATCGTTCCACCGATTTTCCAACCTGTTTTTAAGTTTGTAGCAAATACCATTTTCTTTTCACTACCATCATACGTGTATGAAAAAGTGCCTTGATTATCTTCGTAAATTCTCTTTGCCCAAGAATCAGCTGCTTTATCTCCTGGTTTTTCTTGAGGATGCGCAATTATTTTTTGTTTTCCATCTAAAATGAAAGTATATCCTTTTTTACCAATATTGATTAACTTTGTTGTTTTCAATAAATTCTCTAAACTTAAATCTACCGCAACAACACCATTTTTATCTTCTGTTTGTTTCGCAATCGTTACGACAATATGTCCATTTCCTTTCGCCTTATACGGTTCAGTGACCACGATTCCACCTTGTTTACTCACTGCATCTTTATACCAAGAACGAGTTGTTGGATCATAATCTGCTGCCATTTGTATATTTGGTTCTTGCACAAACTTCTTATCATTGCCGGCAACATATACTTGTTCAATATCTTTATTTAAATTAATATATTGAGATAATACCTTTCTTAATTCATCTTGATTATCTCCTTGATACATATCACTATGAATCACTCGTGCAAAGTTATTTACTTCGTTAAATTTCGCCTCAATCATTTGATTGATTAAATTATCTAATATTTTTATATTATCGTGAGCACTACTCGTAATTTGTGATTCAAAATTCTTTTTAGCCGTTTGATAAGACATTCCTCCAATAATAGAGACAGCCGCAATTAAAATTATCAAAAATGAAATTAATAGCTTTTTTGCTACTTTTATATCTCGAAACCACCTTAACAGTTTACTCATTACAAACCTCATACATTTAAATATTAAGTTTTAAAGATAAATAACCAATTATGAATATATCCCATTCCCTATCCTCTATTTTTACAATTCGTTTTTGATAAACACCTTGTAAAGTTTAAACAAATATTCTCCCTTTGTCTATATATATGAATAATATTATTATAAAATTTACAAA
This sequence comes from Bacillus mycoides, assembly GCF_000832605.1. Lineage (GTDB taxonomy): Bacteria > Bacillota > Bacilli > Bacillales > Bacillaceae_G > Bacillus_A > Bacillus_A mycoides. Next base: position 3,845,067 of record NZ_CP009692.1, read on the forward strand.
TACAAAAAACCAAAGGAATAGTCCTTTGGTTTTTTACATTTTTTTATGTTGTTTAGAAATCTTCTTCCACTTATCACGCTCAGCTCTTGCGAGAATAGCATCTTGTTTTCTCATAACATATGCCAATTCTCTTTGCAGCTTTTTATAGCTTAGTAAGCGCTCTACGGGTATAGTTCCGTTATCTATAGCATTTCGCACTGCACATCCTGGTTCACCTTCATGTTTACAATCTCGAAAGCGGCAAGTATTTGCAAGATCTTCAATATCGGAAAATGTAGTTTGAATTGCCGTGCTTCCTTCCCAAAGCTGAAGTTCCCTCATACCAGGCGTATCAATTACTAAACCGCCACTCGGTAATTGGAACAATTCACGGTGAGTTGTCGTATGCCTTCCTTTACTATCTTCTTCACGTATATCTCCGGTTTTTGCTACATCTGTTCCTATTAATGCATTTAATAAAGTAGATTTCCCTGCACCTGAAGATCCAACTAAAGCAATTGTTTTTCCTGGTGAAACAAATTGTTGCAATAATTCTATTCCGACGTACACTAAGCTATCAACAACAAATATAGGAACACCGATTGCTACCGCTTCAGTTTCTGCAATTTTCTGTTCCACATCTTCACATAAACTACTCTTCGTTAAAACAATAACAGGCATTGCACCGCTCTCATAAGCCACCAGCAAATAACGTTCCATCCTTCTTACGTTGAAATCATGGTTAAGTGCATTCACTAAAAATAGATAATCTACATTTGTTGCGATAATTTGTTCTTCAGTTCTGTTACCAGCTTCTTGTCTTGAAAAAGAACTTCTTCTCGGAAAAATACGGTGAATAATTGCCTTTTTCTCATTTTCTATTTTCTTTATATATACCCAATCCCCAACTGCCGGATAATCTCCCTTCGTTAACGCTTCATGACGAAACTTCCCAGACAGTTCCGCTACATATTCACCATCATTACAAATAATCCGATATATATGCTTATGCTCAAGTAAAATACGCCCTACTTCATAGTTCTCTACAGCTTGTTCTTCAAAAAAAGAATCCCATCCGAAAGATTCTAAAATATTTTGATCCAAATTGATATCCTCCCTAGTTTGAACTTAGTGGAAGGATTGTGCGCTCACTTATAGAGTATCGCCCTTTCCGTCCACCTTTGTATTTGGTTTATTATTCATATAAGTTAATTTCGCCATAATACATCACCCCGTTCTAATTTTAATTACTCTCATTATATGGAATATCCCATTAAAAAGCTACCTTATTTAACGTAATTTTCAAATAACTTATTTTTTAGCATTTTAATTTGTCCGCGATGACTAATTTCATCTTCTAGCACATGAAACCAAAGGTAGTGCTGATTTACGCTACGCCATTAGGCCACTTTCTTTCTGACATTAGCCATTCGTCATCCTGTTCACTCAAACACTTTAGTGTTTCTTCTCTCACTTTTTGCAAAAGTTGTACATAATACGGTATGTCATAGCCACGAATAGATTTCCCTGCTTCCCCTAAATACAGTGCATCTTCCCATATTTCTAATTCTTCTTTTGTAAAGTCACGCTTTTGAAATGAAATAAGCTGATGTGCTTTTTCAATAGCTGCTATATGCTTTAGTAACGCTCCGATGGAATTCCCTCCACTCGGCATAATTAAATCTAATTGCTCAACTGATAGCTCGTTTATTTCCTGTAATGTTACAGCCCTCGTATGTTCCAGCATGCTTACTAATTCCCCTATATTTTTTGTATAACCATCTACACTTCTTATTCGATAATCTATATTCATATCACGCACCCCTTTCTACATTCATATTAAGGAATAACCGCTTCATATAATAGACTGAAATATATCAGATTTTTCTGTTACAATTAAATTGAATACGGAATAAACCTAAACAAACTTTCTCAATATGCTTATATGAAATATTAAAAGGAATCAATATAAAATTATCGAATCTTATTCACTAAAAGGAGTGGATTCGATGGAAATGTATCAATGGCTAACCGCAGTTCTCGTTGGTGGCATTACTGGCTTCGTTTCCCATCTAATCAATAACCAAGGCAAGTTATTGCTTCCACGCCGTTTAAAAACTTTTTTTCATTTTGGATTTTTAACTGATATTTTTACAGGTAGCCTCGCCGCACTTCTTGGACTCGTTTTATTCGATGTCACCTTAATAAAAGAAATTATAAAAGTCTCCATTGTGACCGCTATTTCCGGTCAAACGTTTTTACTTCACCAAGCTCTTGGTGGTGAACAGGCTAAAAATACGCAAATTGGGAAAGCTGATGAGAAAATCCAAGAAATTGACAAACTATTACGACGTTAGTCTATACTTTCTCTAAAAATTATTGTTATAATAAAAAATAAATATTTTCTATTGCGTCGTTTGTCAGAAGAAAGGGTGTTTCGTATGACAAAAAAGAAAATAGAAGATTTCTTAACAAACACCGAAAAAGAGGAACTGCTAGAAAACTATAAATGTTTACGAGAAGCCCGCACAAAAAGCGAAGCTAACTATTTTGGTGAGGCAGTAGACCATCTATTAAATAAAGTAAAAAAACGAATTATTGAAGAAGCAGGAATACATGATGAAAATGCGGCAACAGTTCAATCTAAACGAAAAGCACTGTTTTAGCTAAAACAGTGCTTTTTATTACGGCATTTTTCACATTACTTTCACATCTATTTCACAAATATAAGTATTCCTATATGTTAAACTAAGTATATCCTTTTCCAAGGAACTATATGCCGATATATAAATCCCTATCTCTTTAGGGATTTTTATTTTTGGATTCCCCATAATTTTATTACAATACATTTCTATTATTTGTCTACTTTTTTTACCCCCTGCACTCAAAAGCTCCTTCATGTATTTCTTCTCTTTTTATATAAAAAGAGGGATAGTTCCCTCTTTTCAACTAATCTTCTAAAATAGATTCAATCTCTTTCATAACTTTTTCATTCAATGAAACATCCACTGCTCTTACACTTTCGCTTATTTGCTTCGCTCGTTTCCCACCAGGAATAACAGTATCAATTCCTTTTTTATTTAATAGCCACGCTAAAGCTAAATGTGATACTTCAAGATTCATTTCTTTAGCTAAATCTTTTAACATCTCAACTTTTTTAAAGTTATTTTTATATGTATTTTCTTCAAATAGATTTACACTTTGACGCCAATCGCCTTCGTTTAATTTAAAATATTCTGTATATTTCCCGCCTAGTATCCCAAAAGCAAGAGGTCCGTACGGTATAAATGAAATACCTGATTCTATACAATATGGCAAAAGTTCTTCCCCAGCAGCACGATCCAACATATTATACGGTGATTGTACAACATCTATATGTCCGTGCTGATTCGCTTCTTTTAATTGCTCTACATTTACGTTAGATATTCCAATTGAACGAATTTTCCCCTCTTCTTTTAGGCGAGTAAGTTCTCCAATTGAATCTATGTAACTTGTTTCAGGATTTGTAAAATGTAAATAATATAAATCAATATAATCAGTTTGTAATCTTCTTAAGCTATTTTCCACAGCATTTCTTAAATAGCTTCGTTCATTATTAATATGAACCTCTCCATTTAATAATGGCTGAATTCCACCTTTTGTAGCAAGTACAAACTCGTGGCGTTTTCCTTTTAATACTTCTCCTACCAATTCCTCTGATCTACCGAAACCGTATGAATCTGCTGTATCAAAAAATGTAATCCCTTGCTGAATTGCTTCTTCTATTAATCTTTTTCCTTCTTCCTCATTCACATCAGCATATAAATTATGTCCCCCAACAGCGTTTGTTCCTAACCCCAACTTCGAAATATTTAGTCCTGCCTTTTGCAATTTTGTATACTTCATTTTTTACCCCCCTATATTTCTATTGTTCGATTATATTCGAACAATAGAAATATACCACTTTATATGTTATAGTGCAAATATATTAACTTATACAAGCAGGTGAAAAAATGCGTACTCTCTATCATCCAAATCGAGAAGAAATTCAATTCTCTTCTGTCTTATATGCACTTAGCGATCAAATTCGTTTACAAATTGTAACTATGCTACTAGAGAAAAATGAACAATCTTGTGGTGCGTTAAACATTCCAATTGCGAAATCAACTTTATCTCATCATTTCAAAGTGTTACGTGAATCTGGTGTTATGTTTACACGACTTGAGGGAACGCAACGTTTCATTTCAATTCGTGAAGAAGATTTAAATACTAGATTCCCTGGTTTATTAGATGTTGTAGTACATGCAACAGAACCATACTAAAAAACATCTCATATAAATATGAGATGTTTTTTAGTAATTACTATTCTTTTAATAAATCTATTAATCCATTCCCTTCAGATGTACGTTCATACCCTAAAGGTACAGTCCTTTTTATAAGTTGCGCATATATTTCCGGCTCTGATAATTTTCTACCATACTCTCTCTCACACTGCTTTATGAGAAGTGCTAGCGCCCCAGCGACATGCGGCGTCGCCATTGAAGTGCCACTTAATACCGCATATTTCCCCTCTGGATACGTAGACAGTATTTCATCACCCGGCGCTACTAAATCAATTTCTTGATTTGAATTACTAAAGCATGAAATTTTCCGCTCTAAATTAACAGCACCTACTTCAATTACTTCAGAATAAGCACCTGGAAAATCTAATTCTTCAGTATCATCGTTACAATCTCCATCATTTCCTGCAGCGCACACGACAAGTACGTCTTGTTTTACCGCATTTTGAATAGCTTCATGTAACTCTGGTACATCTTGCGGACCACCAAGTGACATTGAAATAATTCTCACTTTCTCTTTATTCGGTCCTCTCCAATTTACAGCATAATGAATGGCCTCAATAATTTGCTCATAACTTCCAGAACCATCTCCAGCTAATACTTTTAAAACTAACATTTTAGAAAGTGGTGCGACTCCTAGTACACCCACTCCATTTTCAGTCGCTGCAATTGTCCCCGCTACATGAGTACCATGCCCATTATTATCAAGATAAATATTGGGATTTCCTTCATAATCTTTTGTGAAATTTCTCCCACCAATAATACGATCTTTTAAATCAACATGATTTACATCACAACCTGTATCTAAAACAGCAACGACAATGTCTTTTCCTTTCGCGCTCTTTTCCCATACTTGCGGAGCATGAATCAATTGTACACCTGGTGGAATTTCATTTACTTGTTCAACCACTTTATTTACAGTAAACGGAATTAATTTAATGCCTTTTTGTTTATTCGCTGTACTACTATTCATCGTAATCCCTCCTGAAAATATATTATTTTCATTTCAGACCACTATTGAATGCGTTTAGATTTAACATTCGTTTTATTCGTTCCATTTCCCTTCCTCTCAAATGTTTCTCAATAAACAAAAGAAAAGGACCATTAATGGTCCTTTTCTTTTTCAGTTTTTCAATAGAATAATATAAAGTGAAACTATAATCAGTGGTGTTCATCCCCCACTGATTATTAGCCCTCACCAATCGGGCGTTTACGGGCAATTGATCTCCCACCTAACTTCTTTGCTTCAGCCGAGTTTTGAGGTGGGAGTTTTACTGCCCACAAATAGCGGGATAAATTAAGACTAAATCTTACTCTTGTTCAAAAACTGCTCAATTTCTTTTATTACATGTTTTGCGCCTTCTATACTAACAGTAATGTTTCCATTTGCTAATGAAATATTTTGATCTGAAACATCACCTGTTATTTGACAAGCATTGTATGGTTGATATTTTTGTAAAATGACTTTGTCTTCTTCTACAAAAATTTCAAGTGGTGATTTGATTTGTATTCCTAATACATCCCGTAATTCTTTAGGAATAACTATACGTCCCAATTCATCTACTTTTCGAATAATTCCTGTTGCTTTCATGTTACTCCCCCCTTACTCTCTATTATTTTTTTCACCTCGCTATTTTCATTTTATCACTATATATTTGGTAATGCCTTACTCTTTTTAGAAAATATAGTACAAAAGTTAAAAAAACACATTTAACGAATATTCAATCTTTCTTTCAATTGTTTTAAATAACGCGATCGTATAATTAAGAAGTATACAACTTGAATACCTACGAAAATACTTAATACAATTGTATTTTCTTTAAACAGTGAGTACTCAAACATTTGTCCTAACGCAGTTAATGCTACTGCCCCGTGTAATGTTGCAACTCCAACTGGAACGAAGAATAAAAGCGCTAAGCGGATTGTGACTACTTTCGATAATTCCCCTCTCGTCAATCCAACTTTTCGAATCATTTCAAATAAACGAGTATCGTCCTCCAAATCTGAAAATAAACGGAAGTAAAGGAAGCTTCCTGCACAAACGAAAAATACAATACCAATAAAGAAACCTACAAATAAAATGGGTCCTGCGATTTGTAGACTTTGATTTTGATCGTACTCTTCTGCACTAAACGTTGAATGTTCTTGATAAGGCTTAATCTGATTCGTAAGCTCTTTACCAACCTCAATTTCATCTTTAGCGGATTGTGTTTTATACATATAATCTTTTTCTTCTTTAAATCCATCTTGTAATGAATCATATTGATTTTTAGAGATTACATACACATTACCTCTTAGTATTTTACTTAATGAAGAAGTATTAACTTTTTTCACATTTAAAGGTTCATTCATATTTGGTAAAGTAATTTCTTTTCTTTCTTTCATCGGTGGTCCGGGTATTTCGACTGACAAAAATAAAGCCTCTTTATTTGATACAGTATTAAATGGTTCTCCTGTTAACTTTGCATATTCTTTATAATCTGATTCTTTTATAAAAATGGCGCTTCTTAACGACTGCTCCTCCGTTTTCTTCGATGAAATATTTATTTTTGAAGCTGCTATATTATGTTTCTTTAATCCTTCGTCAATGATTTTCAGATGCTGTGGCTCATTGCTATTACCTTGCTTAGACTGATAGTGAAACGCAATTGGTCTGTCCATAATTTCTTTCGTCATCGAAGCAAACCCAACCAATGTACCTATTGCTGAAAATGCTACTGTTGAAATAATCGTTACAATAAAGAACATTCTTGCGTTATCTCTCATACGGTATGCTAAATCTGACAAAGTAATAATATTTGTCTGTGTCCAATAGAAACGTTTACTTTTTTTACATAGTCTAATAATAAAGACGCTCAACTGCTTGTACAGCAAATACGTACCAATAATGACTACCGTTGTAACAGGAATCATCATTATAAATACCATTGCACCATGTGACATAAGAGCTCCTGCATAACCAGCACTAAGCAATACTACTGCTAATATAGAAGAAATTATAGATGCCTTCGGTTCTGGCTTCGCCTCTGCTGATCCTCTAAACAATTTCATAATTTTATTTTTACGAACCATTCCTGCACTAAACAATGAAATGATCATAAATAATACGAAAAACATAATACTCGTTACAACAATCGCTTTCATCGGTATGTAATAGGATAAAGAGATATCTAGTTTTAATATCATCGGAGCTACAAATATTAATATTCCTGAAAACAACATACCTGAAAGAATCCCAAAAATTATTGCCCCTATTCCAATCATTATATTTTCAAAGAAGATAAGACGCTTTAATTGATATTTCGTCATACCTAACATCATTAAAATTCCTAGTTCACGCTTTCTCGTTTTTAAAAACATTCCCATTGAATATAAAATAAAGAAGAATGTAAATAAGTAAATAATAGATTGCGCAAAAGACATACTTACGAATACGTACTGTCCTAATTCTCCAGCACTTAATGCCGGATGAAACGCAAAAAATGAATACACAAAAAAGGCCATAATTGCAAATGCACTACTCAAAAAATAAGCTGAGTATGTTCGTCTATTTCGCGTTACATTTCGAAATGCGAGTTCTCTAATGTTCATACTACTTCTCCGCCCTTCTACTAACTATACTTTTATATTAGTAAAGTTCGGAAATACCTTCCATCGATTCAAATGACAAAAACCTTACATTATTGAAAGGTTTTAAACAATTGCTTATATAAAACAGTTTCATTATAATGACTACATTCATATTCATACACGCATCCTATTGTATATTCGTTAGTTTTGCGAAATAATAAAGGATAGAAGTATGTACCAATATACATATAAACTTATTTACCGCTTTAATATGAATAGGAGGAAAACATAATGACATTACAAGAACAAATTATGAAAGCATTACATGTTCAGCCTGTAATTGATCCGAAAGTAGAAATTCGTAAACGAATTGATTTCTTAAAAGCTTATTTAAAAACTACAGGTGCAAAAGGATTTGTACTTGGAATTAGCGGCGGACAAGACTCTACACTGGCAGGACGTTTAGCACAGCTTGCAGTCGAAGAAGTTCGTAATGAAGGTGGTAACGCAACGTTTATCTCCGTACGTCTTCCATACAAAGTACAAAAAGATGAAGATGATGCACAATTAGCATTACAATTTATTCAAGCTGATCAGTCTGTTGCTTTTGATATCGCTTCAACTGTTGATTCCTTCTCAAATCAATACGAAAACTTATTAGGTGAATCATTAACAGATTTCAATAAAGGAAACGTAAAAGCACGCATTCGCATGGTTACACAATACGCAATCGGCGGACAACAAGGGCTACTCGTTATCGGAACTGATCATGCTGCTGAAGCTGTAACAGGTTTCTTCACAAAATTCGGAGATGGCGGTGCAGATTTATTACCATTAACGGGATTAACGAAACGCCAAGGACGTGATTTATTACAAGAATTAGGTGCAGACGAGCGACTTTACTTAAAAATGCCAACAGCTGATTTATTAGATGAAAAACCAGGTCAAGCTGATGAAACAGAGCTAGGCATTACTTACGATCAATTAGATGACTATTTAGAAGGTAAATCCGTTCCAGCTGACGTTGCTGAAAAGATCGAGAAGCGTTACAAAGTGAGTGAACATAAAAGACAAGTACCAGCGTCAATGTTTGATGATTGGTGGAAATAGAACATAAAAAAGAAGCTAATCTCATTTAGCTTCTTTTTTATACGTTAACGATATACCCCTACTCTTTTCTCTAATAAATCCTGCAAGCAATCTTCATGTTGTTTATTAAACAATGGCGGCATTTTGTCTAAAGGGAAAAACTGCAAATCTAACGTTTCATCACCGTCTATTTTTGTATTCCCTCCAACGATTGAAAACTTAAAGAATATTACAATTGCCTGTGCCTGATCTCCATTCGGATATGCTTGAAAATATTTCGTATACACACCAATGAGCTCATCAATTTCCACATCATATCCTGTTTCTTCTTTTATTTCTCGAATCGCAGTTTCTGCCGCAGATTCCCCGATCTCCATTGCACCGCCTGGAAATCCCCAAGCATTAAAGTCTCCTCTTTTTTGCAGAAGCACTTCACCAAATTCATTAAATACACAACCTCCTGCAAAATTCAAAATAACATAATCATGCCCTATTTTTTCACGTAATTCCTTTATATAATTCGCCATCTGCTTCTCCTTTTTATCCATCTTCCATTATTCTTTTTTATCTTTTTCAAGCAATTCAATAATCCGATCTAACTTCTGATTCATATTAATCACATGTTGTTTTTTTGCAATAATCTTTTAATGAACAGAGTAAATGATACAAAAAACAAAACGATAAGCCCGATTACTAGACAAAAATATATCAATGCAAATATATTATTTTCGAACAAATTCATTCAGCTATCACATCCTCTATTTCCAATTATTTTATCACGCAATTCTAAATAGTCAACGATATTATAAATCAAACACAAAAAGAGCACCTTTTAAAGATGCTCTTTTTCATTAATACGTAAATGTAATTGTCGCTAATGAATAACCTGCCATTGCACTATATGGCGCAACTTGATAAGATACACGCTTTGCACCTTTTGGCCAAGCTATTTCATCTAGTACTTTCTTTATATCTTGCATCGTTCCATCCATTGACTGCTTATATCGTACTTCTACTTTTTCTGGCTTGGAAGCAAATTGTTGCTGTAATTTTTTCTTAAACTCATTGTAATTTTCCGCTCCGTATTGTGCAGATAAATACTTTAAATTTGTTTCTTTTAACATTTGTTCATATACAGCAGTTTTTGAACTACCGGCTTTTATTTTGCTTGTTAATTCGTTGAAGTAGCTTGTAGTTGCCGCTGGATATTCACTACGATCCCATTGATGGTCTTTGCTTAATTGTTCATCAGACATATTAAAATATGAATATGTTACGCGCCCAGCTTTATCAGGAACTGGATCATCGAATGTAGTATCAAGGTGGTACCACTTGTTATCAATGTTCACTAAATTCCATGCGTGAGCTTGTCCATTCCCTGTACCTGTTACAATATGATTTTGAATACCTGCTTCTTTTAGTAATTGATATGTTAACAATGTATATCCTTGGCAAACGGCAGAACGATTCGCTAACGCTTCATACGCTGTATATGCTTGATAAGAAGTATCATATGATACTTCTTTCACAACATAATCATGAATAGCTTTCACTTTTTCATGTTCATCCATGCCTTGTTTAATGATAGAATTTACAATTGCTTTCGCCTGAGACTTTACATACTGTGTTTGCTCTTTTGATTCACGATACTCCACTTGTAATGTAAACGTATAATTCCCTGGCATACCTTTTATAGAATACCTAGTAGATGCTACATTATATTTTACATACTCATCAGCATCTACGATTTTATTAAACTCGCCGTACAATTGGTCCATAATCTTTCTAGCATCTCTATCTTTTGTTTTATATGCGATTGTAATATTTTCTTCACGATTATCAATCTGTTTTTTTAATTCTTTTCTGAAATCATTTAACAACTTTGCATCTGATTGTGTTGTCACTGTAGTCGGATTCGTAGCCGCATAAGATACAGATGACGCTTGTAAGCCTCCCATTACTATAGTTGAACAAAGTGCGGCAGCTGTCACATACTTACTTGTCTTTCCCATCTTGTCACTCCTTACATTCTATAACTATACAAAAAAGTATCGTATAGTTTCAGAGTATACAATACTTTTCAAAATAGGTCATATGAGATTATGCATATTTAACATTGTAAAAAGGTTGTTCTTTTTACAAGAACAACCTTCTTCATTAACAAGTTTGTAACACACAACATGTATTTTCAAAACGTCGATTTTTCAAATCTTCATTACTAATACAGAAATATAGCATTCCTAATTCTCCCCAAACCATATTACAATTTTTATGATCTGAATCAATTTGGAATAAAAGCGTCATTTGCTGTGGCTCTATCCCCATATATTCTCCTGTCTCATATAATACTTCCTCTTGTACAGAGAATGGTTCTCCAAACATTTGATGATTATCATAGTTGTCTGGGATTAGCTCTTCAAGTAATTGCAAGAAACGATCTGAATCCGCCTCATCTTCAATGAAAAGCTCCGGTAATTTATACGTCAGTTCAAAAGTAATTGCACACTGGTTATATTTCGCTTGTATTTCATCTGCTCTACGTAATTGCTCTACAGGGATATCATAATAAAGTACACGTCCAGCTTCGTTTGGATTTACATCTTCTTCAAAGTAATTTTCAATACTAAAGAAATATAACATCCCTGTCTTAGGAAGATTGTGATCCATACCAACGTTTTGTAAATCACTTAAATTAAATTGTGCGATAAAACATAACGGATTCTCTTTGTATGTTGGATATTCAAATGTATTTGGCAAATCAGGAACTCCGCCCATTTTCGAACTGCCTATCGCAATTATTTCCTGTTGTTTTGGCACAACTTTTACACAAGGAAATACAGTATTAATAAGTTCCTGTTTCAAATGTGTTAGTTCATATTTATCAATTAATATTTCAATTTTCTGTTCCATAAATTCTCCTTACATTTACATACTTATTTGTATCATAGCACAAAGATTATACTTCATTCATTGTAAATTCAACAAGCCCTCCAAAAAACGGGCTTATCCCTCGTACGCGAACAAGTTTAAAAAAGCATAGTATACATTGTTCCTACAAACACGATAGTTCTTTATTTCTTCCAGTATATTTTCCCCTCGTTCATTTTTATTTTTAATTTAAGGAGGAATTCCACATGGGTTACGGATATAGTTGCGGCGGTTACGGCGGTGGTTACGGTTACGGCGGTAGTTGTGGTGGCGGTTGTGGTTATGGAGGTTTCGCTTTATTAATCGTTTTATTTATCCTTCTAATCATCATCGGAGCTAGCTGTTGGGGCGGCTTTGTAGGCTGCTAGTAAACTTAAAAACTATTGTAAAAAAGCACGTACAATACGTGCTTTTTTCCATTTTCATTTTTTAGAAAGGAAGTATGTTCAATGAAAATTGATGGTGTTTTTGAAGGAGGCGGTGTACGCGGAATTGCGCATGTGGGGGCAATTTGCGCGTTAGCCGAAAAAGGATATGAATGGGAGCGCGTAGCTGGAACATCAGCTGGTTCAATTATCGCAGCGCTTTTAGCAGCTGGATATTCTTGTTCCGAATTAAAAACAATAATAACCGACATTGATTATAATAAATTTATGAAGAAAACTTTTCTTGATAGAATCCCGTTTATCGGTAAAGGAATAAGTGCATGGTCTACTCTAGGTATTTATTCCAATGTATTTATAGAAGAATGGCTTGAAGAATTACTGCGAAAAAAGGGCGTTCACTTATTTACAGATCTACCTGATTTAAACAAACTCAAAATTATAGCTTCTGATATAAGCAACGGTAAAATGGTTGTCTTCCCCGATGATTTACCGAACTATGGATTTTTAAATTATCGCTTCTCTATTGCTAAAGCTGTAAGAATGAGTAGTACAATCCCCTTCTTCTTTGAGCCAGTAAAATGGAGAACACCAAAATGGAAGCAGCCTTGTTATATGGTTGATGGCGGGATTTTAAGTAATTACCCAATTTGGATTTTTGATTCACCGACTTCTCCTCGCTGGCCTACCTTTGGATTTCATTTTATAAAAGATGAGATTCAAGCTGATCCCGCCCACTATGACGAACCTATTTCCATGTTCAAAGGACTATTTAAAACGATGATGCAAGCTCATGATTTACGTCATTTAGATAAAGAATCAAAGGCTAGAACTATTACAATTCCAACAGGAACCATTACCAGTACTAATTTTCAACTAACTAAAGAAGAGAAAGAATGGCTCTATAACTCTGGTTATAATGCAGCTAATAAGTTTTTACAATCCTGGAACTTCAGGCAATATGTTGATGAGTATAGAGACGGAAATCAGAATCGAAAAACAAATCGGTATTTCCGTCAACTTGACTCATAATTATATTATTTTCCCTGTCACACTTTAATAGTAAATAAGCCTAATAATATAGTACATTATTAGGCTTATTTACTTCTTATGTACTCTCCCATTATTTAAGGATAAGTTAACCCTTCTGCTTCTTCCGCGGTAATTACTATGTAACGGTTTCCGGTTCTTAATCCTAACAGTTCTGCTTTTTCAACTGCATCCTGTTTTGTCTCTGCATAAGCAGCTAAATATTTATCCCCATCGATAATTTGGCAAATCACATATTGTTTCATGTTTTTCTCCTTTTACCCTTTAATTAATTGCGCAATCTTTTTTATTCCAACTTCAATTTCTTCTACAGTTGCATAGGAATAAGAAAGACGTAAAAATTGGTTAGCACTTCTATCATACAAAGTGCCTGGGTTTAATAAAATCTTTTCTTGTAAAGCTTTGTCAAATAAACTACGATTCGAGATTGGTAGATTTATATGTAGCCAAATGTAAAAGCTTCCTACTGGCTCATGCCAAGTTGCAATGCCACTACAATACTTTTCTAACATACTTATCATAAAATCTCTACGTTTTTTCAATTCACTTCTTACAAACTGTAAATGTTCATCATACAATCCATTTTCGAACCACTCCGCTGCAATCTGCTGGGATATAGAACTTGAACCATAATCAGTTTGCATTTTTATATCTGCTAATCTTTGAATAACGGATTCTGATCCAACAACCCACCCAATTCTTAAACCAGGACTAATGACTTTGGACATACTTCCAATATGTAGCACGATCCCATTTTTATCATATGCCTTTAAAGGTTTTGAAACTGGTGCATCGAACCATAAATCTTGATATACCGCGTCCTCAATAATAGGTAATCCAATTTCATTACATATCTCCATCACTTCTTCCCTCTTCTTAGCGTTCATACTAAAATTGGTCGGATTATGAAAAGATGGGATTGTATATAAAATAGATGCGTTAAATTGTTTCTTATATCTTGTAATGTATGAAGTATTTATACCATTCTCATTCATTGGTATTCCAATCAAGCGCATTCCTGCTGATTGAAATACATTAAGCGAATATAAATATGATGGTTTTTCTAATAAAATTGACGCTCCTTTCGGAAGAAGCCCCATAGAAATAAGCTGCAATGCTTGAATTGCCCCTGAAACAATTAAAATAGAGTCAGGAGATACATATACCCCATGCCCTTTTAAATATTCCGCAATTTTTTCTCTTAAATGGAGATTCCCTTTCGGTTCCTCATACCCAAGTGGAACATTTGATTGTAAAATTTTATTAATAATACCCTTCATCTTTTTCTCAGGCAAGAGACTCGGTGAAAGTTCACCTGTTCCTAATCGAATTACATTGGGAGTAAATTCAGCTTGATTAATCTCTTGTACAGCAGGAAGATTCGGATAATGAAGTCCTGTTTCTACGTAAGACTGCCAGTTTGGAGGCGGGGCATATGTTGAAGTATTCTCACTATTTTTTATAACAATTGTTCCCTTCCGTCCATTCCCCTCAATATACCCTTTTGCTATTAACTCATCGAAAGCCATTACAATTGTACTTCGGTTCACTTCAAACGCATGCGCCAAAGCTCTTTGTGAAGGTAATTTAGTTCCAATTGTCCATTCCCCATTAACAATTCTCTCTTTTATATAAGATTCTATTTGTTTATACAACGGAATAGATGAAGACATATTAGGTTTCCAAACGAGCCTTTCCATTATATCACCTCACATATTTTATGGTTGGTAACCTATCCAACCAAATGGATGGATACAAATTTTCATTTCTTCTATACAATATAGACTATCATAATTAATCAAATTAAGTAGGAGGTAATCTGATGAGTGAAGCAATTATTCACGGTATCATCCTTGCATTTGGTCTTATCATTCCATTAGGTGTCCAAAATGTTTTCGTCTTTAACCAAGGCGCTAGTCAACCAAATATTTGGCGAGCTGCTCCTGTAGTCTTGACTGCATCTATATGTGATACATTATTAATATTAATTGCTGTACAAGGTGTCTCCCTTGTCCTCTTAACTTTCTCTTGGTTAACAACCACCTTGTATATGATTGGATTTTTCTTTCTTATGTATATGGGCTGGGTTATTTGGAGAAGCGATTCTTCAAATGATGTAAAACAAGAAAAAAGCATGCCTTTAAAAAATCAAATTATTTTCGCCGCATCAGTTTCATTACTAAATCCACACGCAATTTTAGACACAATTGGTGTAATCGGAACAAACTCTATACAGTACATAGGAAGTGAGAAATGGGCTTTCACTTTTGCAACAATTATAGTTTCTTGGATTTGGTTTATTAGCTTAGCTTTTGCCGGGAAATTTCTAAAAGGATTAGACTCAACAGGGAAAACGATCACAATATTAAATAAATTTTCAGGGCTAATCATATGGGGAGTCGCACTTTATATGTTAAAACAAGTTATTTGCCCTAACTAAATTAAGAAGATTGCATGCTAATTACACATCATGCAATCCTCTTTCAAATTATGCAGTCGGTTCAGGCTTCTGCTTTATTTCCATTTCATCTTTTGCCGGCTTAATCCAAATTATCGCTATGACAGCACCAATAACAGCGAAGATGCTTGTTAAATAAAACACTTCATGGTCTGCCCCTTTCATAAAAAAAGAATACAGGGGTGGTCCAGCTGCTACACCGATAAATCGCATTGAACTATAAAATGACGTAACTGTCCCCCTCTGCTCTTTTTCAATCCCTTGTGTAATAAGAGCATCTAGACATGGTAACGCCATACCAATTCCTCCCCCCATAATAACGAGACAAAGAAGTAGCAAATAGATTCCTTTTAGAAATAAAGGTAAGAAGACAGATGCAGCAGCCAGTAAAAATCCAATATAGATACACTTTTTCATAATATCTTGTTTATCTCCAATTTTTTTACCAGCCATATATGAGCTAAGTGATAGTACAAGTAAAGGAATAGCGAGTACACACCCTTTCCATATACCATGAATATCGTACTTCGACTCCAGTATAGTTGACAGATAAAAAAGTATTCCGAATAAAATAAGCATAATAATTGCACCTAGTATAAAAATGGCAATTAACCATCTTCCCTTTTCTCGAAACGTAGAGATAATAGATTGAATAAATTCTTTAAGTGGTGGGACTTCTTCTTCTTGTTTCTTCGCCTTTACTAGTACCAGTAGTAAAACAATCGATATTACACATAAAACTGGAATCGCCCAAAATGGTAAGAACCATACAATAGCTGCAAGAGCTGATCCTAATATGGGACTCAATACTTTTCCAAATGTATTTGACGTCTCAATGATTCCTAAACCTGCACTAACCTGTTTTTCATCTTTGTATAAATCACCGACACATGGTATGACAACTGGCATAGCACCAGCAGCACCTATCCCTTGAATTGCTCTTCCGATAAGAATCCAAACATAAGGGTTATCAACTTTCCATGATACCCATCCCGTTATCGCTCCTCCAATAGCTGCAATTAATAAACTTGGAACCATTACCATCTTTCGTCCCCATCTATCTGATAAATAACCAGCAATCGGTATAAGTATAATTGCAATGATAGAATAAATTGTAATTATCATGGATACTTGGAAAGATGAAATATGTAATTTCTTTTCAATGGTTGGCAGGATTGGAATAAGCATTGAATTACCTAGCGTCATAACAAGTGGAACTGATGCAAGTGCAATTAAACAACAGTTTTCTTTTTTTAACATGTTGATTTCGGAACCTTTCATCATATATTTCTTACCATATAATAGCCCTGCTGGAAATTATGTTTACATTCCACCAGGGCTATTTCATCTTTACTACTTTCCATTTACAACAAAAGAAATTGGATAAAATATAGCATTACTCCTATTCTTTGAATCCTGTTCACAATATATCCATACCAATTAATTGAAAATAAAAAAGAAAGGAAGAATCCTTCCTTTCTCCTATAACCTTCTACATTTAGCGAGTATATCCGCCACCAAGCTGTTGTTCTGCCATTGCTACAAGGCGTTTTGTAATTTCACCGCCTACAGAACCGTTTGCACGTGAAGAAGTATCAGCTCCAAGCTGTACACCAAACTCTTGTGCAATTTCATATTTCATTTGATCTAGAGCTGCTTGTGCTCCATGTGATGCTAATTGATTAGCGTTACGATTTCTAGCCATTACCGATCACCTCCTTATATATATTAAACTGTATCAAATCCGAAATTAAATACATGGTAATTTTTGGTTATTGATAAAATAAAAAAAGAGTCTCCTAAACGAGACTCTTTCATCATTTCACCTTATGAACTTACTACTTCTAATTTTCTATTCGTTAATGCTTTCATTTCTTCTTTCAATATATCTTTCGCATTATGCCCAAACCATTCAAGCGAAGCAAAATGATCAGTATCTCTCACTTCCCGGATGATTTCATCATAGTTTACAATACCTTCAAATAATGGAACCATTCCTATACGACTTCCAGCAGCGGCATATACATTATTTGGTTCAAACACGTGTAAATACTCCGCTGATGATATATTCTTAAAATGGTAATGTTGTATCCACGGCTTTAATCGATGAAAACTATCTACAGTGTCTGCACCAGACTCCCATATATGAAGAAAATCAAGGTTTATTTTTAAATATGGATGATTTACTTCTTCTAACAATTTCAAAGTAGACGGCAAAGTATCCGTTAACGTATTTGGATGTGTTTCTAATAGTATATACATATTATGCGGAGCAAATAGATCACAAATCATGCGAATTCGCTCCACATACTCTTTTCTCTCTTGTTCCGAGAAATCCTCACTACCTTTTTGCCCGGCAAACGTACGAATTTTATTTGTATTAAACCAATTAGCTAGTGTTACCAGCTGTTCACATTTTTCCATCGTTTTTTGAAAATCCGCTAATAATGATATGTCCAAGTAATCACTTATCATCGTAACTTCTAAATTTTTATCCTTTAAATAATCTATTTCTCGTTCTGTCGTTTCACGCTCTTGCATATATAAATTTTGTGCATGGGTCCCCCACAACTCAATTCCTTCAAAACCGTTTTCGTATGCAAATTGAACAATATCAGTAAATGAAATTAGTTGATGGCGAAATGAAATTGTACATAGCGAATATTTCATTGGTTTGAACTCCCTTATCTTAAATTCAATGAACTTGTATTAGTTAAGAAAGACTGATTTGTTATCATTTCTTTCCATAACAGAAACTGTTTCTCTAGTTCATCCTTAATTTGCAGTTCAATTGTATTCATTTCATCAAGTTTCTCAACAATTGGTAATAACATATCTTTATTATTTGTCATTGCCATTTTAATAGCACGGTACTGTACATTTGTAAATCCTTGTACAATGTCTTCCACTCGATCACACCAATAATCAAATTCTTGCTCCGAATATTGTAAAGTTTCACGGAAGTATGCAAAGGCATGTTCATAGCTATATTTACGTATTGCCAATACGGGTATTTGCTTTACTGCCGTTACGAGCCCGGAAAGTGAATACCCATCCTCTTCATTTACCATTTTTATTATTAATTTTTTTAATTCCATTGTTAGTTCATTATCATCTTTTTTGAATGTTTCCATGAAATAACTTTCTACCATCTCTTGTGTTGGCTCCTGAATCCCTTCTATATCAATGAAATAGCCTCCACCAAATGGGTTGTCTTTAACAGAATGGAGCACTTTTTCTCTTTCCATATTCCCTTCCCAGCGAAAATCAGGATCAAGCATGAACCATTCATCTTCTTTCTCTGTCTTCGATATCATTAAGTAATGCGGAAACGGTTTTTGATGAAACTTATTTTCTCTCTCAGGCAATAAAGACATATCAACCATTACAATTACGTAACGATTTTCTGGCTTATTTTCTACTAATTCTAAAAATGTTTCTACATTGCTACTTTTATCTTTTGAATGATCGTACCATTCGTTCACTTTAATGCCATACAATTTTTCATACCAAAGTAAGTAGTTATCATGATTAATGTTTTCGGAATGATAAGAAATAATCCCGCCTTCTGTTATATCAAAATCTCCATCCCATAATCCGAAATAAAATGGACGGAAATCTATATCGCTACGCCTTTTTATAATTTCACAAAAACAACTCACTAAACAGTGAACTTTAATTGAAGTCATACTCTCATCCACTTTCCTAAAAGGTTAGTTATTCACATTTATTTCGTGTAACGGCTGTAACTCTTCCATAAAGTCAAGCAAAGATCCTACAGTAAGAAACGCCTTTGGGTCTATCTCATCCTCTGGAACGCATAGCTTTAAATCCATTTCTATGTATACTATAAGCTGTAACATCATTACCGAATCTATATATAAATCTTGATTTAAACGCATCGTTTCTTCTAAATGCGTTACATTTTTCAGTTCCATTTTTTCTCTCATAATACTTAAAACTGCTTCTTTTAACATTTCACGACTCATGTTGTTATCTCTCCCATCTCTAATAACTTCCGACTTACTTTCCCTGTTTTATTTTTCGGAATCTCTGCTACATTTTCAATTTCATGTGGCACTTTATAAGACGGTAGATGCTGTATGCACCATTCTCGTATTTGTACTGGTTCAATACGAGAGACTACTTTCGCTTTTACTATTTCTCCCATCACAGGATGCTTGCCCCGGTATACAATCGCCTCCTGAATACCTTCTAATCGAAGCATCGTTTCTTCCACTTCTATAGGAAATACCTTTAGACCGGACACATTAATAACATCATCTATTCGCCCCATGAAATGAATGCCTTGCTCAGATCTATAACCTAAATCTTTTGTATAAATCTCCTTTTCAGCAATTTTCACTACGATTTCTTCAGGTTCATCTTCATTTGAACCTATGTTAATACTTACATGAGGAAGTGGTTTTCCTAAATCCAAATGTGTTTCCATAGCATGACATATACTAATGCAACCAGCTTCAGAACAGCCGTACTGCTGCATCATGTATTTCGTCATGCCCTTTAACTTATAAAATAGTGTTTCTGGCAAAGGTGATCCTGATGTCATAATTTTATGAAACTGAAAAGTCCCTTGTGGAAAACTCCCCATAATATGTAACATAAGTGGCACTGCGTATATGATATGTTTTTCGGTATTACGAACTATATTTAACGCGAATTTAGGGTTTTTATTTGTAATGATTATAGGCTTACTACCTCTCGTAATTGCTGATAACGTGCCACAAATTAATCCGTATGAATGTGAAACTGGAGCCATTACAATTGGCACTTCGTCTTCTTCACATTTTAAAGCTTCATTGTAAGCAGCAATTTCTGTTTCAATTTCCGTCCATGCTCTACGAATCAGTTTTGGCTCTCCTGTTGTACCTGAACTATACTGCAATAAAGACGATTCTTCTTGTAATAGATTTGGAACTTCTAATTTTGTAAAGTCGTTACTTTCTCCGTATAAAAGTGCAGTACACTTTGCGCGCTTTGCCATTTCAATAGCTGTATCCTTTGGCGTATCTTCATGAATAAGTAGTACAGATGCTCTTTTTTCTTTTAGGAAAAACACAAGCGTAATAATATCGAATGGATCTTTCAGACAAAGTGCAAATCTATTTCCTTCTGCTTCTTGAAATTGTTCCACTCTCTCGTAACCTTGTAATCTCAATTCAAAATCATATTTGCTAAATTCTTGTTTATTAACGATTAGCATGATTTCCCCCTGTAACAACTGATTTTTGTATTGTAAGTTGCTTTGCTCTATACAATGGATTTGGAACTTCATGAACAAGCGATTCCACATCCATATATAAACGACGCTTCGTTAATTGCTCTGCATGAAATGTAGGTGCATATAATTGTAATGCTTCAAAACGTTCTTTCAAATGCGAAAATCTTTCAAAATGATCTTCTATTTCTTCAACAAGAATGATCCAAAATTGTTCCTCTTTCAACTGATACTCATCTGCCAGTACGAAAGCTAGTTCACCTAGATTGAATAGGAAAAGCGCATCTAAAACCATTTCTTGTAAACATTCAATACGGTCCATTTCAAAGAAATCATTCATTTGACCATTCGCATATGTTTTATGCATTTTAGTAAAGTCAGGACATTTTTCGAGTTCTTTCAAAAATGGACGATAAAACTCCAGTCCTTCATGAAAATCTTTTAGTGCAATACGGACTGGTATTCCCTCTTCATGAACTAAAATCATGTTTTGCCCATGTGATTCTAATGCGACTCCATGCTCTACAACGAGGTGTACAACTGGGATAATTGCTTTTTGAATAAGCAATTGTAACCAGCTTTCTACTCCATATCTCTTTAACCACAAATCAATAGTTGGTGTCCCATTTTTTCCCTTGGCATATAAACCGTTAAATGGGATTGCCTCTTCTTTCTTATCTAAATATTTGTGAACGCTTTCGCGCCAAATACATCCTAATGAGCCATACGTAGCTTTTTTATTCGCATCGTACGTAACACTCGAAAATTCATTTAACAAAATTAAACGCGATTCATCCCTTAAATAAGGGTCATGATTTACTATATCTTTTAACCAATTCGATATAGCAGGTGCACTCACAACCGAATGTGGTTTTAATGTACGGATAGTTGAAGTATTGAGTAAATTCATTGATAACTTTACATATGGTTTCTCTCGATTCGTAACATTTCTTAATGTCCGCATCGACTGCTGCGCGCAATAATCATCTTCTGATTTCCCTAAATAAATAATATATTTATCCTGTATATGGTCAGTATAATTCGGAATAATAAAGTTCTCCCACTGCCAAGGATGAACAGGTATAAACATGTACTTCTTCGAATCACAGTCCATTGTTCGAATACGATCCATATACTCTTCGATTTTCTTTTCACCAATTTCTTCTTTAAAGGTACAGTTATAACTCTCTTCACTTTCATATCCTACAGTCGTATATTTCTCATGAACTGCAATCCATATAATTTTCATTGATTGCATAAATTCAAATCCATATTGAAAATTATCACGATATTGAAACCCGATGCGTGCTTTATAACTAGGATGATACGGGTGTCCATCTATTAAATGACTTTCAAGCTCATCATAAGATTTCGCAAGATAGTCTTCTTCACAACTTCTCTCATATTGTGCAATCGTATCTTTGAAGATTGTTTGTTCTAATTCTTGAATAAAAGAATCCAATTTCGTTCGATCCACTTGAACAATCCGAAAAATCTCCTGTAAAAATTGTGAAACTGATTGTATTTCTTCTTCCTCATCTTGAACTCTCATTATTAATGAGTCATGTAAACAAATACGCCCAAATGTCATACGTTCTTGCCCATAGCATTGGTACATTACATTTTGATCCTTTTCATCAAGACCTTGTATAATAAAAAGTATTTGCTCTCCCTTTTGTATACGAATCGGCGTAATGATTTCTTCATAAATTAACGATTCTACTAATTGCCGGAATACTCTTCTTCTTACTGAAATGTACTCTTTTGATTGGAGTGCCTTCAATATTTTCATGTGATAAACTTCTTCTTTCATAAATCCCTCCGCTATAATACGGAATATAAAATTCCATTATTTGTATTACGTGAAATTTTAGCACTACTTATGAACGAACAGCCACTTCTCTAACGAGTGGATTATCTACTTGTACATAAATTGCTTGCTCTAAAGGATTTGTCAGTTCATCAACATCGAAAAATCTCGTTAGCAAATTTGCTTTACATGCCAATTTATTTTCTTCCAACAATTCACTTAAAAATGTAGAAGGTTCGCGGTTATATGGAAGGAACGCTTCAAGTACAGACCTTAATTCCGAAAGAAGAATTTCCTCCTTTATTAATCCTGCTGTACCAAAACCGTTAATTAGTCCAAACATATGATTAAAAATTAAATAGTAACGAAATCTTTCATCTACAATGTAATCGTCATATAAATTCCCAGTACGTTCGCCAATACCCGCTAGTTCATTATCTAGCACTGACTTCATTGAATTGCAGAAATAAAAACCTTGATTATCACGGAAGTAAAACTTAACTGGATAACCATCTTTCAATTGAACAACACTATTTTGTTGATGCGCTTCTAATGCAACGCCATAACGTAAATACATCCATACCATCGGCTTTAAAGAGATATTCATATATCGTCTAAACCACTCTAAACTTACTTCTTCACAGCTTCTACCTTCTAAATCCGCTAAGCGATGGATAATATTTGCTAAACGAGTTCTTTCACCCGGAATTGCATCTTGTACTAATCCAGCGATAAGCGTTGCATCATTTTCATTTTCACTATAAAATGTGTTTTCTCGAATAATCACTTCAAATCCAGACTCTTGTGCCCCGTATTTTAAAGTAATAAAGGCCGGATCACATATAAAATCAAATCCTGGAAACTTTTCTAGCACCTCTCCAATTTTAGTATTCAATATTTCCTTACCTTCAAGTCCACTCTCAAGTTCCTTCAATTTATTAATACGCATTGAATTCGTGACCTTTACAGGGAATGAAAACTTGAACATATACTTCGAATGAGGATGATATAGCGTTCTAAGTGATGATGTCGCCATATAACACTTACCTACTGGACCGATATATTCAAGTACACCTTGATTCATCCAATTTTGCACATAAGATTGATGTAATAACCATTCTGCTTGTAGCGGATGGATTGGAATTAATGAATATTCATCTTCTTGACAGTACTCTTCAATAAATTCTTGACCTACCTTTTCATCGTTCTTTAATTCCTTTTTTATCATCGCCGTTGTAGAATCTTGTAACAATGACTTTTCACTTACTATACTTTTATGTGCCCTAAAATAGTGAAGTTGGCACTCCCCTTTTAATTCAGGAGAATACATTGAACTTTTCCAATCCAATATACCTTGTCTACTCTTTGGTGTAGGATGAGTTAAATGTCCAAATAATAAAGATTGCTCCGCCTCTATAAAAGTCGTATGGAAACCATATAATTCAGCTGTATCCTGCTCCCTTCCTTGTATAAACTTCTCAATATTTTGACAACTACAGATAACTCGAAGCATAAGTTCATCAGGATTCGTACCTTCTCCATAGTTAATAGACATTTCCTTTATTAAAAACATAATAACCGTAATATAATCTGCTTTAATAACATTTTTATTTTCGCCAATTTGGTAATAAAATTGTTCTCCAAATAGATGACGGTCCGTTGACGATTTATATATAACTTCCCCATACAAAGTAACGTTTTGTGCCGATAACCGACAGCATAAATAAGTGGGGATAGCGTCTCTTTGAAATGAATGGCAGAAAATATTTTCTATCCTTTTATCCTCCGTAATCCATTCTCCACTTCCTGTTTCTCTTAAATAACAATTTAAAAAGCTTTGTATTGTTGCATGTTCCGCGATTTGTTTCGCATGCTGCATACTGCTCCTCCTCTTTTAGACGAACACTATCATTTTTTCGTGAAACTTCTGACAGTTGAATTTTATTATCAACTATGATTTTAATTGATAATGATAATCATTTCAAGATATATTTCAGAATTTTTTTATCTAACTAAACTTTTTACCTTTTCAAAACATTTAATCCGTCAACAAAAAAATACACCAATATAATTATTGATGTATTTTTTCATTCTTGTAGATTAAGTTTACATAATAATATTATCGCATTCTAAATTAATAGTGATTTGTATAAACAATCCATATCTCGCCAAGCATATGCTATTTCTTCTACATTTAGTCTTTCTAAAAGTTTCGTGTCAATTTTTTCCGGATTATATTTTTCATAAAACTTTTTAGAAGGATTATTAGAAACTACCCAAACTAAAAGAGATTCCATATTATCTTTTTTACAATCAAATAGTAAAGCTTGAAATAATCTTTGTCCTATCTTCATTCCTTGATACTCTTGTAAAATGTATATTGCATATAATTCCCCATCACAATTATATGTACCTGTTCTTTCAACTCCCCCATCGATAAATCCAATTATTTTACCATTTAACGTTTCTGCTACAAACCTAAATTGATGCCCGTCTTCTTTTTGAAATATACTTTCCCATAGCTTTTCTCGTTGGTCATACGTTATATTGTCTAAAATTTCATTAGAGAATATCCCCTTATACGTTGTTTTCCAACTATCCACATGCACTTTTGCAATTGCCGAAATATCATCTTTTATTGCCCTTCTAATATGTATCTCCACCATACTTATCCCCCTTAGAAAATAATTATAGCAAAATGTTTTGTATGCATTAAAAAAAGAGTGAATTTTCATCACTCTTTTTATCTACTTTCAACTTCTACTGAAACAACATGATCGATTTCTTTTAAAGAACTATATAATTCAGTTGTATATAAATCTTCTGGAGCTAAAATGACCATTTCCAATTGCTGAGATGCCCCATTATCAATATCTTTAATTTTCACTCGTTTTACTTGCATATTTAAATTTTTAATTTGCTTAAAAATCCCGTCTAACTCTCGATGTTTGTTTACGGTAATTTTTATGGATAAGTCCTTTTGTCTTAATGAATAAGGGCCTGCAATTTTCACAATTTGCGGAAGTACGTTAATCGCTAATATAATTAAAATCATAGCAACCGTCGCTTGTATATAAAACCCTGCACCAATCGCAATACCTAGTGCTGAAGCGGCCCATACCATAGAAGCTGTCGTTAATCCTGAAATAACGTCATTATTTCTTCGTAAAATTACCCCTGCTCCAAGAAAACCAATCCCACTAACAATTTGAGCGGCGAGACGCATTGGATCCATGTTTGTATGACCCGGTACAGAATAAACATTCACTGATTCAATTGAAACCATTGTAATTAAACAACTCGCTACGGAAATAACCATACTTGTTTTCACACCAAGCGGTTTATTCTTTAGCTGCCTATCTATTCCGATGAATAATCCTAAAAAGAGTGCTAAACCTAATTTGAATAAAAATTCATATGACATAATTCCTTCTGCTACTAAGAATATAGACAAATGTACATTCTTAGAGTATTCCTGCTTCTGCGTGTCCTGTCTCGCCACTAACTCGCTACTACAGTTTGCTGTAACACTCCACAGGCATAAATTCCGATGTAGCCCACCGTACATATATACAATCTATTTACGTTAGTATTGTATATTTTTTTGCTTGTAAAAGGTTGATTGACGCGTTCAAATCTCTACCTATTACATTTCCACAGTCACATTCATATACTCGTTCGGATAGTTTTAAGTCTACTTTCTTTTGACCACAACATGAGCATAACTTCGACGAGGGATAGAGCCTGTCTACTTGACGTAGTTCAATTCCATATTCCTCACATTTCGCCAATAACCATGTTTGAAATGTATAAAAGCATTGCTTCGCAACTGCTTTAGATAGATGTTTGTTCTTCATCATACCTTTCACATTCAAATCTTCTACTGTAATAAATGTTGGCTTGGTTTTCACCACATCATTTACAATAGACTTTACATACGCTAATCGAATATTTGTTAACCTGGCATGTAGTTTTTGCACTCTAAGAATATTTTTATCTATATTCGCTCTTTTGTTAGTAACAGATTTTTCACCTCTCTTTTTTATATTTTCAAATTTACGCGATAAAAAACGTTGCTCACGTCTTAACCGTTTTTCTATCTTTTTTACTCTTATTGTTTTGTTGATGTTTTCATGAACGATACCGTCGCTACGTATAGCGAAATCCTTCACCCCTAAATCAATACCTAAACCTGTTTGGTTGAAAGTTGGCTTCGTTTCTGTTTCTTCCAATTCGCAAAGCACGGATACAAAATATCTTCCTGCTCTTTTACCTATCGTTCCACTTTTTACAATCGCATTTTTGGGAATATACCCATATTCTTTTAACCTTACCCAACCAATTGTGGGGATTTTTACTCTATGCCTTTCTACTGTCCAATCTGTTTTGTTGTTTTTAGGAAAATAGCACTTCACATCTTGCTTCTTCTTTTTCTTATATCGTGGAAATTTAGATAAACCCTTAAAAAATCGCTTAAAAGCTTTATCCCCGTTCATAATCGCTTGTTTTACAGCTTTACTTGATACTTCTTTTATCCACTGGTCACATTCTTTTGTATAGACATTGTTCAACCATTTTGAAAAGTCATACCCACTTAAAAACTTTCCTTCGGCTTCATACAACTCTTTATTTTTAGAGATATACAGGTTGTAAACATATCTGCACACACCAATAGTCTGATTTATTCGAGGTATTTGTTCTTTTGTCGGATGGATTTCTATTAGATATGCTCTTTTCATAAATCTTTATCCTCCGGTATTTTCTTCTTGAATCCCCATATAGTCTTTATACTGTTTATCTGTATAAAATCTTCTTCCTTTAGGGTTTCGGTAAGCAGTCAATACACCCTCGTTATCCTTCTCTGTAAAGTTCTTACAGACACATTGATTATTTCAGCGAATTCTTTTGATTTATATTGTTTCATAGGTAGAATGTAACATATTTATCTGCATTTGCGTATGTTTTATACAACTGTATTGATCTCCTTACTTCCTAATATTTCCCTTCGAATATTTCACTATAACTCTTTTATGATATCAATTCCAGTCTTTTCTATTCATTTAAAGTAAAAAACCGAAAAAACATTTTTGACAATGTTTCCCCGGCTTTTTATTATAATTAAGATCTTTCTTTATTTTTGTTCTTTAATTTTAATTTGTGCATCTTTATAAAATGCTAACTTATTATCATTATACTCTTTTGTATGTTTATTAAATTGTTCCTTCGCCTTTTGCGCTTCCACATTTAACTCATTAACAGTTTTAACTTTTTCACCAATTTCTTTTAACTTCGTTTCTTTTACTTTTAATTTTTCATACAGTTCTTTTTCAGTCGCTAACGCCTTCGTGTAATTCTCATTCATCTTTTGGAAGGCATCATAACGATTTTTATACGATTCTTCTACTGTTTTTGCTTGTTTTTGTAATTTCTTATCTTCGAGTTTTTCAATATTATTTTGAACGGATGTCGTTTCTTTCTGCGCTTTTTCTAACTGTTCCTTCTCGTTTTTCAATACTTTTTCACGCTCGTCTACATTTGCAGTAGCTTGCTCTATTTTCTTTGAAACTGCTTCATTATGCTCTTTACCTTCTTGTAAAATTTGAGAATAAAGTTCTTGTCCTTGCTTTTCTAACTTCTCTAATTTTTTTGTGTCATCTGCTAAAGATTTTTCCTGTGTAGATGCTGCTTCAAAAGCCGTAAATAAATTTTCTTCTGGCTTTTCACCGAAACAACCTGATAATAATCCTACTGATAATGCTCCAACTACTGCTACTTTTCCATATTTCAACTTCAATTCCTCCATTACATACGGTTATCATGCCAGAGGTTCACGGGGAAGTGATTCTCTTCATGATATGCTTCAAACTCATAACCCTTTTCTTTTAGACCCTTTAATATTGCTGGCACAGCTGCGACTGATTGCGGATGAATATCATGCATTAAAATGACTTCTTGAGGATTTGTTGCACCAGCTAATACATTTTGAGCGATTTGTGCTGCCGCTGCATCGACTGGTACTTTATTGTATTTCCAGTCTAAAGAATCAATTGTCCAGTCCCATACTTTAAGACCACCCTCTACTACTTTGTTTCGAAGGCCTTCATTTAAACCAGGCTTCGACCCGTATGGTGGACGTGTTAATTGAGGTGATTTTCCAATAATATTTGCGATTAAGCTTTGATCTTCTTTCATTTCATTAACATATTCGCCATTTTTATATAACTTCGCAAAATTGTGTGTCATACTATGCATTCCAACATAATGACCCTCTGCATTTTGACGTTTTACTAAATCAGGAAACGCTTTTACATTCGCTCCGATTAAAAAGAATGTCGCCTTCGCATCATGCTGTTTTAACATATTTAATAATTCAGCCGTATATTTTCCTGGCCCATCATCAAATGTAAGATAAGCAACTTTTCTTTCCATTCCGTTAAAACGACTTGGCGCCGTTTTATTCATTTCAACTTTCGATTGTTCACTTGCAAGCTGCACTATATTTTCTTGCTTAGCAACAGCTTTTGCTGGTGAAGTAATAGATTGAAACATGAAATACCCAATAGCTACTATTGCAATCGCTACTGAAACAACTGCAACTCGTTTAATTTTAAAAGCCTTTTCCATTCTATCGAATTCCTCTCCCTATTAATCTTATATATAAATCACCCAATATAATTATACATCTATTTATTTTATTACACTATATAAACAATCTAAAATATGAATTATAATGGGAGTTTTATCAAAATTGTTGTTCCTGCCTCAACAAACTCTTTATTCTTTTCATACCAATTCTTGATTGCACTATGTACAACTTTCAAGAAGATTTGTTTTAACCTGTTTGATCTTCATCTTCTATCAATTCAATTCGCTTTCAACTTGCAATGAGATGAATTTATTTTCTCTATTTTAGGAGTTAATTACCAAATTCTTTCCTCTAGTATATCGTACAATTGCACCTTTTGTTTATATAAATTAAAATGATTTGACTGTAAACGTGAAAAAACTAGTAGCCCTTCTACTAAAAATAAATGAAGCAATCCATTTCCATAAAAAAAGATTGGCTGAGGCCAACCTTTTTTTATACTTATTCATTTCGAGTTGGTTTTGGTGTAACACCTAAATGCTCATTTAACTTAGTCGAAATATCTTTCACATTTTTTTCGTTTGGAATGTAATAATAAATACCACCAATACGCTTATCCGTTCCTTCTATTTGCATCTTTTCCATTTGCAAATCTGATCCTGCCATATTTTTCGTAATAGCAAGCATATCATCAAACGTTAAGTTTGTTTTCATATTTTTATCAACTGCATCAAGTAAAGAGCCCATTTTACTAATTGATTGAACAGACATTGCTTTTTTCGCAATTGCTTCAATTACAAGTTGTTGCCTTTGACCACGCATTGCGTCACTGTCAATTTTACGCGTTCTAGCAAGTGCAAGGGCTTGTTCACCATTTAAATGTTGGTAACCTTTTTCTAAATGGATCATACCTGCTTGGTCTTTACTATCTTGTTCTGTGAAAGTAACAGGTACATCAATATCAATACCACCAATTGAATCTACAATTTGTACAAATGACTCAAAGTTAAACTTCACATAATAATCAACTGGTACATTTAAAAATCTTTCCACTGTATCTCTTGTACTTTCAACACCACCAAATACGTGTGCGTGTGTAATTTTATCTAATTTCTTTCTAGATGGAATATAAACACGTGAATCACGAGGAATGCTTACTAATTTAACGGATTTATCATCTTTATTAATTGTCGCTAATAAAAGTGCATCTGTTCGAACCGCTTCACCATATTGGCTTTTTCTCATTTCGCTTCCATCGACACCCATGATTAAAATCGAAATATTATCCTTTAAAGGTTCCACTTCTTTGTCCCTTTTTGATGACTTATCAATTTGTGCATATGCATCACTTACAACAGCTTTTGCTTTGTTATATATAAACGATCCATATCCTACTCCTCCAAAAACAAGTAGGAAAAATGGAATTAAAATGAACCATTTTATTGATTTTCTTTTAGAACGTTTTTTACTGCTTCTCGTATCTTGTTCTAATTCAGAGCTCATGTTCATTCTCCTCTCTTTCTCTTTTCCTAGTATAATGTATGTCTAGTAATCTTCATATTGAATTTCCTTTCAATCACCTTACATTTTTGTAAGGTTACATCATGAATCCAATATGTATTCCATTTCACATTATACTCTCGTGCTTATTTTTGGCAAGTCACTATTTATCAACTTCAAAAATTTAACACTTCAAAACGTTCAAATTTACAGATTTATCATTCTGTTATTTGCAGGTAGTAAGACTTTCACCTCATAATTTATCAGGAATAAAAGAGTCAAGTTTGGGCCGTGAAATTTTGATTGGTGATGACTAATAATCAGTGAGGGATAAATCCCCCACTGATTAAAATTTCACTTTATTATTTCTCATTTGGTGTGTATATCATTTGCTTCCCATTATTATAAATTAAAGCTGATTTTGCTTTTATTTTCGTTTTTTCTATTTCCACATCATCATTAGAGAAATTCACAATAATTTTAATATCTTTTCCATATGAAGCAGATTGGACTAATTTATCTTCTGACAAATATGCAAAGTTCGTCATTTCTTCTTTTACTGCCTTTTCATGAACTTCATTCCAAACTTTCAGATGCTGCGTAATTTCTTGTTTATGCTTATTCCACTCTACTTCATCTAAATGGTACAACGGAGGCACATTATACAATAACTCATATAACATTCGGTTTCCTACCTCATCTTTTACTTTCAAACTTCCCCATTCCCAGTGGTGCGTTGTAATTACAGAATCATTGTATACTAATTTATATAACGGTACCGAATATACTGGATTTAAATATACTTGTTTATATTCTTCTTTTAACGGTACTTGTTTTGCATATTTTTCTGGAACATTTTGATTCGGTGACCAATATCCGCCCACATAATACGGACTTGTTTTATTTTTCCTCATATCTTCATCGTCCCATTTAATAACAGGCGTTTCAATGCCGTGAGCAAATGCAATCGTGCTACTTGCAAAGTCATTTCCGCCTTCTGAGCCAACTACCATACCCTTTTCTTGCGCAATATAATCCATTCGTTGCAACCTTGCTTGTAAATCTTGTTCTTGTGTCGTTAAATGTTTTGTTGAATAATCATCATAAATTTCGCCCGTCGCGTCACAATCAATAAACCATGAATTATATTTAGGGCCATTTTGTAATATATCGTTCATTCGTTCTTTTACACTAGGAAGTGATAATGTCGGATTTAATTTTCGGCCTCTCCCTAAAAACCCTTGCACTTTCTCACCATTTTTCTTCGTTACAGTGGCTTCTTCATATAACGATGGGTCATTAAAGGAAGCTGTGTTCCAATTTTTATCACCTTTTTCGTGAATGGAATGGTAAGAATCATACGGACCAACTAAATATCCCATTTCCTTAGCTTCTGTAACGAAATTAGGCTGCATAAATCCTTGTTCCCAGTTCGGTAGACCAATCCACGCTTTGTCTATCCCTACTTTTTTCATTTCCTTTATTATATCCGTTCCATCTGCCTTACCCCATTTACTTACTTCTTCAACTGCATCACCGAGTACTGACTTTAATAAATGTTTATTTAAGCTATACAGCTCTGTCTTCGATAAGTGATCTACACCTTTCTTTAATAACACACTAGCTTCCTGATTAACTTTCGGGAAAATATCCTCTTTATACAATTCCTTCATAGATAATACTTCGTTTGTATAGCGTAAAATAACATTTTTTTGGTACTTATCAATGAAATCTTGTTTACTTACTTGCTCAAACACACTCAGTTCTCCAGGCTCCGAACTATTCTTTTGAATAAGCCCTTTTATATGACTAAACACCGGGCTATTTATTTGCTCTCTTAGCTTCGGCCAATTCACGTTACTTTCTGATAAACCATTTTGATTCCAAAAGTAAAAATGAGCTGCCCCGTAAAGTTTTTCGATTTCTTTATTTTTTCTTGCCTTTTCTTGTAATGTTTTAAATTCACCTTTTCGAGCAATATTATCCTTATACAGTTTAGCGATACTTACTGCATCATTATTTGTCACATATAATTGAAATCCATATGTTTTATTTTTATTTATACTCGGGAATTCATGTGTAAAATCAAACCCTATTTTCGGATCTGAATGAAATTTCAATTCATTATTAAACATATTGTTCGCAATATATACGATCGAATATTTAGAACCATTTAATGCAAAAAACTTCATAGAAAATGATTCAGCAAATGAATATGCATCATCCTTTAAAAACTTCTTCCAATTCTCATCATTACTCGGAATTTGCTTACCTTCCCATAACGGAAGTGTATAATTTTCAGCTTGCACTTTTGGCCATGTAAAACTTTCTGCACCAGTCGATTCCACTTCAATATTTAAGTGGTCTTTTTTCTTTTCTAAATTTACTTTTACTTTTTGATCCGGATATTCCCATGATGTATGATCCTTGTTTTTTTTCAAATTCGATACCTTCATTTTTGGTAACGGTTGTGATGCCTGTTCTTTTACACCATCATGTTCTACAGTTAACGTAAAAGTCTCAGGATTTACATCGTAAGTAAAATCTTTATACGTCGCTTTCTTTATTTTAGACTCTTGTAAAGCATCATTACCTTTTACATCACACCCGACTAAAGTCGAAAGTGACAATGTTGTAAGAAGACATATCGCTATCATTTTTTTCATCTTCTGCACCTCCACCAATGAATATACAGGTGGTTTGTTACAGGAATATGGCAAAAAAATAATAGAGCTAGCATTATGCTAGCTCTATTATGAGCAAAAAAAATTTACGTATTACTATAATCTGTTTAAAGAAAATATGTAATACAGTGGAACTTTAATCCTTGTTTTTTTATTCTCACTAATAATTAGATCAAGCAAATCTAAATTCCATCAAGCTTCCCTTAACTGAAAAAGTAACTATATATAATATATCCTAAAACTAGCACTAAAATTAATATCCCTGTACCTTTCCAATTCATACCACCTGTCATATCAACAGGGCTACCTGATTCCACCCTGTTGAGTCCATCATTCAAAGAACCGGTAGGATTATTTTTCAATTCACTTTGTCTCATGCGTTCTCTTTTTTCTTCTGGTGACTCTTTTGAACTCATATAATCACCTCTAAATTTAATGTTCATTCCGAAAAATCCCCTTTAAAATAGATTCTCCATAACGTAAAGAAAGCTAGCTATGCTAGCTTTCTTTATAATCCAATATGTTCTTCCTTATTTACAGTAATCCCTTTATGATCAATTTCAAGCTCACATACTTTCATAGCTGCAAATACTCTCGCTAATTGGTCAGCTATTTCTTTACGCTTCTCGTACGGAGTTAAAATAAAAATGGATGGTCCCGCACCACTAAGCGCTGTGCCATATGCTCCGAATTCTTTTGCACATTTACGAATTGATGGTAATAACGGTACAAGTTCTAAACGATATGGCTCGTGGAAATGATCTCGTTCCATCATTTCACCTACAACTTCCCACTTCTTTTGACATAATGCAGCTACTAATACGTTACTTATCGCACTAGCCTTAACCGCTTCATGAAACGGAAACATCTCTGGTAATACAGATCGACTTTCCTCCGTATTTAGCTCTTCATTTGGAATAAGAGAAATTACGCCTAATTCCTTACTTTCAATCCTTACAACCGAAACATTCTTTCCATCCAGCGCTCCGATTACAGTTCCACCTAAAATAGAAGCAGCAACATTATCTGGATGTCCTTCAAAATTTGTAGCAATTTGAACTTTCTGATCAATTGTTAAGTTCAAGTTTCCAAGCTGATTCGCAAGCTCTATTCCTGCTACAATTGCTGATGCACTACTTCCTAGACCTCTTGTCAGCGGAATATTACTAGTAACTTCTATTATATAGGGTGATAAAGAAGGAAACACTTTACATGCCGTGCTAACAATTAAATTTTTATCGTCTGTTGGAATTGAATCTTCAAAGGAATGGATTACTTGCCATTTATCTGCTTCCGCCTTTACCACCACATCTAAATATAATGACAATGCTATTCCTACTGAATCAAATCCAGGTCCGACATTCGCTGTACTAGCAGGGACACGTACTCTCAATGGTATCACGACATAATCACCCCTTTAATATGATCTTTAATTTGATCTATATCATTTGACACACTTGCAATATCAAATTTATTAGAAGAAATTGCGATATCAGGATCTTTCAAACCGTTTCCAGTTAAAACTGCAACAACCGTTTCTCCCTTTTTGATTTTTCCAGATTGCACATGTTTAATGACGCCCGCTAATGAAGCATTTGATCCTGGCTCTGCAAAAACTCCTTCAGTTTTTGCTAACAATCTATACGCATGTAATATTTCTTCATCTGACACCATATCTATTTCACCATGAGACTGCTCGGCAGCCTCTACTGCATACGACCAACTCGCTGGGTTACCAATACGAATCGCTGTTGCAATCGTTTCAGGTTCTTCAATTACATGCCCTTTTACAATTGCAGCTGCTCCTTCGGCTTCAAAGCCGTGAATTCTTGGTTTTTTATAACCCTTTTCTTTTTCATATTCACAGAATCCTTTCCAGTATGCTGTTATGTTCCCTGCGTTCCCAACCGGAATAGCTAGAACATCTGGTGCATTTTCCAACTGGTCGCAAATTTCAAATGCTGCTGTTTTTTGTCCTTCAATTCGGTAAGGATTTACTGAGTTTACTAATGTAATCGGCTCTTCTGCAGCAATATTTCTTACAGCCTTAAGTGCATCATCGAAATTCCCTTCTATTGAAATGATCTCCGCTCCATAAGCAACTGCTTGCGCTAATTTCCCATGCGCAATCTTTCCTTCTGGTATTACGATAATACATTTCATTCCGAGGCGTGCCGCGTATGCGGCAGCTGATGCTGATGTATTACCTGTAGATGCACAAATGATAGCCTCTGAACCTTCTTCTTTCGCCTTTGCAACTGCCATTACCATACCACGGTCTTTAAAAGAACCCGTTGGATTCGCTCCTTCATATTTTCCGTATAACTGAATCCCTAATTGTTTTGATATATTTAATAATGGAATCAGGGGTGTATTCCCTTCCATTAAGCTGACATCAGGTGTGTTTTCATTCACCGGTAAATAAGAAGCGTACTGTTTTAATAGTCCTTTATACATATTGTTTTTCCTCCTCAATAATGTAGTAACTGTTTATTTCACTTGCGACATCTTCTATCGCTCCTAAAACTTGCTCGAATTGATATTTTGAAGTTTGATGCGTCACAACAACGACTTCTGCAAGCTCACGATTCAAAGGTAATTGAATTACCTCTTTTAAACTCACAGAATAATCGACGAAACATTCTGTTATTTTTTTAAACATTCCAGGCTCATCTCGTAATGAAATGCGCAAAAAGTATTTTGAAACTACTTCTTCATCTCCTTGTAATTCATACGGCTCCGGTTCTTTTAATACACTTTTATTTTTCGGAACTTGATTCATATTTTTAACGATTGAAATAATGTCACTTACTACAGCAGAACCAGTTGGTAACTTCCCAGCTCCAGGTCCGTAAAACATCACTTCTCCTACTGCTTGACCGTGAACATACACCGCATTAAATTCATTATTCACATTCGATAGCGGATGATGACGTGGTAATAAAGTCGGTTCTACACTTAAGTGAATGGATGATCCTTGTTTTTCAGCTTTACCAATTAATTTCATTGTAAATCCTAATTTTTCGGCCATCTCTAAATCTTCTTTTTCAACCTTTCGAATACCTCTAACTTGAACATCATCTAAAGAAACATTCATCGAAAAACCTAAGTTTGCAAGAATTGCTACCTTTCTCGCAGCGTCTAGTCCATCTACATCCGCTGTCGGATCTGATTCTGCAAACCCTAATTTTTGCGCTTCTTGTAAAGCCTCTTCATACGACCATCCATTTTGACTCATCTTTGTTAACATATAATTTGTTGTTCCATTTACGATTCCCATTATTTTTTCAATTTGATCTGAAGCTAGCCCGTCTGATAATCCTCTTAATATTGGAATCCCACCGGCTACACTCGCTTCGTAACATAGGTCACATTCATTTTTATTTGCCAGTTGCAGAAGCTCCGCACCATATACAGCCATTAAATCTTTATTTGCTGTTACGACATGTTTCTTACTTTGCAAAGCCTTCACAATATGCTCTTTCGCTTCTTCAATTCCGCCCATTACCTCTACTACAATATCAATATTTGAATCATTTAGAACTTCATCGACATTACTTGTTACTACGATTCCATCAATGCAAACATCACGTTCCTTTTCCAAATCACGTACAACGACTGTCTTTACCTTTACTTCATATCCTGTATCAAGAGTGATTTTTTTATAATGTTCTTTCAAAATATGGACAACACCACTTCCGACAGTACCTAATCCTAATACCCCAACATTAATAACGTTATTCATCTTCTAATCTCCTCCTAAATAGTTTAATTGTTACACCTGTGAATCACCTTACTCTGCTTTTTAATCATGCAGGTGGTGGTTATTTCCGTACGTACTAATCGTTTCATGTTACCGCACCTCCTTTCAAAGTAATAAAAAAACACACTCATCCCTAGGAAAGGGACGAATGTGTTTTCGTGGTTCCACCCTTGTTCCAACCTAGACTTACTTTCTTCTAGATTGCTCAAGTTCAGATAACGGCTGATACCGTCAATAATTACTAGATTGCTCGTTCACTATTGAAGTTCAAAGGTGGTAAGATCATTTCTCGTGTTAGGAAGCTCACAGCCTTGGCCTCCCCCTCTGTAAACCGTAAAAATGTTCTCATGTCCTTATCGTTACTTTTTCGCTCATGTTTATTTGTTAACTCATTATACTCGCATAAAAAACAAAATCAATACTATTTTTTAATTATTTTAAATTTTCAATCTTAAAAACTATAAAAAAAACACACTCATCCCTAGGAAAGGGACGAATGTGTTTTCGTGGTTCCACCCTTGTTCCAACCTAGACTTACTTTCTTCTAGATTGCTCAAGTTCAGATAACGGCTGATACCGTCAATAATTACTAGATTACTCGTTCACTATTGAAGTTCAAAGGTGGTAAGATCATTTTTCGTGTTAGGAAGCTCACAGCCTTGTCTTCCCTCTCTGTAAACCGTAAAAATCATCTCATGTCCTTATCGTTACTTTTTCGTTCATGTCTATTTGTTAACTTATTATAGTTATCAACTTTTCAAAAAGCAAGCCTATTTTTCTTCACAATTTTTAAGAATATGAATAATTATATTTTAAAATAACAAATCATCTAATACAGATTTATTCTCTTGCACATATATTCATCACATACAAATTAGCAATATTCATAGTTAAAGTCTCACTCTAAAACGTTTAGAGTTTCATACTTCAACACTATATTTAAAAAATAATTTTTAATACAATCTTTCCCTATAACTTTCTTCTAAAGAACGTGCAACTTCCTCTTCTGAAGCATTCACTTTCGCATGCTCCATTAACATTTTCGGTGCTGAAGGTAGCTCTGTTTTATTTAACCATGACTCTGGATCCCACA
The DNA here is from genome assembly GCF_000832605.1 of Bacillus mycoides. Lineage (GTDB taxonomy): Bacteria > Bacillota > Bacilli > Bacillales > Bacillaceae_G > Bacillus_A > Bacillus_A mycoides. Next base: position 3,883,518 of record NZ_CP009692.1, read on the forward strand.
TTTTTGAACGAATAAAAGCTTTTGCACAATGAATATAGCATTCTTCTATTTCAACAACAATTCCAAGTAATGGATTGTGTCCATTCGCCTGCATTTCTTTCAAAATTTCTTCATCGTTCGTAATATATGCTTTACCGTTTATTCGGAGTGTTTCCCCAAGACCCGGAATAAAAAAGATTAACCCTACGTGCGAATTTGAAATTATATTTAAAATAGAGTCTATACGACGATTACCCGGTCTTTCTGGGATGATAATTTTATTTTCATTTAATACATATACAAATCCAGGTGCGTCTCCCCTCGGCGAAGCATCACACTCTCCGAATTTATTTGCAGTAGATAATACTAGAAAAGGCGATTTAGACAGGAAATCTACACAATGGTGATCAAGTGATGAAATAACTTTTTTCAAAGCCCGTTCACTTGGTTGCCCCAATATTTGTCGTAATTCTTCCTCAGTTGAAATTATTGATTTTATTTCCTTATTCTCTATCTTCACTAATAATCACTCCTTTTTCTTTATTTTCCCAAAATTCAATACAAATATTGTATAATAAAATTTGCAGAAAGGGGAATTAAAATGACAGAGTGGTTAACAATATTTGATCCTGAAAGAAATACACTTGGAAAGAAATTACGTGATGACGTGCATCGTGACGGTGATTGGCACGAAACATTTCATTGCTGGTTTGTAGAAAAAGATGCTGAGGATATGTTCTTATATTTCCAATTACGCTCTAATAATAAAAAAGAAGCTCCGGGTATATGGGATATTACATCCGCCGGACATATTATGCATGATGAAGATGTACTAATTGGCGGTCTACGTGAAATTGAGGAAGAACTGGGTCTTTCCTTCCAAACGAATGATTTAACATACAAAGGAATCTATAAAATAGATTATGAAATTTCAAGCCTTACTGATCGTGAGTTTTGTCATATGTATTTCCACAATGTAATAAAACCACTTCCATTTGCACCAGGTGAAGAAGTAGACGATGTGATGAAAGTACATGCAACTTCTTTTCTACAACTATTAAGAAGAGAGATTTCATCTTTAACGACTAATTCTGTTTTAAACAGTAATCCGATAACGATAACATTTGAAGATATTTATCCTTATGCTCTTGAATACTATGAATTTGTTATAGTGCAAGGACAAGAATTGCTAAACAAAAATAGTTTATAAAAAAATAGGACTCCCAGCTTACTTTATTCGGGAGTCTTATTTTTTTATTGCTCAAGTATCTTTAATTTTTTCTCTACTCGTATAAATAATCGTATAATTAACAACAGCATAACAATCATAATCGCTATCATTGTATGTGGATATCTAAACAGTATACTAATAACACTTCCAATTAACATCATAATGAATCCATTTTGTTTCATCACTTCTGCACTATACTTGTTACCTGCATCCCATAATTCCTTATTTTTCATAGACCGTTTCGTACGGTAACCATATGCTGCGTTAATATCCGTCGGTGGATTTTTTTGAAGAATAAGTGCCGCAAGTATAAATATAATACCAATCAATATGCTCATTCCTATGTTTACTAGTGCATCCATCAATTATATCCCCCCTAACTTACACCTTCATTATACTATACAACTCTTAAAATCCCAATTATTAACATTTTTATTTTCTCTCTTTAGATGTCTGGAACATACTTGGAAGTGTTACAAAACGTGCCCCTTTCGTTTTTAACTGCGGAATGATTTTGTCTAGTGCATCGACAGATCCTTGCAAATGTCCACCTGGAGTCGAATGTTGAAGTATGACACTTCCTGGAAATGAATTCCCTAACACATTATTTGTAATTGTATCAGCACTTACCCCTTTCCAATCAACTGTATCAACACTCCACTGTACAATCATAAAATTTTGCTCTGTCGCCCACTTCAATTGATTTTCAAGTATTTCACCGTATGGTGGACGTATAAACTTCGGTGCATAACCAGCTAAATGATTTAATATTTCTTCCGTTTTTATAATTTGATTACGGTATTCAGCCTCATTTACTTTCGCTAAATTCGGATGATTATACGTATGGTTACCAATTACATGCCCTTCATTCGCGATACGCTTTACTACATTCGGAAACTTTTCTGCATTTTCACCAAGTAAGAAAAAAGTAGCTTTTACATTATATTGTTTTAACTTATCTAAAATTTTTGGCGTAAATACTAAATCTGGTCCATCATCAAATGTAAGAGCTACTTCCGCTTTATTGTATGGTCCTGAAAATGCATACGCATATTTTTCAACCCATGAAAAAGGTGTCCATGACCCCCGATTCTCTTCCTTCACTTTGACTTGATCATTTTGCGGAACATTTAATACATACGGCACTGCGTCTATATAGTTTCCATAATAAAATGAATGATATGGCATATAAGCATACGAAACATTTCGTTCTAGTCCCCAATGAAATGGAACGAACATTTCTGGTGCGTAAAAATAATACATGATAAAAACCTCCCTAAAATTTCATATGTGATTCATCTGTACTTTGTTAGAGAAATTCTTATTCATGAACAAAAATAAGACTGTCCGTAATTAGGACAGTCTTACTGCTTTATACAATTAATAAAGTGAAACTTTAATCAGTGGGGGTTTTACTGCCCGTTTATGCGGGATAAATCGATGTACTATCTTTCGGCAAAACTTTCACATGTTTTAAATAGCTTGTCACTTTGTCATCATCATCTTGCGGGTATTGATATCCATATGTGTTAGCAATTTCGTTCGCAACTTCCCTAAATAAATCACCCATTACAAAGAATGACTCCCATATATTTTCATATTCTGCATTTGAAAATGTCTTTCTAAATTGCTCCCACGTATCTTTTTCAACATATTGCTCGAAATGCTTACCAAACTTTCCGGTATTCACTGTAAAATTTGTTTTCATACCAATATGCCATTCTAGCATTACGATTAACATATCACGCATTGGGCCTTCAAGCATTCCTTTCGCATAAGAAAGTTCCTCGCGCCACAATCCTTTTCCTACATTTGTACTGCACCACCAAAATTCATTACAGCAATCCAAAAACTCTTTTTCTGTAGGATTTTTTATAACGTAATCTTTATCACTTGCTGGCGGAAATTCTCCAATACATTTGTCTTTATCCAGTAGTAATTTACTTAAACTATCCTGTCCAATAAATTTATTTATTAAATCAACTGGAACTAGCATTAAATCAATTCGATTCCCATCCATGAACTGCATTAAATACGGAAATTTCCCGTCTTTATCAGCTGGAAGTAAAGACATTTCTTCCGGCATTTGCACAATCATTATTTCTCCAAATCTATTAATCCAACTATGATTACACGTAAAAGATTGTATATCTTTTACAACATAAATAATATCATAGTCTTGAAAACAATCTTTTTTCACATTTGGATTCACACGTGACCCATTCATGATGACAGCTCGAATTCTTTCATCCTCTTTTGCTGTATTTATAATTAAGTCTAACATTTCTTTTTCAGTTCTCATCTTCTTATAGCCTCCAAGTTTTTAATATATAATATAAAGCTATGTAAATTGGAGGTCCACGAGCTAAATTCGTTGTACAAGATACACGTTATAATTTTTGAAACTTCTTTTTCATCCCTTTTTCCTCCTTAGATTACTCTGTTACGACTGCCATTACAAACCCATCGTACCCTTTACTTCCTACAGTTTGAAGCGCAGTAGCACTTACACGCGGCTCAGCAGCTATTAGCTCATAGAAATGGCGTATCCCTTGTACACGAGGATCGCTACTAGTATTATCAATAACTTCACCTTCACGTACTACGTTATCCCCAATAATTACAGTACCAGGGCGTGATAGTTTCAGTGCCCATTCAAAATAAGCAGGGTTATTTTGTTTATCCGCATCTATGAAAATAAAATCAAATGGTTCATACTTCTCATTTTCTATTTGTTTTAAAGAATCTAACGCTAATCCTAATCGTATTTCAATTTTATCATTCAAATTGGCACGCTCAATATTGCTCCGTGCAATTTCAGCATGCTTTTCACTTGCTTCTAATGTAACAATTCGCCCTCCAGAGGGCAATGCTCTTGCAAGCCATATTGTACTATATCCGCCTAGAGTGCCAATCTCTAAAATTTTACGCGCTCCTTGAATTTGTACTAATAGTTGTAAAAACTTCCCTTGAGTTGGCGATACATCATGTGCCGGTAAATTAGCTGCAGCGTTTGCTTGAAGAACTTCTTCTAATGTAGAGTCTTTCGGTATTAATACATCACTCATATATTGATCAACAGCCGTCCATTTCTCAATCGTACTCATGGAAATACCATCCCCTTCAAGTTTTTAATACTTATCTACCATTCAAATTTAATTATACCGAAAATTCCGTTTCATACACAAAAAATAAAGAAGGGACACCCACTCTATTACAGAATAGATGTCCCTTCTTTGTATTTTATATTTATCCCTTACGGATTAGTAGACCAAAGTCCTGCTGATTTAATAAATGTACGTTTATTTAATTTCAGCTGCGCTACGATAAACTCTGCAATATCTTCCGCTTGCATTACTTTATCAGGATTTCCATCAGTTAATCCTAAGTCTACAGCCATGTCAGTTGCTACTGTACTTGGTGTTAAAGCTGTTACACGGATATTATGTTTACGAACTTCCATCGCTAACGATTCTGTTAAACCAAGAACACCAAATTTAGAAGCACTATATGCACTTGTTACAGGTGCACCTTTTTGTCCTGCTGTAGATGAAATATTAATAATATCACCAGATTGTTGTTCAATCATACTTGGTAAAGCTGCACGAGTTGCATAGTATACACCCATTAAGTTTACTTGAATGATTTTTTCCCAATCAGCAACGTCTAATTCTAAAAACTTACCGAATTTAGAAATACCAGCGTTATTAATTAAAATATCGATAGATCCTAAACCATTTTTTAATGTTTCAATTGCAGTCGTTACTTCTTCATATGAAGATACGTCAGCAGTCGCAATAACAGCTTTTACACCTTCTGCTTCCACTTCTTTCGCTACAGCTTTTAAGTTTTCTTCTGAACGAGCTAAAAGACCTACATTTACGCCTTCTTTCGCTAACGCAATCGCTACAGCACGACCAATCCCTCTACCTGCTCCTGTAATTAAAGCATTTTTTCCTTGTAATAATTCTGCCAAGTATAACACTCCTTAATCATCTCAGTTGTTTATTATATTAAAAGTGTATCTATGTTTATGCAAAAAGGCAATGATGCACTTTTATGTGCGTAGGTTACTTATAGGTAACTATAGTAATGGTAAATGCATTTTTAAAGAAAAATAGTGTTAGAAGGCCTCCTTCTAACACTATTTTTCTTCATGATTTGGAATACGCACAATAAATTCTGTACCATTTCCTTCTACACTCTCAACTTTTATTTTTCCTTGATGAAGGTCGAGTACTTTTTTTACAATTGCTAGACCTAATCCACTTCCTCCATAAGCACGGTTTCGTGAAGAATCCGCTTTATAAAAACGTTCAAAAATATGTTGTTTCTGTTCTTCGGATATACCAATTCCCGTATCATGAATACTTACTTCCAGGAATTCCTTATGTTCTTTTAAATGAATTGTAATCGTGCCACCATTTGGTGTGAATTTAATACTGTTATGAATTAAATTAATCCATACTTGGCTCATACTTTCTTTGTCTGCAGTAACACACACTTTATCCATATCAAGATCTAGCTCAAGTCCTTTTTCATCCCAAAGAGGCTCACTATTTAACACAATTTGTTTCAACTGTTGATCTAATCGATAAGTAGCTCTTTCTGGTGAATACTCCTCTGACTCTAAAATTGTTAGCTTCAATAAATTTTGACTCAATTTAGATAATCGCGTTGTTTCAGTTTCAATAATAGTAAGATAATGTTTTCTTTTTTCAACTGGTAGATTATCATCTTGTAGCGCTCGAGCAAATCCCTTAATAGATGTTAATGGCGACTGTATTTCATGAGAAACATTCGATACAAATTCTTGTCTCATTTTCTCCATTGCATTAAGTTCATCCGTCATATCGTTAATACTTTTTACAAGCACACCAATTTCGCCATCATACTTTTCTTCATTCCGTATTTTTACAGAGAAGTCCCCTTTTGCAATTTTTTGTATCGGTTCAATGATCGTCCAAATCATCGCCTCTCGCTTCGGTCTCATTAAAATTCCGATTAATGTCCAAATAAGAACGATAAAAACAAAGCCGACCATATCACTAATTAGAAAAGTAATAAAAGGCGATACGTTTATTTCAAAAGCTTTCATTACACTAGACGATACAAAAAAGGCTATTGACCAAATTATAGTAAGAAAAGTAAAGAGCGCTACTATCGCCCCCATTACTTTTAACATCTTCATCTTACTCATTCTTTCTCTTTTTCTCATTTACTTACCTCTAAGCGATACCCTAAGCCCCTTATCGTCCTTATACTAAACTTCGATAACTCTTCTTGAAACTTTTCACGCAACCGATTAATATGAACGTCTAGCGTGCGTTCATTCCCTTCAAAATCATATCCCCATACGTCTTCTATTAATTGCTCTCTTGAACAAGTTCTCCCCGCTTTAGATCCTAATGTAAAGAGCAACTCAAATTCTTTTAGCGGCAGCGTCACCGTTTGTTCTCCAACGTTAACTTCAAATGTTTTACGATTTAACAGTACATTCCCAACTTGAATAGATTGCGATACTGTAATTTGGTAACGTTTCAATAATGCCTTCACTCTCACAACTAATTCTAAAGGATCAAATGGTTTTACAAGATAATCATCTGTTCCGAGGTGAAATCCTTTTACTTTTTGAGATGTTTCACCTTTAGCAGTCAGCATAAGAATTGGGATATCGTAGTATTTTCTTAATTCATAACATAAATCAAACCCATCCATATTTGGCATCATAATATCAATAATCGCCATTTCGACTCTCACTTCTTCTATTTTTCGAAGAGCATCTAATCCATCAACGGCCTCATATGTTTGAAAACCTTCTCGTTCCAAAAATACAGAAACAAGTTCTCTAATGTGCGGATCATCATCTACAATTAAAATTTTGGGTATCAAGGAATCATATCCTTTCTGCTTAACATACTTTTTAGCACTCTAAAATCAACAATCAGTGAAGTGCCCCTTCACTGATTGTTTTCATTCTATAATGCTCCTTCTTTAATTTTCAATTGTTGCATTGCAAATTCACGGTACATGTCATGTGTCCGTAATAACTCATCATGTGAGCCACTTCCTGTAAGATTCCCTTTTTCAATAAAGATAATTTTATCTGCATCTACAACAGTAGAAAGTCTATGCGCAATAACTAAAGTTGTTCTACCTTTCATTAAGTTATTTAACGCCTTCTGAACAACCGATTCCGATTTACTATCAAGACTTGACGTCGCTTCATCTAACATAAGGATTTGCGGGTTTCGTAGTAACGCTCGAGCAATCGCAATTCGTTGTCTTTGCCCTCCAGAAAGCTTCACACCACGCTCTCCAACTTCTGTTGCGTATCCACTTGGCAAATCATGAATAAACGCATCAACATACGCCATCGCTGCTACTTTTTCAATTTCTTCATCCGTCACTTCACCCTCAACACCGTAGCAAATATTATCGCGAATCGTTCCATCAATTAACGGACTATCTTGTGAAACGTAACCAATTTGACGTCGCCATGATTGTAATGAATATGCTGTAATTGGTTCTTTCCCTAATTTTATGAAACCACTAGTTGGCTCATAAAAACGTTCTAACAGCGAGAATAAAGTTGTTTTTCCGCTACCACTTGGTCCTACAATCGCCGTTACTTTTCCAGATTCAATCGTGAAGTCGATATTTTTCAAGATTTTCTCTTCTTCGTTATACTCAAAATGTACATTTTCAATAACGATCGGCTGCTTCGCATTTGTAACATTCATACCTGTTTCATGATCTTCTACTTCATATTCTAAAATCGTATTAATTCTTTCGGTTGCACCAATTGCTTTTTGGAACTGAGTAAAGAACATTGATAACTGACTCATTGGCATAATAATTTGAACCAAATACAAAATAAATGCTACAAGTTCACCTGTTGTTAATGCACCACTAGAAACTCGCATTCCACCATACCCTACGATAATAACAAGCAATGCCATTAAAACAAACGACATAACAGGTGAAATTAATGCTTGCACTTTTCCTTCTTTCAAACCAAATTGCAATAATTTTTGGATACCTGTATTACCTGTTTCATATTCTTTTTTTTCCGTATTTGAAGATTTTACTAAACGAATTTCTGATAGTACTTGTGTTAATACACTAGTAAAAGAAGCCGTTTCATCTTGAAGTGCTTTTGAAATCTTATACATTTTCCGTCCAAGTGGAACTAAAATTAGTACCGATAATGGAATAACCGTTAAAAGTAAAATTGTCATTTTCCAGTCTAAAACAAATAATACAATTAATGACCCAATAATTGAGATACCGCCTGTTAATAAGTTTGACAAATGCTCAGAAATTAATGTTTTAACAACACCTGTATCATTTGTCATACGACTAATTGTATCTCCCGTTCTGTTTTGATCATAATAAGACACTGGTAAAATAAGTACCTTTTTCCACAATCGTTCTCTAAGTCCAGCTACAATTTTTTGTCCAATATAATTCAGTAAATAAATTGACAATCCTGCAGCAATTGTTTGAATAATAAAGAATGCAATTAATCCAACAATTTGTCCCGTACTAATTGAAGAAAGTGAAAAATTATCAACTAAACCTTTTGTCAGCATTGGAATAAACAAACTCGCTCCAGTAGAAAGTAAGCTCATTATTAATGCAAAAATAAGAATGCCTTTCGGTGGATTTGTATCTTGAATGAGACGTAAAAACTGCCTCCAATTCCCTTTTTTCTTTTCTGTATTCCTAACTTCCATTGTCGTTCATCTCCTCGTTATAAACAAAACTATTCTTTCTAAAACTAGAATACGCTATAAATGTAAACTGAATGTAAACACACTTTTTTCTAATTTTACAAAATATACATATAAACTCATCTTTACAACAAGTATAAATATCTGATATTATTACCTGGTACTTATTATTATTCTATGTAAATTATAGACTACGCATAGAAAATATATAACTAATTTTATCAATTAGCTAATTTAAAACACTATATAAATCTCCAGCATTGAAAGGAGTATCCTTTTTGCAAACAAATAAACATTCCGAAAAGGAAACAATCATTTTTATTCATGGATTAGTTGGAAATCGCCGCGCCTTCAAAAAAGAGCATAAACGATTTTCTGCCTCCTACAACATTATAACTTATGATTTATTAGGTCACGGCGACGATAAAGGAGAAGCTATCGACTTTTCAATACAGCGCCTCGTAGATCAATTATTGAACTTGTATGAAAAAGAGGGAATTAAAAAGGCTCATATTTGTGCTCTAAGCTATGGCTGTTATATCTCTACGACATTTGCACAAATGCATCCAGAAAAAGTATTGAGTATTTGTCATATTGGTGGACATTATAATAACCCTTCCCGTTTATATAATGTTTTTCAGAAATTTTGGGAAAAACGTGGTGATGAATATTCATCTTGGCTTTCTCAGTATGCTAGTACTATTTTTCCAAGTGGAATACTAAGGGCAAATCCGTTCGCTGTTATTTCACGAAATATTTATTACCGTTTCGGATTACAATTACACTCGTCCATTATTGCTGAGTCATTACGACACCGCTTAGAATTCGACTTAAAATCTAAATTAAAAGCACTTCCCCATCCTATATTATGGGTGATGGGAGAACATGATCATCTCTATAAATCTTGTCTCTTTGATTTGAAGTCCATTCTTCCGAACGTTTTATATAAAGAAATTCCATTAGCAGGTCATGCAGCAAACTTATTCCGTCCAAACTATTTTCATGATTTATATGCTAAGTTTTTGCATGGAAAATTGACATAAAGTGAAACTTTAATCAGCGGGGATTTGTCCATCCCCCGCTGATTATTATCCCGCAAATAGCAGGATAAATACTACTATACTGTTAGTTTATCCAACTATGAAAAAGGCTTCCCAAGTTTCCCTGGAAAGCCTTTTCTCTATACGAAAAGTATATAAAATACTTTTTCTTAGTATGCTTTTGTGTAACCTAATAGGTGCTTACTCCAGTAAGAGTTGCTTACAGAGCTAATGCGTACACCAGTTGCGTCAGTTTCTGCACTGATGAACTGTCCATTACCTAAGTAAACGCCCATGTGAGAAGGACCTGATTTATAAGTATTTTGGAAGTATACTAAATCACCTGGTTGTGGATTGCTAGTTTTTGTTTTAGAGCTCCAGTATCCAGCAACTGTTTGACGAGCGCCTTTATGACCAGTTTGATTTAATACGTAGTGAATGAATCCACTGCAGTCAAAACCAGCAGGTGTTGTACCAGCAGTTCTGTATGGTGAACCATTTAAAGATCTAGCGAATCCAGCGATTGAAGATGTATCTCCACCTGTTGGTGCTGTTGGTTTTTGTACTTGGTTCGTACCTTGGTTCGTACCTTGGTTCGTACCTTGGTTACCACCAGTAACTACATTGTTCACTCCGCCTTTTACAAACTTAACAAAGTCTGCACTTACGTAACCAGTGCGGCCATTATGGTTAATTTTATACCAACCATTTTCAGCGCCAGTAACGTTTAATACTGTACCGTTTGTTACCCCACCAATTACAGGGTTATATGTAGCTGGACCTGTACGTACTTTTAAAGCACCTGTGTTAACAACATATGATCCACCAGTTTGAACTGTAGTAGTATTGTTGTTGTTGTTTGTAGTTGGTTGCTGAGTTTCGTTAGATACAGCTGAACCACCTTTTGTTACGTAGTCTTTGCTTACGTATCCAGTTCCACCATTGAAGTTAATTTTAAACCAATCTTGAACTTCACCTACAACTTGAACTGTTTTTCCTTTATTTACAGAACCTAAAACAGTATGAGATGCACTTGGGCCTGTACGTACGTTTAATGAAGAAACGTTTACTGTGTAAGTACCTGTTCCTTGCTGAACAGTAGTAGTAGTTCCTTTATTGCCACCAGTTGTTACGAAGTCCCCACTTACATAACCTGTTTGACCATTTACACTAACTTTGAACCAACCGTTTTCTTGTCCAATTACTTGAAGTACTTGACCTGATTTCACTTTAGAAATAACGTTATGTCCTGTACCAGCACCTGAACGTACATTTAATACATCAGCTGTTACTGTGTATTTTAATTCAGAAGTTGTTTCTACCGTTTTTGTTTCAGTTACAGTCGTTTGAGTTTGAGTTTGAGTTTGTCCATTAATTTCTTTTAGCGCATCATTTGAAACTTGTGCATGAGCAGAATCCATTCCAGGAACTGCTACACCTACTACAGATGCTGCTGCTAAACCTGCGATTACTTTTTTCATAAGTTGTCTTTACTTCCTTTCCCTACTATCCTCTTGAGAAAACTATAAACTTAGTACTTTACAATATTATCAAAGTAAAATATTCATCCAGTTCCATTTTTTAGCAAGAGTTTTATTTTTCACACATCGTTTATTTTAAACGATTGAAGTGAATTTAGTGTGAACTTCATGTGAACTTTATCATTAAACAGTGTGTTTTTGCAATGCTTTTTTCAAATTTCTTATGTATTTCATTGAAAATTCGACATTCCATTCATTATCTTAATATATATTTTTCTTTTGCTATCCATTTTAAAAAACTCTATTAATCTAATACAATGCAAAGAATGTATTTTCTAGTAAAGTCCCTTCCATGAAGCATACTCTTATCATGACAAAAAATGCTTTTTTTATCAATAGTATAATATTTTTAGAAAACTATTTTTGATATTATCCATCGTTTTTAAAAGGTTTGACGATTTGTAAGATTTAACTCCCAAAATTCTGTTCTAATTTGACGAAAATGCACATTCCACTATCTATTTTTCACTATCCATGGAATTTTCAGGATATTTATATTATCATATATAAAGTAGGATTTTAATCCATACAAATTTTATTCACCCCACACTGAAACCAATCGAACTTTTACAGGTCGGTATTCTATACGTATCATTGAATTTTGATATGGAAGCCTTACTGCCCGCAAATAGTGAGATAAAAAAAGGAGATATATTTATGAAAAACATAATAGATGATCCTATAAATAAAAATATAGAACTGTACTATGCTTTTTTTCAATTCGTTTCAATTATAACATTACAAAAAGTATCAACTATTGAAACACGTAAAAACAAATTAAAAAATCAGATGAAAAATCCCTACAAAAAAAATCCTTACTACTTATAAAAGGTGAACAGATTATATCTCTGTTCACCTTTTATTTTTTATTTTATTTGTAAATTTTCACACGAGTTTCTAATGGCTGATATTCTTTATCTCCTGCCGAAACTACCGGTTTACCAAATGGCATTTGCGCAGTTAACTTCCAGTTTTCAGGTACATCCCATTCTTTCCTTACTTCTTCATCAATCAACGGATTATAATGCTGCAATGTAGCACCAAAACCTTCAATCTCTAATGCTGTCCAAATCGAAAATTGCAACATTCCAGAAGATTGCTGAGACCATGTAGGAAAATTATCTTTGTATAGTGCAAAGTTCTCTTGCAAACTTTCTACTACTTTACTATCTTCAAAATACAAAACTGTCCCATAGCCACTTTTAAATGCATTCATTTTCTCTTCCGTAGGTGCAAAATTATTTTCAGGTACAATTTTTCGTAACGTTTCTTTCGTAACATTCCATAATTTGTCGTGTTGTTCACCTAGTAATACAACAACTCTTGCACTTTGAGAATTAAAAGCCGAAGGTGTATGTTTCACAGCATGATAAATCACTTCTTGAATTCTTTCATCAGAAACTACTTGCTCTTTACTAATCGCGTAAATAGATCTTCTGTCTTCAATTGCTGAGTAAAAATCTTTTGCCATTACAATTCCCTCCAATTTTCATTTGAGGCAGTATCATATGTACGAAGCATATAATGCCTCTCGAACTTATTATTAATAAGTTCTTAACTTAATAATATCAACAAACAAAAACAAACTCAAATGATATCACTTGAGTTTTCACTTCCTATACGTCAAAAAATAAAAAAACAGTTTATTGTCACCAAAATCAAGGTTCAATAAACTGTCTGTCTTATTTTTATAACAATCTAAATTACTTCTTTCTTCACCTAATTAAGCAATTGAAATGCATAGGACATTAATTTATTTGTTTCTGTAAAACGTTTTGTTTTACTTTTTGTCCCCATAACAACTGTAATAATGCGATTATCACCTTGTTTTGCAGTACCTGTAAAACAATACCCTGCGCTATCTGTAAATCCTGTTTTTAATCCGTCTATTCCTTCTATATATAAAGCTTTATTATTTTTGTTTAACATCTCATTTGTGCTTGTAACATTAACATTATTAAATGCTAACTGACTTTGACGTAAGTGAGTCACTTCTAATATCTCTGGATAGTCTTTTATAAGATGATACGCTAATTTTGCTACGTCAGCTGCTGTCATTTTCGTTTCACTTCCGTCGGGCTCCTGTAATCCGGAAGCATTCGCGAATTTAGCTTTATCTGACATTTCTAACTGCTTTGCTTTTTCATTCATAAGTTGAACAAAGTTTTTTTCTGTCTTAGCTACATGTTCCGCTAAAGCGACAGCCGAATTATTAGCCGATTCAATCATTAACGCATGATATAAGTCCTTAACAGTTAATGTATCATTTGCTTGCATCGGGATTTTTGCACCCTCTGTTTGTGCCGACTTTGCACTTATTTTCACTGGATCTTCCCAGTGGACTTTCCCATTATGTATACTCTCTAAAACGAGATATGCTGTCATCATTTTTGACATACTAGCAGGGGCAACAGCTTCATTTTCATTATTTTGATAAATAACTTCTCCATTACTCGCATCGATAATAATAGCTGCTTTTGCATCAATTTCTGGTGGTATATATTTTGGTGGCACTACTTTTTCAGATAGCCCTGTTTTAGGTAGCTCTGCCACTTGTAAAGGCTGAGTATCTACATTTGTTTCACTCTTTTGAACTCCTTGGAAAAGGAACCAACATATACCCAGAATTACTACTAATAGGATTGTTAATCTTCCCCATTTTAACCGCTTCATTCTAAAACTCCTTTAACAAACCTTTTATATACTCATGTTTAACCATAACAACAATTACTTTATATCGTCAAGGTAAAAAGCATATTTATTCATCTATAACAATTATAATTTCAACCTCGTTCTCTTTTTCATATGTGTTACACTAAAAACAACGAAATATAAGAATATTCAATTACATTTAAACACAAAAACACTATATAATAGAAAGGATTTATACAAATGATACTTCCAAAAGCATTAAAATATGGCGATACCATTGGCATCTACTCTCCCTCTTCACCAGTAACCTATACTTCTTCAAAGAGATTTGAGCGCGCAAAATTATACTTAGAACAGAAAGGATTTCATATATTAGAAGGTTCACTAACAGCTCAATATGATTATTATCGTTCCGGGAGCATTAAAGAGCGTGCTGAGGAATTAAATGACTTGATTAGAAACCCTAACGTCTCTTGTATCATGTCGACAATTGGGGGACTGAATTCAAATTCATTATTACCTTATATTGATTATGAGACTTTTCAAAAGAATCCTAAAATAATGATTGGCTATTCAGACACAACGGCATTATTACTAGGAATTTATGCAAAAACAGGAATTCCTACATTTTATGGTCCAGCACTTGTTCCTTCTTTTGGTGAATTTGAGCCTTTCGTAGATTGCACGTACAAATATTTTGCGGATACTTTATTAACTAATCAACACCTTCCTTACAACATAAACCAGCCGTTATTTTGGTCAGATGAATTTATTAATTGGGAAGAAAAAACGAAAGAAAAAGATCTTCGACCGAACAATTGGATTTCAGTAATTGGTGGGAAAGCTACTGGACGTATTATTGGTGGGAATTTAAATACTATACAAGGTATTTGGGGTAGCCCCTATATGCCACTTATTCAAGATGGTGACATTCTCTTTATTGAAGATAGCTCAAAAGATGCAGCTACTATCGAAAGAAGTTTTTCATTACTTAAAATTAACGGCGTTTTTGATAAAGTTTCAGGTATCATCCTTGGAAAACATGAGCAATTTGATGATTGTGGTACAAATAGAAAACCTTACGAAATATTATTAGAAGTATTACAAAATCAAAAACTTCCTTTTCTAGCCGATTTTGATTGTTGTCATACTCATCCAATGATTACTTTGCCAATAGGTATTCAAGTAGAGATGGATGCAACCAATAAAACGATACAAATTATAGAGCGATGGAGAGACTAACGACACTTATTCCACTATCTTGTAATGCTTAAAAATACAATTACATTTTTAATAGAAGGAAGTGGATATCACTCATAACAAATAGTGCCTAATGTCTTCTGTTGTTTTACAATAGAAGACATGTTACTATATATTTTGGAATGTGAAATGATAAGCAACAATCTATGATATGTACTGAAAAAACAATTTCAATGTACATTATGTAATAAGAAACTATTGATTACATACATTCATTTCAAATGTATGTATTTATATGTAAAAGAGAGTGAATATATGAAACCAACTATTAAAAACTATGTATTTCTACATGTAGCCTTCTTGATATATTCTATCATTATGGTTTACATGAAATGGGCAGCTCAATTCCCTGTTGCATCAATCTCATTTTTTATTGCTTACTTCGGACTTGTTGTACTTTTATTCGGATATGCAATTCTATGGCAACAAGTCATTAAGAATTTTGAAATTTCTAGAGCATATTCACACCGTGGGATTATCATACTATGGTCCATGCTTTGGTCAGTATTCCTATTTGGAGATACGATACAGTGGAATCACATACTTGGCGCAGCTATTATTATCGTCGGAATTGTGGTGGTGACAAAAGATGAATAGTTATATGTTATTATTTATTTTTGGGATAATTTTAGCCAATTACTCACAAATATTATTAAAAAAGGCTACTTTACAACAATACGATTCTAGAATAAAAGAATATGTGAATCCTTATGTTATCATCGGCTACTTTTTATTTGTAATTAATGCCGGATTAAATGTGATCGCCTTAAAGGGCTTGGCATTAAAGCAAGCATCTGCATTAGAATCATTAAGTTATATCATCATTTTAATTTTCAGTTGGTACTTCCTAGGGGAGAAAATCACGAAACGAAAAATCATTGGTAACATTATTATTGTCATTGGTGTAATCATCTATTGTATACAATAACAAAAAGATCCGTTTATGATAAACGGATCTTTTTGTTATTGCCCTAAATTTTGAACCTTATCTTTCAAATCACGAACTTGTTCTATCGTCTGCATAAGCTCAGAGTTTTTAAACTGCTCTACATTCATTTTCCCTTCCTCTATCTTTGTCATAGATGTATCAATTAATGTATTTAACTTTTCATTATACCCGACGATTTGCTGGTGAAGATCCTTCGCTACATCTGGTGGTGTTAATTCATTAAAAGCTGGTATATCTTGTTTAATTTCAGTAAGTTTCGTTTCTAGTTCTTTCCGGGCTTCCCCATCATTAACGGCCTTTTCTGCTAATGCTGGCGCTTCATTTGCAAATGCACTTATTTCATTTACATAGTCTGTCGCTTTTTGAGCGTAATCTATGGAGTTCTTCCCTTCCTCTACTAGCGAACATCCCATCAAACCAATTGAAACTACAATTGAAAGTAACATTGTTTTTGTAAACTTCATTTTTACCTCCTAAATAATTGCCATACTTTTATTCATTTATAAACACTTTATTTTCTTCTTATACACTTTATCACATCATATCTTATTTTTTTAATCTTCCTCTTATACATTCTAGAAAAATCATTATTATCCTGTTCAACATGTACCTCGAAACTATCTTCATTTAAATATAAAAACAGACATACTTATTTTAAGTACGTCTGTTTTCCAGATACTTATAACTCTCACTAATTAAAGTTTCTCTTTATCCTCTCACATGCCCTATTACTGTTATAATATCTATGTCTATATGTACACTAATAATATCTTCTATAATGTCCGTATATCCTTGACCTAAAGGTGTTCCGTAATGTAATAAAATTTCTTTTTTTTCATAAACTGACTTCGGTACTGTAAAAATAAATTTCCTCATATTCCGCTCATCAGCAGGCTCCAGTATTAAAACAATGCCATCCTCTTCAAACATATAATCACGCCTTCCAACAATCCATTCACTATGGCTCAAGTATTGCCTTGAAAGGATAGGTTTTAAACACCCTTTCTAACAATATATAACCATTTCATGATCAAATAGCTTATACGGCTTATATGATTTCACCACAAATACAAAAAAACACAAACCTTGAACTACCAAGAATTTGTGTTTTTTGCATTTCATTCCTATATACCTTTATCAAGCTCATATAACCTACGATATTTCTCATTTTCTTTCAGTAGCTGTTCGTGACTACCTTGCATAGCGATTTGGCCACTATCAAGGAAAATAACTTCATCTACATGTTCAATTCCTACAAGATGATGTGTAATCCAAATAACAGTCTTTTCTTCTGTTGCAGAAAACATTGTTTCTATTAAGGCTAATTCCGTTTTAGGGTCTAAACCGATAGTCGGTTCATCAAGCACAATAATCGATGCTTCTTGCATAAGAGTTCTTGCAAATGCTACCCTTTGCCTTTCTCCGCCAGAAAACCTCTTTCCCATTTCATGCATTTTTGTTTGTAATCCATCAGGAAGAGAAGCAATGTGCGGTGCTAGCTGTGCTTTCTCTAAAGCTCTCCATATCTCTTCATCATTACCCTCTGGTTTACCGATCCGCACATTATTTCCAATTGTCGTATCGAATAAATGTGGTTTTTGGTTTAATACAGAAATATATTTTGACAAAAAACCCGTACGAGCTTGTTCACCATTCAATATAACTTGCCCACTCACCGGACGTAGCGCCCCAGTTAACAGTTTTAGTAAAGTAGATTTTCCTGTTCCACTTCTACCTAAAATAGCAATTTTCTTTCCTGCCTTTATTTGCAATGATACATCTTTTAATACAGGTTCATTACTATCCGGATAATTATACGACACATTACTCAGTTCAATATCTATATGTTTTTGTGCAACGTAATCTTTATCTCCAGGTAACTCATTTCCATCTTGCAAAATGCTATCACTTTCTACGCTTTTAAGCCTATGAGCAGATTCTACATAAGATGGAATTCGATCAATAGCATCTGATATAGGGATAAGCGCATTTGTCACAGATAATGTCATTAATACGAACGCTGCAATAACTGTAGGTGCAATCTGTTCACTTGCTGCTTGATTTCCAGTCCACATAATCATTGAAATAACTACAATGCCGACTATTAAATGAATGATACTGTCTCGAATATGGTACCAGCGTTTCACTCTCTTTTCTGTCTTTAACAGCTGGACATTTTGCTCTACATATGCATTAATAAATTCATCTTTTCTACCACTCGCCTGCCAATCAGATAACCCAAATACAGCATCTGTCAATTGTTGATACAAACGATTTCTTCCTCGCTTCAAAGCAACATGATGTCGTTTCATCAAAAGTAGTGATACGAATGGGAGAAGAAAAACAATAACAGCTAACATACAAGCTGCGATAAGTGCAAATACTAAGTCAAATGCACCGATAACAATTACGAAAATGCTATATACAACTAACGCTAATATACTAGGGAATATTGTACGTAAATATAGATTCTGTAAATGTTCTATATCATCAGACAATACACCTAGTACATCACCAGTTTGAAATCGAGAGCGTAAAAATAACGCCTGTGGTTCTACAATTCTATATAGTTTTGTTCTCATTTTTTCTAAAATTCGTAGAACGACGTCATGCCCTACTAAACGCTCTAAATAATGAAAGACAGCTTGCCCTATACTAAACGCACGCGTTGCAACTATAGGAACATATACAGCCATTACATTTTCTGGTCTGAGAGCAGATTTAGAAATTAAATAACCTGAAATGAAAAGTAGCATCGCACCTGAACTAACTCCAAGAAGCCCGAGGAAAATAGTCAACGTCATTCTACCTTTATTTTGCTGTATATAAGGTTTAATCCAATTACTCATCGCTCTCCCCTCTCTTCCCTATGAAAATGTAATGTCTCATTCTTTAAAAGTTCTTCATATGTTCCACTTTCTTTAATTTCCCCTTTATTTAAAATAAGAATATGATCCATTTGCTTCATCCAATGCAGACGATGCGTTGCAAGAAATACTAACTTACCTTCAAACAGACGTAACATCGATTGCTTTATTTCAAATTCAGTTTCAATATCAAGATGTGCTGTAGGTTCATCTAATAAAATGATTGGCTTTTTACTTAAAAGTGCACGTGCCATAGCGACACGTTGTTCTTGTCCGCCACTAAGCATACGTCCACCTTCTCCAATTCTTTCGTACATCCCATGTGGTAATGATGCAACGAGCGAACGAAGACCAACTTCATTAATAACTCTCTCAACTTCTTCATCAATTGTATTCGTTTCATAGAAACAAATATTATCTTTTAATGAAAGCGGAAAAATATAAGGTTGCTGCGGAATATAAGCAATATTTTTTTGCCAATCTTCTCGAGTAGATTCACCAATTTCCACACCATTTACTAACATCTTCCCACCGGAAGGCGGTAGAAATCCTGCTAACACATCGATTAGCGTTGATTTCCCTGCCCCACTTTCACCAATAATGCCTATAGCACCGTTACCTTGCCAAGTAAAATCAATTCCCTCTAATATAGCCTTTTCAGATTCATCATTATTTACTTTTACATCTTGTAATTTCAAACTACTAGAAGAATTCCATACTATATCTACATTTGAATCTTTCTTTTCTATTTCTTTTTGTTTCTGTAAAATTTCTTCTATTTGCTCCATTGCAAGTTGTCCATCTAATGTAGCATGATAATTCGCTCCAACTTGCTTAATCGGCAGAAAATATTCCGGCGCTAAAATTAAAATCGTAAGAGCTGGTAACAGTATAATTGTCCCATCTATTAACCGTATCCCTAATCCAACTGCTACAAATGCAATTGATAAACTCGTAAAGAAATCTAATGCAAAAGAAGAAAGAAAAGCAACTCGCAAAGTACGCATCGTTGCTTTTCTATATCGTTTACTTACTTTTTCAATCTTTCCTTCGTGCTGTTTACTTTTCCCTAAATACTTTAATGTTTCTAATCCTTTTAACGTATCTACAAAATGATTAGAAAGTACACGATATGTCTCATATTGGCTATCCGCCATTTTCTGCGCTGCTAATCCTAGAAGAATCATAAATATGATCACAATTGGAATCGTTACAACTAAAATGATTCCAGACTTAATGTCCAGTGTTAAAACATATAGAACAATTAGCCCCGGTACGATACTACTTCTAATCATTTTAGGAATTGTTAATTCAATATATGTTTTAAATTTCTCAATACCTTCTATCGATAAAGTAACCAGATGACCAGTCCCATTCGTTTGGACAAATCTCGGCCCTAACGTAAAATATGCTTCTATTAACTGTTTACGTAATGCAAATCCTGTTTTTTCAGCGAAACGCTCAACCAATATTTGCGATGTTCGCACTAACATTTGGCGTGCTGCAAACGTGATCCCAAAATAAACAGTTTCATTTAGCACAGCTTGCACTGTTTCTCCATGAAATAAAAATGTGATTGCTCGTGCTAAAAATACTGTCTGCGCAATGATACTACACGCCTCTAAAATGCTAATAAGACTTAAAGTTACATATAAAACTCGGCTACCAGGATACGACGGAAGTCCTCTTTTTCTTTTCATTAGTACTCCAAATCTTTGTCTGACTTAACAGGTTGTCTAAATACATAGAAACTCCATATTTGACTACCGATAACAAACGGTAAAATAGCAAGAGAAAAATAGCTCATCAGTTTTAATGCATAAGGTCCTGATGCCGCATTATAAATTGTCAAATCATTTACCGCTCCTAATGAGCTAATCATGACACGCGGGAACATACCGATGAACACACTTGCACTTAACAAAATGATTGTTAAACTCGTCATAAAGAAAGCCCAACCATCTCTTCTTCTTTTATTTAATAAAGTAGAAACAAATAGCGCTACAAAAGCTCCAATTGGAACCATTAGCCACTCTGAACCATGTGCGGTGAAAATATCTGTTTTCCATAACCCTACAGCTGCAAAAACAAGAAGTGTTATTAATGCAAAAGGTGCAATCTTTGTCGCGGCAATACGTGCGCGTTCTCGTAATTTTCCTGTTGTACGTATAGTAAGGAATTGCAAACCATGAACAATACATAGAAGAAGAAACATAACTCCCCCAAGTAACGCAAATGGGTGAAGTAATTTCATAAATCCGCCTACCATATTTTTACTTCCATCAATTGGTACACCTGTCATAAAGTTTGCGATTGCAACTCCCCAAAGTATAGGAGGTAGCAAACTTCCAATAAACATGCCCCAATCCCAGAAACTCTTCCATTTATGATTTTCTATTTTCGCACGGAATTTAAAGGAAACACCTCTTATAATTAATGCAAGAAGCATAAACACAAATGGAATATAAAACCCACTAAATAAAGTTGCATACCAGTGCGGGAATGCCGCAAACATAGCGCCACCAGCACAAACAAGCCATACTTCATTTGCGTGCCAAAACGGCCCAATTGTATTTAAATATATACGTTTTTCCAAATCGTTTTTCCCTAAAAACCTTGAAACAATTCCTACACCAAAATCGAAACCTTCAAGTACAAAGAAGCCAACGAATAAGGTTGAGATAATTAGAAACCACAACTCATTAAGAGATAACATACTCTTCCTCCTTATCAAATGGATCATGGCTTTGATAATCCTTTTTCGTTTTCTTATTCGCATGTCCTTTAATGATACGAACGAATAAGTAAACAGTAATGCCTCCAATAATTACATATAGTGATGTGAATGAAACAAGAGAGAATAATACTTCTCCAAATGAAACATTTGGAGATACTGCATCTTCTGTTTTCATAACACCGAAGACAACCCAAGGCTGACGTCCCATTTCAGTCATAATCCAACCTACTGTATTTCCGATAAACGGTAGTGCAATTGCATATACCATTAATTTTAAATACCAAGTTTTTTCAGCTAAACGATCTTTTCTTGATAAGAACCAGCCGTACACTCCTAGAAGAAGCATGAATGTTCCACTCATTACCATCGCTCTAAAACTCCAGAACATAGTATGTACTGGCGGAATATAATCTCCAGGTCCATATTTTTCTTCATATTGTTTTTGAATTTGGTTCATCCCTTCTACTTGACCGCTAAATTTATCGTATGACAATAGACTTAGCATATAAGGGATTTGAATTTCAAACGAATTTTCTTTCTTCTCTGTATCAATTTTTGCAAATACTGTAAATGGAGCTGGATCCTCACTCGTATTCCATAATGCTTCAGCTGCTGCCATTTTCATCGGATGTGTCTTAATTAAATTTTGCGCTTGTGCATGACCGAAAAATAATACCAATGCTGTTGAAATTGTTCCAACAACGATAGAAACTCGGAAAGACTTCTTAAACACCTCAGTCTCTTGTTGTTTTGCGATTTTCCATGCACTAACACCAGCAATAAAAAATGCGCCTGTTGCAAGTGCCGCTGTAATTGTATGCGGGAATTGCACCCATAGTTGTGGATTTTGAATAATCGCCAAGAAATCATTCATCTGCGCACGTCCATCTGCAGCCATTTCATATCCTACCGGGGACTGCATAAATGCACTTGCAGTTAAAATCCAAAATGCTGATAACATTGTTCCTATTGAGAGGAGCCAAATACATAAAAGGTGAACTCGCTTCGGAAGTTTATCCTCACCGAATACCCATAAACCTAGGAATGTAGACTCAATGAAAAATGCTAATAAACCTTCAATTGCAAGTGATGGTCCGAAAACATCACCAACAAAACGTGAATACGTTGACCAGTTCATACCAAACTGAAATTCTTGTAAAATACCTGTTACTACACCTACTGCGAAGTTAACAAGGAATATTTGTGTCCAAAACTTTGTCATCTTCTTATAAATTTCTTGTCCCTTTACCACATACAACGTTTGCATTAACGCAATGATAAAAGCTAAACCTATAGACAGCGGAACGAAAAAGTAATGAAAAATCGTTGTTGATGCAAATTGTATTCGTGCCAATTCGAGCGTTTCCATGCTAAAGTCACTTCCTTCATATTTTTTTATATCGTAATATCGATTGAATTGTATGAATTCACTTCATAACGAACAATTCAATCATGTGGAAATACAAAAAGATAAATTCGTTTATGTACTTTCTGAAAATATAGATTGTCAGTTTTTTAGATAATTACAAAAGAACTTTCTTCATACGATTTACCTTTTCACTATTTCAGTAGTGTTTTATTCGTTAATCGAATTGTATAATATACTTACATAATAAATTCAGGTGATTTTTGACGTATTATTGACAGGATTTTGTCTGAAATATGTCTTTTGTAATTTTTTTGAATTTGATTTCTCACATTTTAAAAACGTACTTTTCAAACATACAACACACTCTTATATCAATTGTTATTATGTTTTTCTCTTCATACGCTTGACTTTCCCCTTGAAAAATGCCCTCGAATCAAACCTAGAAATATGCTAGTTTTTTGTCAAGAGAAAAATGTATTTCCAAAATTCAAATCAACAATATTGTTATTCACAAATAGAAAAAAACTCCCCTTTCTCTAGACATAAAATTCGTTTTTTTGTCATTTTTCAAACAGACTAAATAAAAAAGTACCGAGAATAAATTATATTCCCGGTACTTTAATCATTCTTTCGTTGCATATTTTCTAACAGCCGGCATAATTTCGGTAGCAATTAATTCAATGTTTTTCTCAATCTTATCAAATGGTACACCGCCAAAATCAATCTGTGCCATAAAACGTTGCTGTCCAAATAATTCATATTGATAAAGCATTTTTTCAATAATTTGTTGCGGGCTACCAATCATTAACGCATCACGGTGATCTACTGCGTTAGTAAATTGTTGTTTTGGATACCCACCACCGCGTAGCGCAAGCATACCAGCATTAATATGAGGATAATATTCACTAAGTGCATCTTGTGAATTTTCTGCTGTATAAAATAAACTTGTTGTTGCAATTGGTAATGTTGCTGGATCAAAACCACTTTGCTCAGCTGCTTCACGATATGCATCAACCGAAACTTTAAAATTAACAGCTGGGCCACCAAGTGTCGTAAGCATCATTGGTACACCTGCGCGTCCTGCCTTAATTGCACTAGCAGGTGGCCCTCCAACAGCACGCCAAATTGGCATATTGTTATTTTTAGCTCTCGGTATAATTGCCGCATGTTCAAGTGGCGTTCTAAACTGCCCTTTCCATGTTACACTTTCTTCTTTATTTATTTTTAATAAAAGATCCATCTTCTCTTCAAATAGTTCTTCATAATAATTTACATCGTAACCAAGTAAACTATATCCCCCAATACGAGATCCACGACCAGCAACGATTTCAGCACGACCATTAGAAATTAAATCAATTGTGGCAAAATCCTCATATACACGAACCGGATCTGACGTGCTTAATACTGTTGCAGAACTCGCGATTTTAATGTTTTTCGTAGCTTGTGCAATAGCTCCTAAAATAACTGTATGAGCTTGCGTTGTAAAATGCGCTTGATGACTTTCACCGACAGCAAACACATCAATTCCAGCTTCATCTGCTAACTTAGCTGTTTCAATTAGTTCATGAATTCTTTTTTCTGCACTTATTTTCGAACCATTATGCGGATTTAAAATATGATCTCCAATTGAATATAATCCAAATTCAATTCCCTTACTTGTATCAATACGGTATTTTTCCATAGTTGCTCTCTCCCTTTTAATAAAGCGGTATTAATTTCTCTTCAATCTCTTTTCTTCTCTCTTCTAAAAATGGTGGTAAATCCAGCTCTTTTCCTAATTCTTCAACTGTTGAATCTACTGTAAATCCTGGTCCATCCGTTGCAATCTCAAATAAAATGCCATTTGACTCACGGAAATATAAACTTTTAAAATAAAAGCGATCGATAATCCCTGTTGATTGGAACCCTTTATCTTTCACCGCTTCATTCCAATAACTCAGTTCTTCATCATTTTTCACACGAATAGCTAAATGATGAATACTTCCTTTTCCTGGTCTTTCACTCTCTCCATCTTGCTGTTTCACCAAAATTTCTCCAAAAGATTGACCATCGATAGATTGATAAATCCCCTCATCGTCTGAACGAGATACTTCTTTATAACTAAACAAACCTGTTAATGTTTTTGATAATTTATTTAAACTGCGCACTGTCATTTCAACTGTTCCCATGCCTAAAATACGATGATTCTGCTCTACAGAAGATTCATCCCATGCAGTCCAATATTCAGGCACCTCTTCATCTTTATTATTTAACAGCACTAACCGTAGACCATCTGGATCTTCAAAGTGCAGTGCGTCTCTTCCGGCGTAAGTTGTAATTTCCCCATGCGCCACCTGGAGTGACTCAAAACGTCTCTTCCAAAATGTAAGACTTTCTATTGAAGGTACGAGCAAGCCTATTTGTGTTATTGCATTTGTACCACGGATTGTTCTACCTACATTCGGCATTTCAAAAAATGATAATTCAGTTCCGGCACTCCCTGTTAAATCACCATAAAACAAATGATACATAAATGGATTATCTTGATTGACTGTCTTTTTCACCCGGCGTAACCCTAAAACATCTCGATAAAAATTATTATTTGTTTTCGCATTTTTAGTCACCATAGAAATGTGGTGATGTCCTGGAATTATATACATAAAACTTCCTCCTCTTTATCACTTGATTAGTCAATTGATTAAGTAAAAAAAATTACTCATTCGGTAATTCTTTTTTTTCACTATGCTTATGAACTTTTGACATCAACTCGTATAGTATTTTCTGCTCTTCTTCATTTAATACATCATCAAAAAATGATGATTGAAATGCAAGTTGCTCTGGCAATGCTCTTTCTAAAGCCGCTTCCCCTTGCTCTGTAAGACTAATTGTTTTCGTTTTCCAATCTTGTTTTCGTATAATATATCCTTCTTTTTCAAGACGTGTTAACATTCGAGAAATACCACCTTGTGTAACGGTAACCTGTTCTGCTAACTCCATTTGTGTTAATGGCTGATAAGTCCGTATTTGCAAAAGCACATCAAATTGTGCTGTTGTTAAATCAAAACGTTTTAAAAACTCATTTGACATTTGATTACTTTGGTTCGTAAATCGTATTAAACGTAGCCATATTAACGATCCTATCGTATTTTCACGCATGTTTCATCACTTCCTAGCCTTGATCTTACTATCACTTTACCACTCAAGTGATAGTAATGCAAGTAGAAATATGTTAAAAATACCTCCCAAAATCATTATTCTTAACTTTCCATTTCATTCATTGCTATATTTAAAGCTGCCACAGCTTTTGGCCAACCAACATAAAAAGCCATATGTGTTATTAATGCAATTAATTCATTCTCCATTATCCCATTTTGTTTAGCTAGCTTCAGATGAAATGATAATTGTTCTGTATTACCAAGACTGATTAGTGCCGACAATGTACATAAGCTTCTTTCTCTTAATGTTAAAGTGGCATCCCGCCACACTTCCTCAAATAATATCTCTTCACTATAATGAGAAAATACAGGTGCTATTTCTCTCATTTTCTTTGGAATATAAAATTCAATTGGTTCATTCATCATTTTGCTCCCTTCATTTTTACCAATTGTGCCATCCCTTGACCAAATGACCAGTTTTCAGCAGCTGTCTCATGTAATGTAATAAAAATGTCAGTAACTTTCACATTAGAACATGCTGAAATTTCAAAGGATATAGATTGATACAAACCTTTTTTCTGTTGCACTGTTCTTCCAGGTCCACATGTAATAGAAACATGAATCATATTCTCAGTTCTCATTTCTCCTCTTTCCAACAAATAATATGGATTATACAAAAATTGATTTTGTTGATAAGGTAAAAATATTTGAAAATAATCATTTTCAGGGATGTTAAAATGTTCAATTAATGCAAGATGGATACATTCACCTATCTTTTTCAACTCTTCTTTATTTAATATATCTTCATGATAATAAACGTTCACAAAAGGCATAGATTTTCATTCCTTTTTCTTAATTTAGCATTCAACAACATATCCTCGTGAAATATGTAAAATCTCATAAATAGTAACATCGCCCATTACATCTATTTCAGGCTTTTCCTTATAAAAACTGAATTGACTATATCCCCACTTATCCGGATTATAAACTATTACATTTCCTAAACATTTTTCTATGTTTTGCACATTTTCATTTACTTTATTTAATTGCGTCCCAATCAGCGATTTACTTTGAGAAATACTCCCTGCATATTCAACAGCATATCTACTTTTTCTAAAATCATTACTTAAATTAACAACTAATGGAACACCTATATTTATTTGTTGCCACCCAAACGATTGCAAAATATTATCGTAATACCCTTCGAATATAAATTTGTTCATCCCTTCATGACCATTCCACATATATAAAGGTGCATAACAGTTATAGAAATTCCCACCCTTACCTGTCTCAGTAATTAAATAAGCCTTAAAATTTAGTTCTTGAAAACCATCAGTTTTAAACCCATTATCCTTTACCCTTTTTTTAATAATCTCCATGTCATAATCCTTTGGTAAAATGACCTTATATTGCATACCAATCATGTTTATCACTCACTTTCGATCTTATATATATAATGATAAACCGATGATCGGCTGACGTAAAATAGGTATAAATTATGTTTGATATCATTTATAATGATACCGTATAAGGGGCTGAAATGAATGGAAATAAATGATCTTATCATATTTAAAACTGTAGCTAACGAAGGATCTATTAGTAAAGCCGCTAAAGAACTAGGCTATGTACAACCAAATGTAACTGAGCGAATCAAAAAATTAGAACAAGAATTAGAAACACCTTTACTACATAGAGATAACAAAGGTGTCTCCCTGTTACCTTCTGGTGACATTTTATTAGACTACACGAATAAAATATTAGCTCTTTTAGAAGAAGCCAAAGATGAAATTAAAACAAGTGCTTCTTCTTATGTAATAGCGACGTCACAATCTATTTTGACTAATTATTTAAGTATGCGTATTAAAGAAAATTTCAGGAATTATCAAATATATATAGAAAGTAGTAGCCATTTACAAAAACTACTACAGCAACAAAAAGTTGATATGGTCATAACTTATGAGGATTATCCCGACGCAGCGTTTAAAAAAGTATTCACCACTTCAATTTCTGTAGGCTTATTAAAAGCGAAAGAACAGTGTAACATTGACTTTTCAAAAGAACTTTTCTTTGTTAGTAACGATAAAAAGTGCCCTTTTAGAAATATGACAATACAATTTCTAAAAGAAAACAATCTATCTCAGCATCAACTTCAACAGTTAGATTCTTATTCGCTTATTGAAGAGTTTATTGTTGAGGGAAATGGGATAGCTTTTTTACCGATTAGAAATGATAAATTAGTTCCAGTTGAAAATGTCGCGGTTGAAAAACTACCTATTAACTTCTTTACAACTCGAGACTTAGATAAAGTGATTCCAGGTGAACTATTTAATTAATAAAAAGGCTACACTTGTCGTATTTTACGGGTAAATAAATATCCCTTTTCGAATCGCTAATATAACTTCATATACTATCGTACGGCTTAATAAAATAAAAAGGGATGTTACCTAGTTAATATGTTTAACTACTAGGACATCCCTTTTCATCTTGAAGACTTATTTTACACGTTCTGTTCCACCCCTGTACTCTTCTCCTTCTTACTTCTTTTAAAATTCTTCAACTTCTTAACCGTTCCAACTAATCCTTTTGGAAAAACTAATAACACGATAATGTATAATAAACCTAGAATAATCGTCCACCTTTCAAAAATCGGATACTCTGTAGCTAGTTCTGATAAATAATATTTCAGTGATTCAATAATCCCCGCTCCAGCAATAGCTCCGATTAACGTTCCAACTCCCCCAATCATTGTCATCAATAATGCATTTAACGTCATTTCAATTGAAAATACAGTTGTATTAACAAAGCGTAATGTGATGACAAATAAACCACCGCTAATCGCTGCAACTACTCCTGCAACAACACTAGCAATAATTTTATAATGAAGAACTTTATAGCCAAGTGCTTCAACTCGTTGTTCATTTTGTGAAATCGCCTTTAACA
The DNA here is from genome assembly GCF_000832605.1 of Bacillus mycoides. GTDB lineage: Bacteria > Bacillota > Bacilli > Bacillales > Bacillaceae_G > Bacillus_A > Bacillus_A mycoides. The sequence goes on from NZ_CP009692.1 coordinate 3,912,953, forward strand.
CTTTCCCAATTGAAGATTTTGTGAAAAGACGTAACAAAATGAAAATACTGATTAGACATATAAATGTTATATAATAAAATGTAAAACGATCACGGAATATATCTGGTACACGAAATGTAAATCCATCTCCTCCATGAGTCAGTGAACGCCATTTTTCAGCAAGTACAAAAAACAGCTGGGAAATAGCGAGCGTTAACATTGCATAAAAATGACTTTTCAGCCGTAAAGAAAGCAAACCGATTATATAACTAACGATGGCTGATACAATAATTGCGGCTGCTATTCCTATAAAAAAGTTTGTGATAGACACCCCTTGTCGATCAAATAAAAGTGCTACCCCATACGCCCCTATACCAAAGAACATACAATGACCGAATGAAACAATACCTGTATATCCAAGGAGAACATCAAAACTCATAGCGAAAATAGCAAAGATGAAGATTTGAGTGAACAAAATTAACAAGCTCCGTGAATCATTTACGAATGGAAATACACTTAAACAAATGAGCATAAATACTCCGAAGTATACTTTAATTCGATTCGATGTGCTGTTCACCATTTCACCCCTTTTCACCAACAAGTCCCGTTGGCTTCACTATTAAGAAAAATAGTAACATTAACATATTAATTGCAAGTGATAAATCCGGTATAAAATATGCTGTAAAAGCACCAGCTAATCCAACAATTAAAGAAGCGATTGCTGAACCTTGTACGCTTCCTAATCCTCCAATTATCACTACTATAAAAGCTAAAATCGCATACTGCATACCCATCTCGGCGAAAATAACACCTGAATACGGTGCTAATAAGAAGCCTCCCAAAGCCGCCATCCCTGCTCCTAATAAAAAGACGAAAGAAAATATCGCTTTTACATTAATACCGAGCGCTTGAACCATCTCTTTATCCATTACACCTGCGCGAATCATAAGACCTATCTTTGTTTTTTTGAGCAATAATAGTAAGGCAATGTAAATGATGATCCCAATTAAAATAACGAATAGACGATATTTAATTAATATAACGCCTTCAAATGTATAACTACCTTGTAACCATAACGGTAATTTAGCACCAATTGGATTTGGCCCCCAAAATACTTTAATACATTCACTAAGTACAAGCATTCCTCCAAGCGTCACAAGAAGCTGGCGAACATGATTTCCATATACCGGTCTAATAAGGAATCTTTCTAAAATGAATCCAAGAAACATCCCCATAGCAATTGCTCCAATTAAAGCGAGTAAATAGCTTCCAGTTGTATTAAATATCCATACACCTGTAAAAGCTCCCCATGCAAATAACCCACCATGTGCGAAGTTTAGAACGCTCATTAAACCAAAAATAAGTGAAAGACCTGACGCTAATAAAAAAATGAGCATCCCTGTTGAAATCCCATTTACAAATAAATTGATTAACACATCCATCCTTCTCACCCCGGATTCATGTTAAGAGATTCCTAAATATTTGTGACACATTTCCTTATCCTCTTTTAATTCATGCATAAAACCGTTATGAACAATTCTTCCGTTATCCATAATATAAAAGTAATCACCAATTTGACTAGCCATCATAAAGTTTTGTTCAACGAGTAAAACTGTTGTTTTCTCTTTCATTTTCAAAATGGCTATCATTAATTTTTCTATCATAATGGGCGACAAGCCTTTACTCGGCTCATCAATAAGTAATAAACCATCACTATTAATAAATGCTCTTGAAATTGCTAGCATTTGCTTTTGCCCTCCGCTTAAGAGTCCGCTTTTTTTGTGCCAAAATTGCTTTAAATCTGGAAATAATTCAAGCATCCAGTCTATTTTTTCTTCCGCTTCTTCTCCCTTCTCCCTAGCAAGAGCGAATGTTTCTTCTACTGTCAGGTCGTGAAAAATACCTTGATTTTCTGGTACATACCCTATTCCTTTCCTTGAAATTAAATGTGTAGATAATCCATTTACTTGTGTACTATCATAATAAATTTCACCATGTGCGATATGGTGAAATCCCATAACCGAACGTAATGTCGTAGTCTTCCCTGCCCCATTTCTTCCAAACAGTACAGTAATCGTTCCTTTCTCAACAGTAAGAGATACCCCTTGTAAAATATGAAACTGATCTAAATACGTCTCTATATTATTCACTTGTAATAGTGCCACTATATAATCCCCCTAAATAAGCACTTTGTACACGCTCATCTTTCATCATTTCTTCGGGCAAACCTTCAGCCAATAACTCTCCATGGAATAAAACGATAAGATGGTCTGACAAACCTAGTACCATATCCATTTTGTGTTCAATAAGTACAATTGTACTCTCTGGATGTTTCTTAATATTTTCAATCACTTGTAAAATAGCCGGTACCTCCTCAACTGATATACCTGCCGTCGGCTCATCAAGTAGTAACACATCCGTTTTTAAAGCTAATAACATCGCAAGCTCTAACTTTCGTTTTTCCCCATGCGCTAGATCTTTCGCTAATACATGTTCTTTCTCGTGAAGTAATACTGTTTTTAAGAAACGTCTCGCCTCTCCAACTTGTTGCTTAAATTTTGCCGAACTCGGAAAAAAACTATAGTAATCTTGCACAAATGATTGAACACTTAAACGAACATTTTCAAGTACCGTTAACTCTGGGAATATATTTGTAAATTGAAAAGAACGACCAATTCCTAATCGAGTACGATCCGAAATTGATAAATTTGTAATCTCTTGTCCTTTAAAATATACTTCACCCTTTGTTGGAGAAATTTGTCCACTTAGTAAATTGAATAGCGTTGTCTTTCCTGCACCATTTGGTCCAATAATTGAAATGAGCTTTCCTTTTTGTACTGTTAAATTCACATCCTTAATAACATGATGCTCGCCAAAAGATACGCAAAGATTTTTCGTTTCTAGCAAATGTGTCACGAAATCCCTCCCTTTAAAGCTTTAAGTATGAAAGAAATACGTATAAAGAGGGTGTACTCCCTCTTTATACGAAAACAACAGAAAATTCAGTCTATTTATTTTGAACTTGGGGTTCTGTCTCTTTCATCGTTAATTCTCGCTCTAATACTGGCACCGGATAATCAACACCATCTTGCTTTTTCAATGTGATAGAATAAAGTGTCTGCATCGCTTGATGATCCTTCTCTCTAAATTTCATCTTTCCTTTCGGTGTATCAAATTCCATTCCTTCCATTTTCTTAATCAATGTATCTACATCTGTATCACCTTTTGTTTTCTTTAAAGCTTCTACAATTGAAATTGCCGCTGACATTCCTCCTGCTGTAAATAAATCTGGCACCGCACCATTAAATCGTTTTTTATGTTCTTCAACTAACCAATCATTCACCTTATTTTTCGGAAGTGTGTGATAATAAACAGAAAAACCTTGCATTCCTACTAACGCATCCATCGTTTTTAATGCCGGTATATCTGGTGCACCAGTAGAAATTTTAATACCCTGCGCTTCCACATTCATATCTTTTAACTGTTTCCAAGGTGAATTCGCACCTGCCCAAACGATAAATAAATAATCTGGTTTTGAGCTAATAATATTTTGAATATTTGCAGTGAAGTCAGTCGAATTTGTATCAGCATATTGCTCGTTTACAATATTCGCACCTAATTTCTTCGCTCCAGCTTTAAATGCCGCAATTCCCTCACGGCCGTAAGCATTATCTTGTGCTAACGTTGCTATTTTCACATCTTTTTTAGCAATTGCCGCAGCACCAGCGACTGCATCTTGAGATGAATTTCTACCTGTTCTAAAAATATATTTATTCCAGTTCTTCCCGGTAATACTATCAGCTACTGCTGGTTCTACAACCATTATTTTTTCATATTCCTCTGCAAGTGGTAAAACCGCTAATGTATCACTTGAACTAGACGATCCGACTAAAAAATCGACTTTCTCTTCTTCTAATAACTTCGTAGCTTTTTTAACCGCTACATCAGCTTTCGTTTCCGTATCTTCTACAACAAACTTAATCTTCTTCCCTTCCACTTTCCCAGTTCCACCAGTTGCATAGTCTAACCCTAATTCAAATCCGTTCACTGTTTGTTTTCCATATGATTCTAATGGACCTGTTAATGAAGCAAGAACCCCTACCTTAATCGTCTTTTCATCCTCTGTACTTGTTTTCTTTCCTGAACAAGCTGCCGTTATTAATAACGAACCTAAAACACAACCAGCAGCCACCATTTTTAGCCATTTACGTTTTTTCATCGACATTGTGATCCTCCCCATACTTTACTTTCTGATAGAGTCAAACACGCCAAAGTTACCCATCCGTAATTATGACTTTTCCTTTGAATAATATAAACGAGATTGTTAGTATACATGTATCTTCTCCGATTTCCATTAAACACCTTTACAATTTCATATAAATATTTTATTCCTACCTATACCGCATTCCCAAACTATTAAACTTCTATCCTTTCTAACAAGCATTTTGAGTCTCCAATATTAATTAGCTTTCTTAAAAAATTGAATTCTTTGGAGTAAACCATCTGTAATAATGATATTCCCTTGACTATCCACATCTATTCCTTGTGGTGAGAAAAACTGCCCTGACATACCATTAAAACTTCCAAAAGACTCTAAAAAATTCCCATTTTCATTGTAAATATTCACACGATTATTAGAAGTATCTGTGACATATACCGTATTATTTATATCGATTTCAATTCCTATTGGCAAAAAAAGATCTCCTGAACCCTCTCTCCAATTTTCTAGTGGATCTAAGTTTCCAGCTCCATGATTTGTACCCCATTTTGTAAGAAAATTACCCTCATTATCAAATTTTTGAACCCTATTATTAATCCGATCCACAACATAAACATTATCTTTTGAATCAATTGCTAATTGCATAGGTTGAAAAAACTCTCCCTCTCCACTTCCTTTTCTCCCCCATTCTTTCATATATACAAAGAATGGATTAAATTTTTGAATACGATGATTTTCTGAATCAGCTATAAATATGTTTCCTTTGCTATCAATAGCTATTCCAGATGGAAATTGAAAAAAACCTGGTAATACTCCAAATGAACCATATGAAGCAAGCGCTATCCCTGAATTGGTGAATTTTTGGATACGATGATTTACAGAATCAGATACATACACATTATTGTAACGATCCGTTGCAATCTGTCTTGGAACAAAAAACTGTCCTGGAAGACTTCCGAACCCAAGTGGCCCACCAGTACCAAATAAACTTCCCCACTTAGCAACAATCTTCCCAGATATATCATATTTCAAAATTCGATGATTAAAAGAATCAGATACAAAAACATTTCCATTCGTGTCTCTTTCGACATCATAAGGTCCTGCATATTGTGTATTTCCATTCCTTTCATTACCTATGGTTTTCTTCATTACCGCTGTTAGGCCTACCTCATTATATAAAAGTACACGATTATTTCCCGTATCCGTTATATAGATATTCCCTTTACCATCCGGAAAAACTTGATTAGGATAAACAAACTGAAAAAAGTTACCTACTGTATATAAAAATTGATCTTTATTTGTAAATTTCATTATCCGATTGTTATATGTATCTGCTACATATAGCGATCCAGATGTTGAGTCAAAATTTATTCCTCTTGGATGGTAGAATTGATATGGGCCTAAACCTGCAATTCCTGTTCCGATTACTCGCTGAAACTCCCCTTTTTTATCAAACACTTGAATACGATTGTTATATGTGTCTGCAATATAGACCTCGTCTTGTTTATTTATCGCAATTCCTTGTGGTAAAGCCATTTCTCCATTCGCCTTTCCATAACTCCCTATTGTTTGAATATACTGCCCATCCGGGCTATATTTTTGAATACGATGATTGTATTCATCCGTAATATAGTAATTGTTATCGCTATCTACTGCAATTTCCCTAGGAAACGAGAACTGCTCACTTCCTTTACCTTTTGTGCCCCAACTTTTAATAAATTGAAACTCCTCATTAAATTTTTGAATACGATAATTCGCTGTATCCGCAACTAAAATATTACCTTCTTTATCAACAGCAATACCAAATGGCATATTAAACTGTCCCGGACCTTCACCTAAAGTTCCTATAGCATCAACAACTTCTCCATTCTTATCTATTTTCAAAATCCTATTATTCCCCATATCAACAACATACAAAAATCCTTTTGCATCCCTTGCCATCGCCACTGGTGTCCTTAATAACTTAGAAGTATCTAGCTCACTCCCCCATGATTTCACATATTTTACAGCAGAGGCACTTCCTACAGAAGCAAACATCCCTAGACTCACAATAACAATGAAAAAACAACATATAATTTTTTTGATAAAATCCATACTTACTACCATCTAATCACAGTAGCTGCCCAAGTATACCCAGTACCTGCACTAACCACTACTGCAATATCTCCAGGCTGTAATTTCCCTTGCTCATTTGCAAAATGAAGACCTATACATGGGTCAAGTGCTGACATATGCCCATAATGATCTAAATATACAACTTGCTCTTCTACTAAGCCCAGCCCCTGTAACAATTCTATTAGCATAGAGCGTTTTGTATGCAGTGGTAACAATACTTTAATATCTTTAGGAGTAAATCCACTTTTTCTTAACGCCTCCCGAATAACCTTATCAAAATTAGGGGTTGAAATTGGATCTAAACGTTCTTTCATACTAATAGGATCTATTACATCAATATAATGTTGTCGATTCTCAACTGTATCATAGCTCGCAACCTGCTTCGATCCACCAGCTGGAATACGAACATCGTCATGAAATGAACCATCCGTTATAATCGCACTGCCTAATATTTCACCGTTGCTAGCTCCCTTTTTTACTAAAGCTGCACTTCCGCCATCAGCAAAATTAAACATAAAACGTGAGCGTGGATTATCATAATCTACAATTTGAGATTCTTTACATCCACCTACTAATAATATATTTTCAATTGATTTATCAGAGTAGAGCATATCCTTTGCGACTTTGAGAGCGATTGGAAAGCAAGAACTAACATTCATAATTTCAAAAGCATAAGCATTTTTCAATCCAAGTTCATGCTGAATTTTTGGGGCACTAGACCATACGTGGTAATCTTTATGTGGACTGCCAAAATAAATGACTACATCAATAGATTGAGGATCTACTTGTAATAATATTGGCTTTGCAGCAGCAATAGCTAAATCTGATGCATGCATCGTTTCGTCTGCGACATGTTTTTCATATAACCCAAACTTTTCTATAATAATATTCTCAGGAATACCTGTTTTTTTAGATAAATCTGCGGCCGTCTCTACGTCTTTTGGGAAGAAAACACCAGTTGCTTCAATCCCAATTCTCATTAGACAATTCCTCCTTCTTTTGGCACCATCATAGTCGCTACACCTGTTAACACTAAATCTCCTTTTTGGTTATGACACTCAGTTAACAATTTCAAAACTCTCTTTTCTATCATAAATTCTTGTACTGTTGCCGTAGCTGTAATCGTATCTCCTATAAAAACTGGCGCTGTAAATTTAATAGTTTGTTCCATATAAACGGAACCCTTTCCTGGTAAATGAACGCCTAACAATTGTGATAATAAACTAGAAGTTAATAAACCATGTGCGATTCTTTGATTAAATCTAGTTTGTTTTGCATACTCATGATCAATATGAATTGGATTAAAATCCCCGCTCAAACCCGCAAATAATACAAAATCCGTTTCTGTTATTGTTTTACTACATGATGCCTGTTGACCGGAACTATACATAATCATCCCTTCACCTACTTTTCAGTTGATTTGCTAACTGTGCTTTTTGAATTTTACCAGTTGCATTTTTAGGCAATTCCTCTAGAAACACAATTTCTTTTGGAACTTTATATTTGGCTAGTAATAAACGACAATGATCAATGACTTCCTTTTCAGTTAATACACTGCAACTCTTTTTCACAATAAAGGCGATTGGAATCTCTCCCCACTTTACATGTTGTGTACCAATTACTGCTACCTCACATACTTCTGATAGTTTATTAATAACTTGCTCTACTTCAAGGGGATAAATATTTTCACCACCGGAAATTATCATTTCTTTTTTTCTACCGACAATGTATACAAAACCATCTTCATCAACTTTAGCTAAATCTCCCGTATATAACCAACCATCTTGAATCGTTTCTTCTGTTGCATCTGGCCGATTCCAATACCCTTTCATTACATTTGGTCCTCTTATTAGTAACTCTCCAACTTCACCAATCTCAACTTTATTTTTGTTTTCATCAATAAGTACATAATCACAAAACAGAACAGGTTTTCCAATTGAGCCTACTTTACGTCTTGCATCTTCTTCTGAAAGCATAAATACGGTTGGTGATGTTTCAGTCATACCAAAGCCTTGACCAAATAAAAATCCTCTATCTATAAATTCTCTCATCAACTCTTCTGGACATGGTGCACCACCGTTATAAAACCAGCGAACTGATTGTAAATTTGTAGTTTCAAACTTTGCGCAATTAATTAATGCTTGGTGAATTGTAGGTACTCCCATTACAACAGTCACTTTATATTTTTCTATCATAGAAAGAGCTATGGTTGGCTCAAATTTTCTCGGAACAATGATTATTCCACCTGCAAATAAAGTTGGAAATGCGAATAAACCAATCCCACCAATATGAAATAAAGGCAATAACACAATGGAGCGGTCATGAACAGTTAGGTCAATCGCAAATGTATTATTAAGCGCATTCCAAAACATATTCTCTTGTGTAAGTACAGCTCCTTTCGGTTGTCCTGTTGTCCCCGAGGTATAACATATAATAAAGGATGCGCTTTCATTTATCTCTTCAAAGTTGTCAATTTTTCTATCTTCTATTTCTTTTAAACTTTTAATCGAAATAACTCTTTGTACATATGTTACATTCTGCATTGACAGTGCCATATTTTGAAATGTTTCCTCTACAAATAAAACTGTAGCTCCACTATCTTTTAACTGAAATATAAGTTCATTTTCTGTTAACCGTATATTCAGTGGAACAGCAATACATTCTACCTTTGCTATAGCAAATAAAAGTACAATATATTCCAAGCAATTTTGTGATAAAATAGCTATCCTCTCTCCTTTTTGCACATTTAAGTCGTAAATTAAATATGCTGCTACTTTACTTACATACTCATGTAACTGTTTATATGTCATTTCCTCCTCTTCTGTAATAATGGCAATGCGATCTGGATGTAAATAGGCCCGTTTTTCAATCCAATAAGCAATGCCTTGCATATTTTCCCCACTCCCTTATCTCTTTCTCAATCCTTCAAATATTAATGACATCGCTGCTTCAAATACATCTTCCGGAACATCTTTCTCTTCCCAATAGCCCCATCGCATTCCTAAAAATTGACCAATTGACATAAGACAATACGCAATTGTTTCTTTATCAAGTTGTTTAAATTCTCCCGCTTCCATGCCAGCCGATAAACTTTTTAAAAATCCATTTGCGAGCTTTGCATAATACCATCTATATAAATTATCATCAACAACTACCGCCTGTTGTACAATGTTATATAGATTAGGACGATCTTTCACCCATCGAAAAAAGGCCTGAAAACCTCTTCTTTGTGCCTCTTCATAACTTGATATCCCCTTCATTTCTTCTTTAATAATTAAGCGTAACTCACGGTTCAATCTGCGAATCAATTCATCAAATATATCTTTTTTAGATGGAAAGTAATTATAGAAAGTTCCGTGCGCTACTGTTGCTTCTTGTGTAATATTCACGATAGAAGCTTCGTAATATCCTTTATTACCAAATACCTCTTCTGCAGCACACAATAATTTCTCTCTCGTTTCTAACCCTTTTGTTGTTAGGTTTTTTACATCCATTATTATTTTTTCTGACACCTGAATCACCTCTTAGATTTGATTATAAATATGTTTCTGAATTTTTCAATTATTTTCATTAGACAAAATCCGCAAGCGTTTTTCTACATACAAAAAAGGACTAACTTATTTTGAAGTTAGTCCTTTAATCTTAATTAGAATTAAGTTCTACTTTCTCTAACCCCTCAACCAATTGCTTCTTATCTAATCCTTCCCCTATTACTACCAAATTTGTCGGGAAACCGAAGTCTTGTTCCAGTAAGGTTGGTACGCCAAATGAATATTGGAATAAGTGAGGGTATTTATCTCCATGGAATTTCACAAATCCTTTTACGCGATAAATACTATCTGGTAAATTCGAAAGCCATTCATATAATTTATCTTGATCAATCGATTTCGTAAATTGATACGTCATCGTTTGTATATGTAAATGCTGTTTGACATGTAGTGTCTCATGTTCTCCATCTCTCACAAATTCAGCTTCTTCTATATCTTTTAAAGATATATTACAATACTTTGTTTCAAACAATTTCGCATGATTATTTATTGCCTTTACGTCTTCAAGTACTTTGTTCTTATCCGAATCTGTTAATAAATCTGATTTATTAATAAGAATATGACTTCCATATTTCATTTGCTCATGTAATAGCTGTTGTACATTTGCACTTAATATACTTCGGTTTAACCATCTTACTGCATCTAATACGACTACTATAGATTTCACTTCAAGGAAAGGAGCTAAAATTGGTGATACACATGCATCTAACACTTCAATTGGATGTGCGACACCTGTTGTTTCTATATAAATTACATCTGGTCTTTCTTGTTGATATAAAGAATGTAATTGAATTTCAAGCTCTTCTTTTAACGTACAACAAATACATCCTTTCAGCAGTTCCCTTAACACATTCTCTTTTCCAATAATATCTGTATCTACCGAGTATTCACCGATTTCATTCATCAAAACTGCAACTTTTCGATTTTTCTTCTTTTCTGCTAATAATAAATTTTGCAGCAATGTTGATTTTCCGCTACCTAAAAAACCACCTAATATATGAATTTCTACTTTACTCATTCGACCGACCATCCATTTCTCTACTTCAAATTTCTTCAAAGCGTAATTATTACGATTTATATTTATCATTTTATTAAAAGAATACCTATTTGTAAACAAAACTACTAGATTATCGTTTCATTTTCCATTCACTTCATGAGCAACTCTAATTCCAGACTCGATTGCTCCTTGCATCCATCCATGTGTTAATGTCGTATGTTCTCCTGCAAAGTGCACTCTACCCGCTGGCGGCGTAATATATGGAAACAATTCAAGCTCTTGCCCTGGTTCAAAAGCTGTAAATGCTCCGCAAGAATACGGATTTTGACTCCAGCTAAAAGATTCTCCCGCAACATACTCACTATAAACCACATTTCCATATATTTGCGCTAAATTTTTCAACGCATAACGAATACGTTCTCTATTCGAGAGACTATCCCACGTTAACGCCTCATCTGCCCACGTATAACTCACTAAAACGATAGCCGCCCCTGGTGTATGAATGCCGTAGCTCGGATAATATGTAAAGCGGATAGGTAAATCTGTAATTGACTTACCACCATATTGTCCTGCTCTTTCCCAAAATCTACTTTTAAACTCTATCGCAATTTTAGTTGAAGCAATATAATTTAATTCACGAATTGCCCGCCTTTTATAATAAGAGAATAAATGATATGGCTGAACTTCTACAAATCGCAAAGCTGAAAATGGAATTGTGACAATAGCGATGTCACCAGTTACTATAAATGAATTTAACGTTTGTTCATGTGTTACTTGCATCATTACTTTATTATCTTCCTGTATAATTTTTTCTACTTTATACGGCATAAAAATATTATCCTTTAGCTCTGGTAAAAATGAATTTGGTAATGCATCCATCCCGCCCGTTATCTCATAATATTTCGTCGTTGAAGTGAAAAAGATCATTTCGCGTAATACTTCAATTAAGGACATTCCCATGTATGCTTCCATATCAAGAAGTACTCCGATCATATCTATTGCCCCATCTGAATAATACTCGGTTAAAAATGAACCGAGCGAATATGTTTTATACTTTTTTTCAACAATAATCCAGTTTTTATCCGGATCTTTCTTAATATAATTAAGTATCGGTTCCAATACCCCTAACATTAACCCTTCTGCTGTTTTCCCTCTTTCTTTATCTAAAACTGGATATCCAAGTACACTTGGATCCTTTTCAAACACATCCAATCTCGTTCTTTTGTTATTCGTATAAATTATATCTGAAGAAGTTTTATTAATAAAAAGGTTTAACGGTAGTTTAAATTTACGAATGTAGGCTAAAGTTAAATCATGAGTATCCGGAATACGCATAGGGCCTGCGTTAAAATATAACCCTGCGCTAAATGGTTCACGAATCGTATACACCCTGCCACCTATTCTGTTATTCGCTTCTATAATCGTTACCTCGTGTCCAGCCTCTTTTAATAAAGATGCTGCAACTAATCCAGATATCCCTGCACCGGCAACTGTAATCCGTTTGGGGTTATTCGTTTTGGCAAGCCCTTCATGAACAATTTGAAGCATTTGTTCCATCGATAATGGATTCCCCATGCCAATTCCCCTTTTACGAAGGATTTTACTGAATTATATTCGTTTAACAGGATTCCTATGTTTCATTCAAGTAATTGAGTGGATACATTTTCAATCACTTGAATATCTTTTATAAAATGTAATAAAATAGATATGAAACTATAGAAGTAAGACGTATTATCTTACATAATAAAATTTATGAAATAGCGAGGAATTTTGAAATGAAAAAAGGTATTAACCGTGTTGTATTAGTAGGAACAGGAGCAGTTGGATGTAGTTATGCTTACTGTATGATTAACCAAGCTGTAGCTGAAGAATTTGTTTTAGTTGATGTAAATGAAGCAAAAGCTGAAGGAGAAGCAATGGACTTAAGCCATGCCGTTCCTTTCGCACCAGCTCCAACAAAGGTTTGGAAAGGTAGTTATGAAGATTGTAAAGACGCAGATCTTGTTGTAATTACAGCTGGATTACCACAAAAGCCAGGTGAAACACGTTTAGATTTAGTTGAGAAAAATGCTAAAATTTTCAAGCAAATTGTTCGTAGCATTATGGATAGCGGCTTTGACGGTATCTTCTTAATCGCAACAAACCCTGTAGATATTTTAACTTACGTAACTTGGAAAGAATCTGGATTACCGAAAGAACGCGTAATCGGTTCTGGTACAACTCTTGATTCTGCTCGTTTCCGCTATATGTTAGGTGAGTACTTCGATATTGGACCTCATAACATTCACGCTTATATTATCGGAGAGCACGGTGATACAGAACTTCCTGTTTGGAGTCACGTATCAATTGGTATTCAAAAACTACAAACGCTTCTTGAAAAAGACAACACATATAACCAAAAAGATTTAGATGATATTTTCATAAACGTGCGTGATGCAGCTTATCACATTATTGAACGAAAAGGTGCTACATACTACGGTATCGGCATGTCACTTTTACGTGTCACGAAAGCAATCTTAAACAACGAAAACAGCGTATTAACTGTATCAGCATACCTTGAAGGTCAATACGGCCAACAAGATGTTTATATTGGCGTACCTGCTGTTTTAAACCGCGGCGGTGTTCGTGAAATTTTAGAAGTTGAACTAAGTGAAGAGGAAGAATTAAAATTCGATCACTCTGTTCAAGTATTGAAAGAAACAATGGCTCCTGTTCTTTAATCATATTTTCAATCAAAAAAGCAATCCGATTTATATTGGATTGCTTTTTTATATTTTTATAGTTCCCCCTCAATTTAAACTGTAATATTATCTATAAAAAGGAGTGATTTCATGAATGATTCTTGGACGATTGTAATCCTCTTGCTAGCTGTAGCATCCTTAATACTTTTCCTCTTCTTAATCATCAGAACGCTATTCCCAACTACAAAATATGATAAGAATCTCGGATTGATTCTAATTATTTTAAGCTTGTTAGCAATACCGATAAGTATCTTCCTTATAGGAGGATGGGCAGGTATGGGAGTTGGTGTAATCGCAGTCTTTATTTTTGCTGCTGTTATTATAGCTTTAATTGCAAATAGATTCATTAAACTACCTCCTCCAAAGAAAAAATAATAAATGACCGATGTTTTCATCAAGAGAAAACATCGGTCATTTTCTATCATTTATTATCTTTAATCGGTTCATCGTTATTTACGTCAAGTACATCTAATAAAAAGATAAAGATTGGTATTCCGATAATAAGCCCCCATATTCCGAGGAAATGCTCTGAAAAGATAAGAATCATAAATGTATAAAATACTGGTAAATTCGTTTTTGCAGACATAAATTTTGGATTTAAAAAATAACTTTCAAGAGCGTGGATTACTGTAATGAACACTAGTATGTATACAACATACATAACCCCGCCGACGTTATAGGCAATGATACAAAGTGGAAACAAGGAAATAATAACACCAGCAACTGGAATCAAGCCGAGTAGAAAGACCATGACAGCCAATACAAGAAGCTGTGGAAATCCTAAAATGACAAGTGCAATTACAGTGAGCACACAATTTACAACTGCAATTAAAAACTGTGCTTCAATCACTTTTCCGAACGATCTTGCAAATCTTTCACCGAAATATGCAATCTCCTCATAAAAAATCTTTAATTTACTATCTTTAAATTTAGACGTGAATGAAATAATTCGCTCTTTTTCCAATAAGAAAAATAAGCTTAGAATAAGAGACAATAGTATTTGCAAACTTACCTTTCCTATGTTTGCTATTGATTGATAAATGACATCCACACCTTGTTCAATATATTTTGATACTTCCATTTCATTAATTGCTGAAAGTACGTATCTAATCATCTCATTATCAGGTGGATGTTGAAAAAACAATTTAAATTGATAAATTAATTGTGAAATTTGTATCGTTAGCACAGGTAAATATTTATATAATGTAGTTACAATAAACGTCACTAATACAATATATAAACAAGCAATAACCACTTTCCTATTTACTTTCAATTTTTTTGAAATAAACTTTTGAAATCGATCCATCAAAAACGTGAGAATAAACGTAATTAATATTAAATTAATCATACTTTTTAATCCATACAATACAAGCGCTAATATTATTAAAACGAGAAACCGTTGAAACCCTCTGCTTCGAAAGAAATTTTTCACTTCATTCATTAAGAATTAACCTCTCCCTTCAATGGATGGAAATCGGATATATTACATTTTATGAACTTCTATAGACAATCTTTCTTACTAATTGGAAAGAATCCTTTTTTTCTTTTTTATTGTCGGATTTTTTTATCTAATACTTTTCTAAAAACTACTTTATCAACTCTATATTTTAGGAGATCTTCTATTTTTAGATTGCTGTTCATACGCATATCCAATATTAAAAAGTTCTTTTTCACCAAACTGTTTCCCAACAAACACTACGCCTACCGGCTGACCATCAGAATCATACCCTGCCGGCACTGCTAATTCTGGATAACCAGCCACAGCTGATAGAAGAACTTCATCATTATTAATCATCACAAGAGCATCCAAACCTTTTTCTACTAAATACCTATCTATCTCTTTTCTTGCATTTTCTTGACTCGTTTGAACTACTTTTTCAAACTCACCTTTCGTTATAGCAGATTTTTCAGAGCCCTCAATTAATGTTTGTCCATATTTCATTCGTCTTTTACTATCTTTTTTATTAAACGCTATAATCTCTTCTAACGATTTTACAGGCACATTTTTTTGCTTCGAAAGATAGTCGTTAACATTATGCTTGAACTCATATTCTAATGTTTGCAGATTATCTACACCCTCGCTGTTTAACTGAATATCATCACTCAATATCGCACCTGCATCTTGAATGTCTTTTCTAATCTTTTCTGCTACTGCTTTTCTATTTTCATCTTGTTGATCTACAGAAAAAAGAATCCCTATCTTTTTCCCTTTTAATCCATCTATCGATAAATCATTCGTATAATTTATTCTATCTCTATCTTTCATTTTTTCTGTCATAGCATCTTTTTCATCATAACTTACCATTGTATTAAATAACGTTGCCGCGTCTTTTACCGTTCTTGCCATAGGCCCTGCAGTATCAAGCGTTTCAGCTAACGGAATAATTCCAGTTCTACTAATCATACCTAAAGATGGACGTAATCCAACTACTGATTGCTGGGATGCTGGTGCTACAATTGATCCAGTCGTTTCTGTGCCAATCGCAAGCGGTGCAAAATCTGCTGCAACTACTGTAGCAGATCCAGAACTTGATCCCGATGTATCAAACGTAATCGGACCGTATGGATTTAAATTTTGTCCTTTCTTCCCACTATATCCACTTGGCATTGTAAAAGATAAATAATTTGCCCATTCAGACATATTCGCTTTTCCTAAAACAAAAGCACCTTCTTCTTTCAACTTCTTCACGATCGTCGCATCTTCATCTGCAATCCAATCTTTTAATACATAAGTTCCTGCGCTTGTCGGCATCACTTTTTCCGTTTGTATATTATCTTTTACAATGACAGGAATGCCATATAAGTTCGATTTCTTCTTTAACGCTCTCTCTTTATCTAACTTTCGTGCTGCTTCCATCGCATCAGGATTAATCTCTGTAACAGCATTTAATGATATTCCACTTTGGTCGTGTTCTTGTATTCTAAAAAGATAAATACTCGTTAATTCTTCATATGATAATTTCCCATCATCAACCATTTTTTGAAGCTCATCCACAGTCGCATTTACAACTTCTTTTTCTTTTATCTTTATATTATCTATGTCGATCCCCTTAAGCTGATTATGTATCGGTTTTAACACTCTGTCTTTATCATATACAATACGCTCAGGTTCCTTTTGAAAATAATTTTTATACACGTAATATCCTCCGGCACATGCCAATAGAACAATACCTCCGGCGATAGACAACGTTATCTTTACCCATTTTTTCATGTTGCTTCCTCCACTCTAAAAGTTGCTCATTTATATAAAAAAGAGAGTTACCTTTTACTTAACTCTCTCCAATCAAAATGCTAAATGAAAAAATGAAAGATTTCAATCTAATTACTTTTTTTTTGCATTTGCTTCGCTAACAATTCCTTCACCTGATTATATGTTAATCCTGAATTTTTATTTAAACGTTTCACTTCATCAACATCAGTACCTACCACTGTATATTTTTTCTCATCATTCATTTTTCTACTTCCTTTCTCACCGGATTATTTCTTATATTTCTTCCCTAAACTCTTATAAATTAACACAAATACAAATAAGGAAACTACACTAAATTCAATAACTAAAAGGAGTTCTGTTGCGTAAGAGGAATAGATAGAAAAATGTCGAATTTATTATACTTGTTGAATTTGAGGACTTGGAGGATACATTTTGAAAAAATATGAGTTTAAAAATAACATTCCAACATTGGAAGAGTACAAATATTTGTGCGAGTCTGTGGGATGGACTAATTATATGAATTTTGAAGTGGTGGAAACATCACTGAAGAATTCTGTTCACTGCATCACAGTCAAGGATAATGAACAAATTGTGGGTATGGGGAGAATTGTTGGTGATGGGGCTATCTATTTCTATATTCAAGATATAGTAGTCCATCCAGATTATCAGAAAAATGGAATCGGGAAAGAAATCATGCATATTTTGGTTGAATACTTAAATCAGAATGCCCCTGATAAGGCATTTGTCGGTTTGTTTGCATCACAAGGTAAAGAATCGTTCTATGAAAAATATGATTTTAAAGATTACTCACCAAACATGACGGGGATGTTTACTGTAATTTCAAAAAAATAAACATAATAGATTTTTAATTATACGTCATCAATATTAAAGAAATTGTTCTCACAGTAATGCTTATCTTAAATAAGATCTTCCACGATTGGGTGTGAATATTAAATAAGAAAGGACAGTAGATAGTATATATACTATCTACTGTCCTTTCATTTATCTAACTTTTTTAATTTTGATTTTGAATTGTATTTTTTAATAAAATTTCACTACATCTTCAGTAGGTAAGAATGTTCTTTCCCCTGGTTGTTCATTTGGCTCACCAAATGGCATTTGTCCTACTAAGCTCCACTCTGCTGGAATGTTCCAAGTTGCTTTCACTTCAGCATCTACGATTGGATTGTAATGTTGTAATGACGCTCCAATTCCTTCAGCCGATAATAGCATCCATACAGTATGTTGTAGCATTGCATTTCCTTGATGAGACCAGAATGGGAACTGATCTTTATACAATGGTGCATTTTCTTGCATTTTTTCTACTGTTGCTTGATCTTCAAAGAATAGAACTGTTCCTACACCTGCATGGAAGCCTTTTAGTCTTTCTACTGTTGCTTCAAAATTTTCTGCTGGCACGCGTGATCTAAGCGTTTCTTTTACGATATCCCAAAACTTTTCATGCTCTCCATCCATTAATACAACCATACGGCCACTTTGCATATTGAAAGAAGTTGGTGCGTGTAAAGCTGTTTTTAAAACTTCTTCAATTCTTTCTTTTGTAATTGTAGCGTTTTTTGTTACTTTACGAATTGAACGACGGTTCACGATTGCTTCTTTTAAATTTGTTGTAGTTGCTGACATTTTAATTCCTCCAAATATATGTTTTATTATTTTTATTTAAACAAATCAACTTGAGTCTTTCATGCAAGACGAATTAGCAATATCCATCCGTCTTACATTGCATACCTTCAAATGAATTTGTTTTATCCTTTTCGATTTCTTTATCAATTACTCTTTCTAGCGTTTCTTTACTAGCAAGTCCTTGAATGACTTCATCTCCAATCATGACAGTTGGAACAGCCATAATATTTGCTTCATCATATGCATGCTGAATTGCTTCTTGATGTTTTTCTTTATATTTACGATTTACTAAAGCATCTTTAAATTCAGCTTCAGGAAGCCCTACTTCTACCGCTAATTTCGTTAATACATCAATATCTTCAATGTTTTGCTCTTCTTGGAAAAACGCAGTAAATACTCGGTGATGATACTCATTTCCAAGTCCACGCTCTTTCGCGAATTGGCACCCTTCAAAAGCTAAATGTGTATATGGATGCGGAGAAACGCGTGGCAGACGCATTTCAACCCCTAATTTTTTTGCAGTAGGAAGAATGAAAGAATCCCATGAACCTAACTTATCTGGCTCGTTCCAAGGATCTATTTTAGAATATGGACTTGGACGCAATTCAAATGGCATCCATTCGATTTCTACATCTTTCTCTTTCGCTACTTCATCTAATGGGCCTTTTGCTAAAAAGCAAAACGGGCATATAAAATCTGAGTATACTTTCATTTTTACAGTCATATCTTTTACACCTTACCTTCTTTTTATTTTTAGATGTAACCAAAACAGTTACAATTTTAAGAAAAAAATATGCATTCTCTTTTAGAGACTTGCAATTATCATATTATGCTTTCATTTTTTGTTGTAAAGATTCAAATAACTGCCCCATCGTAATATTTCTCAACACTTCTTCCATCGCAGATTGCGCCTGAACTAAAATAACCTCTAAAACAGCTTGAATATTCGCCCCAATTGGACAGTCTGGATTCGGTTTTTCATGAATGTGAAATAGTTTGTCTTCTTCTACTACATTCACTGCATGGTACACATCTAACAATGTGATTTCATGTGAATCCTTTAATAATCCCGCGCCACCTGGTCCGCGATTTACGTAAACAAATCCAGATTGTTTCAAGTAAGACATTATTTTACGAATGACTACCGGATTTGTATTTACACTCTCGGCCATATAGTCTGAAGTGCAAACTGAAGATGGATTGTTTTTCAAAATAGATAAAATATGAACAGCTATAGAAAAGCGGCTACTAATTTTCATCGTGATCACCACCTCGATGTAATCATTATAGTTACAACAGAAAAATAAGTCAATCCTTTTTACAAATTTTTTAAAGCAAATAAAAAAGTGCCCCATTACAATATATGAGACACCTCTCCTTATTCTGCAAACAAGTCTTGGAATTCTTCAATAAATAGCTGTACAGCGAGTGAAGAATCCTTTAATGAAGGAACAGCTAAAGCAATTTCTCTCCATACTTGTGGTTCCAATTCTCTCGTTTGTATATTCTTTGGTAAACTCGTTAAAGATAACTCAGCCAAAATTGCGATTCCTAATCCTTCTTGAATCATATTTAAAGCTGTTGTAACTGTGGAAATTATATATTCAGCCCGAAGTGGTACGTTCGCTTGTTTAAACATATCGATAATGGGTGGTTCGTACCCACCCTTACATAATATGATCGGTTCATTCTCTAAATCACCTATTGTAATAGAATCGTTCTTACAAAGAGGATGATCCTCTCTTAAGACAACAACCATTTTCCCCTTCGTTAAGGGCACGATCTCCATATCTTTATTAGGCAAAATAACAATTCCTATATCAACAACCCTCGATACTAACCAATCTTCAACTTCTTTAATCGTGCCTTCACAAAGAACGACTTCTAAGTTCGGATACTTCTCCTTAAAAAGATTTATCATTTTGGGTAAGAAATGTGCAGAAGCACTCGGAAAACTCCCAATTCGAATCGTCCCAATTTCGTGCCCTTTCTCCATCGCTACTTCTTGTTCAATCTTCTCAACGCCGTTTAAGATTTCTCTAATATGTACAAGAATTCTATTTCCAACATCCGTAACGATTAGCCCTTTTCGTTTATCGCGTATAAGAATGGTAACTCCTAACTCTGACTCAATGCTTGAAATCGCATGACTTACAGCTGGCTGTGTCATATTTAACATCCCAGCAGCCTTCGTAAAACTCCCTAATTCAACCGTTTTAATTAAAACTTGAAGTTGTGTAATGGTCATAACTAATCACTTATACTCCTTATAAAAAAGATTCATTTTATTTATCATAGTCGATATCATATCATAGTGAAATGGAATACAACAAGGAGGGATTACAGTGACACAGCTTTCTCGAACTAAGACTGCCATAATCCTTACATTTCTCGTTATTATGTGGGGAATTAATTGGCCGTTATCAAAATTCGCTCTGCATTACACACCACCCGTACTCTTTGCAGGGATTAGAACATTAATAGGAGGATTTATCTTACTTACTTTCGCATTACCGAAATACAAACAATTAAATTTAAAGGAAACTTGGCATTTATACTTTATTTCATCTTTACTCAATATTATTTTGTTTTACGGACTACAAACTGTCGGACTTCAGTATATGCCCGCCGGACTCTTCTCCGCAATCGTATTTCTCCAACCTGTCTTACTCGGCATTTTCTCATGGATTTGGCTTGAAGAATCTATGTACGGCTTGAAAATTTTCGGACTTATTCTTGGATTTATTGGTGTTGGGGTTATTAGCTCTAGTAGTTTAACTGGACATATTTCTATTATCGGTGTACTACTTGCTTTAGGGTGCGCTATCGGCTGGGCACTCGGCACAGTATTTATTAAGAAAACTGGACACCGCGTTAATGCCATTTGGATGGTAACACTTCAGCTTATTATTGGCGGACTTTGCTTAATCGGATTTGGTTCAGAATTTGAGAGCTGGTCTAACATCGCTTGGAGTATACCATTTGTAAGTGTACTACTATTCATCTCGTTCTTTGTTATTGCAATGGGATGGCTCGCTTACTTTACACTTGTAGGAGCTGGTGAGGCAAGTAAAGTTGGGGCTTATACGTTCCTTATCCCACTGATCGCTATTATTGTAAGTTCAATTTTCTTACATGAGGCCATTACAATTAGCTTATTCATCGGACTTTTATTTATTATCGTAAGCATTTGTTTTGTAAATATAAAGCCGAAAGCACTTGCTGTAAGGCAGCAAGTTGAAGTGAAATAAATAGATATGAGAAAGAGTCTACCACTTGTAGGCTCTTTCTTTTTTACCATTTTATGAGTACAGTCACTTAACATCTTAGCAAAAGGAAAATTTTTCTTTTTTATTGTATGATGATAATTAAGTAGAAAATATTATCTCTAATACATATGTATGGACTAACAATTCTAATCATAAGGGGGAATTATATGGTTTT
Organism: Bacillus mycoides; assembly: GCF_000832605.1. Lineage (GTDB taxonomy): Bacteria > Bacillota > Bacilli > Bacillales > Bacillaceae_G > Bacillus_A > Bacillus_A mycoides. The sequence goes on from NZ_CP009692.1 coordinate 3,934,851, forward strand.
ACAGTATAAAGAATTTGGAGATTCAAGCTCTCCACTTATGGTTTTTATTCATGGGGGCGGAGTCAGTGGATGGATGTGGGACAAACAAATTAAACATTTTACTAACTTTCACTGCCTTGTTCCTGATTTACCCGAGCAAGGGAAAAATAGTAGTAAGGATCATTTTTCAATACACTTTAGTGCTGAAAAAATCATCGAATTAGTTGAAGAAAAAGGACAAGGTAAAACTGTTATAGTAATCGGTTTTTCGTTAGGTGCTCAAGTATTAATTGCAATGCTCAGCATGAAACCAAACTTAATTCAATACGCTATGATAAATAGCGCATTAGTTAAACTAATTCCTTTCGCTAAAACATTAATAAGATCCCTTGGCTTAACCTATCCACTTATAAAGAGTAAGACGTTTTCCAAAATACAAGCAAAATCAATGTGCATAGATGAAACACAATTTGATAACTATTATCATGAAAGTTGTCAAATAAGTAAAAATACATTTGTGAGGATATTAGAAGAAAATATGTCGTTTACAATACCAAAAGGTTTCGAGAATGCTAGTAGCAATATATTAGTGACTGTTGGAGAAAACGAAAAAAGAATCATGAAAGACTCGATGACTGCAATCCTTGAAAGCAATCCTAATTGCACAGGTATTATCATTCCTAAAATCGGTCATGGAATCCCTTTAGCAAATCCCAAACTATTTAATACTTTAATTGAAAACTGGCTTAAGCATGATAACCTACCAGAAGAAGTAATGACAGTCAATTGAGTTCCTTATCTTAATAAACCATGTTGTATTTGTAGCTCTAATCCCCCTCGAAGCTGCTTAATCTCAAAATTTTATTAACAAAGGTCTCATTACTTTCAATGAGACCTTTCAATGTTCCCTACTTTTTACGACGTACTACAAAAACACACGTACCTACGGAAGATACAATCGCTAAAACTGATAAGACAATTGCTATTGTTTGCATATTACTTGTACCTTCATTTTTTTCCACACTAGATACTTCACCATGTTCTCCTGTTAATGATGTACCTTTTGCAATCGTAGTAAGTGAGTGGGGCTTTTCAGCTTTCTCATCGCCTGTCCATTCAACAATTTCTCCATCTTTATATTGTTGATATGCATTCCAAGCTATTTGTTGCTCTTTATCTGGATTTTTAGCAACGAAAGTAAATCGTTGGAACTGACCAGGTAAAATCCCTTCTCCTGTTGCTACCCATATTACAGTTTTAACTTTTCCAGCTGCATCTTTTTGTTCTTCCACTTTCCACCCTGGCACTGGCTCGTACTGTTGAAACTCGACTCCAGACGGTATTTTCAGTGTGACTTTTGTTGTTGCCATATTCTTTTCAACAGGTACCTTTATTGTATAAGTCTCCCAAGAGCTAACGTCAGAAGTTGCTGGTTTCACAGTTACGTGAGCACTAACAGGTAACGAAAAAATACCCATTGCAATTATTGTTGCGATCATTGTTGTTCCTAATTTTTTTATACGTTTCATTTTCTATAAACTCCTTTTCATTTATAACGTCTTTTTTATCTGCCACCTACAATAAATTTATAATCCGTATCGAAACTATCAAGAGATTTTGTTAATCCGTGAACTTGTATATCCCAGTTTCCTGTCATGTTAATATACATACCTTCCGCTTCATATTCTCCCGGTGACACTGCCGAAACTTTAAATGAACCTTTGCCCATATTCATATCTAAAGATTGAGTCGTCAATACAATTTGTTCCATATCAGTAACAGGCTGTCCATTCTCATCCTTCAAAGTAATATGAAATGTATTCTGTCCTACCTTATTAGGACTTACATGTAAAGTAAGTTCATATCCATTATCTAATTGTTTACTCTCTGTAAAAGGTCCCGTAGGAGGCATCGGCGGCGTTTGTACATTTGTCATAAAAGCTACGATTACGAAAACGATAATTCCAATGATAAACTCTACTTTCACCGTAGCTCCTAACCTTTGCTGCGCTCGCATTCTCCCTTTCACATAATGAATAATTCCCAATATCCCCATACACACGAATAAAAGTATCTTTGCTAATAAGGCCAATCCATACTTCGTATCAAATAGGGAATGGATCGTGGGAATAAAAAATGTACTGTTAAAAAGACCCGTTAATAAAATCACTATGACAGCACCTGTTGCCCATGGCGAAAAACGCTTAATCGCATCCCAATACATAGTCCACTTGTCAGCCTCTTTACGTAACAGAAGAACAATCGATGATAGCCCCCCCATCCATAACGAAGCTGCGAATAAATGCAGAAAGTCCATAACGACAGCAATTTCTTTAAACTTTAATCCATATGCATGACTATTGAAGGCTTTCATAACAAGTAACCCAATAAATAATACAATTGGAATGCTCCATACTTTAAACGACGAAACCCTCTCACTCTTCACTGCAAAATATGTAACAATCATAAGCGTACTAATAAGAGCCATTTGAGTGATCCATACATAACCAAAAACAGATAGCTGTAATGTTTCTTTTAATAATAAAGGATCGAATGCTTCTAGCCATGAAACATCAGCATTTATTTTCGCTTGCAACGGTAAATTGAAAAGTAAACTAATGAATATCCCAAATAATGATATCCATATTATTTTCTTACTCCTCGACTGAACTTGACTTGCACTTCCTTTATAAAGGATAAGATTAAATAATAGAACACCAATAAATAGAGAAAAACTTGTATATAAAATTCCGCGTTCCATAATCATATCGATTTGGGGAACATAGCCCATCTCTTCTACTTTTATATCATCTGTTCCCGCTTCTGCTAATCCAATACGGAATGGAATAACTCCTTGAATCGGATGTCCATCAGCTGAAATAGCTTTCCACTGAATAGAGTAGAGACCATTTTTGAGATTCTCTTTTAACCCAGCCTCTAATATTTTTTTGTTTTTCTTATCAATATGTGCATCTTTTAAATCTACTCTTTTACCTGAGGTGTCTCTTACGAACAATGTATTAAAACTTGAAACTTGTATGTCCTCATCGAATTCAATTTTCACAACAGATGGTGCTTTCTTTAACGTTTCATTTTCAGCAGGATTTGATTTCACAACATACGCATGAGCAGATGCGCTTTTTGGTATCAATATGATAAACACGCACGCTATTAATAGCCATGCCCCTAACCTTCGTATTACTTTCACAATCATTTCACTTCTTTCTTTTTCGTCACTACACTTTCATTACTTTTTACTTCCCAAGTTTTATTTCTTGATAAAATATTAACCTGATTAAGTATAAGGATTTATTTAGTATCACTCTCTATTTATTCCTCACCTCTACACTTCTAACAAAATAGTAGCTACTTATATATATATTACTTATATTTTTAAAGTAGATTATCATTATAGCATAAAATATATTTATGTAAGTTTCTAAAGAAGAAAAGTTATCGTGAATCATTTGTGAAAAAAGTGTGAAATAACCTCCCATATAAAGAGAAATACATAAATTAAAAAGGCGTTACGTTATTACGTAACACCTTTTCTCAAGGATAAACTTCCTTTATTTCTCTTCCGGATAATCACAATACTCAATGATTGTTCCCTCTGTATCCGCTGGGTTAAGATATATTAATCTTCTACCGTGTTTATTAATTCGAAGCGTATGTTCTAACGTTCGAATCCCTTGTTCCTTTAATTCTTCTAAAGCTACATCTAAATCGTCTACACGATACGCAACATGATGGACACCTTTCCCTTTTTGCTTTATAAATCGTGCTATTGGAGAAGTTGTATTATTCGTTGGCGCAAGTAATTCGATTCTATCACCATCAACTTCAAGAATAGCTACTTCGCTTTCAACACCAGGTGCTTCACTTACGTATCGATCTATTAAAGTTCCTGATAAAACCTTTTCATAAAACTGTATCGTACTATCTATATCACGAACTGCGATCCCGATATGGTCAATTGTTTTTTTCATTTTATTTCCCCTATTACTTATTTTTTCTATTCTTATCAATAGTAACAAAAAAAGTTATAGAATCAAATTCTATAACTTTTTTCATTTAACTTATTTTCTTATTCGCACTAGCTGCTGGGCGAACTTGATTTTTCGCTTTTAAAATGCTAATGCCATATCCGATAAATCCACCGATAATCGCTGGGAAGATCCAGCCTAATCCTACTTCCTGCATCGGAAGGAATTTAGTGAACACACGGCTTACTACTTCAATGTTAACTCCAGCTGCACTTAATCCATCAAATAAGCTGATGATAAACGTTACGATTAAACTCACTTGATAAACTTCAGCTCTTCCTTTGAATAATGAATGGAAGAATGTTAAGAAAATCAACACGATTGCTAGTGGATAAATCGCTGTTAATACTGGAACAGAAACTGCGATTAGTTGTGTTAATCCAACATTTGCAACAATAGCACTAAACACACATAACGTAATTGCAATTGCTTTGTAAGGAACATTTGGAAATAACTTATGGAAGAATGAAGAGCATGCTGATACAAGTCCCACACTTGTTGTTAAACAAGCAACTGTAATCATTAACCCTAATAATACTCCGCCATATGATCCGAAATAGTAGTTAGAAACTTTTGCTAATACTTCTCCGCCGTTTTCTAAATGTCCAAGCTTCGCAACGCTTGAAGCTCCCATATAAGAAAGAGCTGTATAAATAATTGCTAAAATAGATGCTGCGATCAGTGTTGCTTTTGCACAAACAACCATAATTTGTGTTTTCGTTTTCGCACCTTTTTCTTTAATTGCATTAATAATGATGATCCCAAATACGAACGATGCAAGCGTGTCCATTGTTAAGTATCCTTCTTGGAATCCTTTGAAAAATGCATGTGATGTATACCCTTCAACTGGTGCTTGCATTTCTCCAATCGGATGAATAAAAGCAACGATTACTAAAATACCGATGAATGTTAATTTAATTGGCGTTAAGATTTTTCCAACAATATCGACAATTTTCGCAGGATTTAGCGAAAAAAAACAAGTGATGCTAAAGAATATAATTGTAAAAAGAATTAACGGTGTAGAACCTAATCCCTCTGGCATAAAAGGCTTAAGACCAATTTCATAAGAAACATTTCCTGTTCTTGGTATTGCAAATAACGGACCGATTGCTAAGTATAAAACTGTTGTAAACACAATCCCAAACACTGGGTGAGCACGACTTGCTAATGACTGTAAATCATCTTTACCTGAAAAACCAAATGCTAATACACCTAGTAATGGTAAACCTACTCCTGTTACTAAAAATCCAGCGTTAGCAATCCATACATTCTCTCCTGCCGATTGACCTAGCATAGCTGGGAAAATTAAATTTCCTGCTCCAAAAAATAGTGCAAATAACATTAATCCAATAACTACTATGAACGAAAACGGTACTTTATTCGCCATAATATAACCCCCCATTCAAATTTCCTTATCTCATTTTCCAATTTTAACTAATTGAATTTTCTGAATATTTAATTTAAGTATCAACTATTCTTGAACTCATTATAGTTTGATATATAATATTTTGCAATACTATTTTCAAACTTTTCTTTTATTTTATAAATATACATTTTTTAACATAGGGAATAGACTAAAAAACCAACATGGTCATCCATGTTGGTTTTTACATTTACTATCATTATTTAAAATTTCGCCGCTACTTTCTTAACGTTCTCTAAACCTTCTTCAACAATTTGCTGTGAGCGATCTGGATATTGATTGTGTCCCTCAATTACAACTGTCTCTGGATTGGTAATTCCCCAGAACCCAAGTACGTTTGTAACGTAATTAACAGCCATTTCCATAGGAGCCATTTGTTCAGAAGAGTAATCTGAACCACGAGCGCCTAAAACAACTACTTTCTTATCACCAGCTAAACCTTCTGGACCGTTCGCTGTATATTTAAACGTTTTTCCAGCTTGAGAAAGATATGAAATATACGTAATTAATGGTGCTGGTACTGTAAAGTTCCATAATGGGAACGCAAATACAACCTTTTCAGCCTCTAAAAATTGATTTAAATATTTATCTACTGTAGCAACTGCCTTCTCTTCTTCAGCTGTTATCTCCATTCCTTGACTACGTTTATATCCACCTGAAATAGCGATATTTCCGTAATACGGAAGATCTAATGCAAATAAATCTAACTCCGTGATTTCTGTATTCGGATTTGCTTCCTTATAAGCACTTACAAATGTTTCATACATTTTTGAACTAATTGCTTGCTCCGCTGGACGATCGTTTGCTTTTACAAATAATACTTTTGACATTGTTTTATTCCCCTCTACTTTTGTATTTTCTTCTTTTTTACCAAACAATGAGCTAAATAACCCCATTTTCTTCACCTAAACTTTCTTATCATATTCATTATTCATCATCATAAAAATTCTTATTCTAATAAAAAGTTCCAATTGATACCTTAACCTAAGTAAATTAAAACTTTTTGTTATTTAATTACCTTATGTAAGTGACTGTAATACACCCGCTTACTTTAGTCAAGCAACTTCTCAAAAAGAAAAATGTCTCGGATTAAAAATAACAAAGAAATATATTTCCTCATTCGAAATGATAAATTCGAAAACACATAAGTGAAATCCCTTGTATAATACAACTAGAGAGAGAAATTCATCTATAGAGAGGATTTATTAATGAGTACTTTAGAAAAGATTCAAACCTTTATCATTCTTGCAGCTGTTATATTCGGGGTTATATTAGGACAATTTAATATGATACATATGCATTCAGAAAAATTTATTGTCCCCTTCTTATTTTTAATGCTTTACGGATTATTCCTCAGCATCCCATTAAATGATATAAAAAATGGCTTCCGTAACTTAAAATTCGCTGGAACAAGCCTAGGTATTAACTTTATATGGACACCTTTTCTTGCTTGGGGATTAGGCGCGTTATTTCTTTCAGATCACCCAGCACTTTGGGTCGGCTTTATTATGTTAATGGTTACTCCGTGTACAGACTGGTATTTAATTTTCACAGAGATTGCAAAAGGTAACGTCGCATTATCTACATCAATTCTACCAGTAAATTTAATTTTACAAGTACTACTGCTTCCAATTTATTTATTTTTATTTGCTGGTGTCATGAAAACTGTAGCGGTTTCTGTTTTAGTAGAAAGTATTGTTATCGTAATCGTCTTACCATTTTTACTTGCGCACGCTACAAAATTCATTATGCATAAAATGAAAAAAGTTGAAACACTTGAGAATAAACTCATTCCGTTTTTCAGCTCTGCTCAAATTGTATTTTTAAGTTTAGCAATAGTAGCGATGTTTGCCTCACAAGGTAAGTACTTATTACAAAATATGAATGTTGTTTTATTGTTACTTATACCAGTATTACTGTTCTTCATAATTAACTTTATACTAGGACAGTTTGTAGGACGTATGATGCATTTATCCTATGAAGACACTGTAAGCCTAAGCTTAACAACATTAGCGAGAAACTCGCCTGTTGCACTCGCAATTGCTGTGACTGCTTTTCCAGACGAGCCTCTTATCGCGCTTGCATTAGTGATTGGACCGTTAATAGAACTACCAGTACTAGCGTGTGTGTCACAAGTGTTATTACTTATTAAGAAAAAACAGCAATACACATAAAAAAAACGTCCTACTTTGGGACGTTTTTTTATTGTCGAGAAAGTATAGAAGTAACGATACTTATCGGCTCTAAGGATTTTATACGTTATAGAAAATTAGCTTGTCGTTACGTTAACAAAGTCTTTCTAATTAAAAATTATAGGGAAAGTAAATATAACGAAAGCTGCCCAAAGTCCGTAAATTGGCAAATACTTCGTAACGGCATCTTGGATAGCTGTCGGTCCTGATTTGTTTTGTAGAAAACGCATATAGGAAAACATAATCCAAATTAGATTTGCCCAGATCAGTATGTTTACTCCTAAGACAGCAAGTCTATTAGGTGTAATCCCGTAAGAAGAAAGTCTGAATACGATGGCTGACAAAGCTACAGTGTCAATAATAAGCGCAAGAACAATTAAGGCAAAATTGATATAATCTGAAATGTTCTTTTTCTCGTCTGATTCACTCTCAACAATGGAAAATATGGTAACAGCCAATACACCAAGGAGTATTCCGTTGAAGGCCATTAGGAAATTGCGGTCCAAGAACGGATTTTTCCCGACCCATATAACCGTTATAAGATAAATCAACAATGTGATCAAGACGAGAGGACTAAAAATTTTAGATATGTATGGTGTAATATTCTTAGCAAGTTTAAGATTCATTGATGCCAAGTATGCAGCCACAATAGCGAGAGCGGCAGCACCAAATAAAATAACATTACTAAAATAGAAGTCTTCTATATTCAAGTCAACAAACCTAAATAACTGCATGGTTAATGCTGCTAGTACCATTCCGCTCACTGCCATGCTGGCGTAGAGAATACAATATTCCAAATTAAATTTAATATAAGCTAATCTCGTACTTCCTTTTGAATATTCATTTCCTGTAAACGCAAGCCCTACTAAGACCCATAAGAATATAGGAAGATGTAAATACGCAAGGATACTGCTGTCTTTATAATTTAATGGCAACATATTAAGATACACCCCGGCAATTAGGAACAATGCTGCAAGGAAATAAATAATACTTTTTTTCGGAGTATTATTGTAAATAAAATAAGCAGCAATAAAGGGAATTACACCAAAAGCCAAGTTAATTGGAGCAATTGCTTCCTGCTCGACAAAATGGAAGATTACCCTGGTGCTTAGCCCTGCCAGAATAGCTAAAATGCCCATGAATAAGAAACCTTTTTGAAACAATGAAGGTTTTTCTGTATTTGCCGTCTCCTTGAAATGCAATCTTTCATACCAAGCACCAAGAACCTGAGAATCAGGGTTTTCATCCCATGCTTGTGAGAATGACTTTTTAAAAGCTTTCGGGTCTTTTCTATACATTCTCTCCAACTCATGAGGGTTATCCATATTTTCAATTATCACATTGTTAACCTCCATATTTATACCTCCTCTAATTTTAAAAATAACGTTGTTACCTTTTCCATAAAAAGCACCACACTTATTTATTCTGATTTTGATTTTAATATAAATTTTATCGTTTTGCAATAAATTTTTATTATTTTAGATAGTATTTTTGTTGTATATTTTTATTCCAAGCAAAAACAAAAAGCATTCCTCATTCAAAGAAATGCTCTATAACTTTTTATAAACATCGGTGTAAGCTACTTTCAGCTGTTCTCTTCATTGCTTGTTTTTATTTTCTAATTCCTTATTTCCCCTTTATATAAAAGAAATGCTCAAAATGATATAAACGTCCAATTTAATAACACCTTTTCAAACAATTATTTCAAATAAATTTTAGTGCTAGTATACAAAACTCTGTAATTATAAAATAAAAAAGCATGACATAAAATTGTCATGCTTTTTCTTTTCTATCTATATTTTCAAACCTAATACAGCACATTTTACTCGGGAAAGGGCTTTTTCATTTGTTAAAACCACTTAATTCTCAAACACAAAATTAATCTTATTATCTTTCCACTCTAACTTCGCATCAAACGTTTTCTCGCCTTTTTTAAAGCCTTTAATTAAATCGGTCTTCTCACCTTTTAATAGTTTCGTCATGTTTTTTTGCGAAATAGCTTTGCTTAAAATCTTCTTCGAGATGGTAAAGTCACATTGTGTTGTATTGTAGTTAGAACAACCGTAAAACGTCGACTTATCAATAACATCGCCATCGCATTTTTTACAGTTCCCGACCTTTTTACCTGTTGTAAATTTCGATCCTTTTCGTTCAATCGATTCAACATGTAATCCGGTGAAATCCCATTTCTCCGACATTTCTACCGCATCTTCAATAATTTTAGCTGATAGCTTTTTCGTTTGCTCCATAAATGTCGCTGGTGAAGCTGTACCTTCTCCAATTTCCGCAAGGCGTTGCTCCCATTTTGCTGTCATTTCTGGTGAAGCTAGTATTTTATCACCGATTGCTGTAATTAATACTTTCCCTTTATCGGTTGCGTACACTTGGTTTTTCTGTACATCTATATATTTACGGTCTTTCAGCATCGTAATGATACCGGCGCGAGTCGCTTCCGTACCTAAACCTTCTGTTTTCTTCAATACTTTCTCAAGCTCTTCATTCTCTAAATACTTACCGGCCGTTTTCATTAACGTAATAAGTTGTCCTTCTGTATAACGTTTCGGTGGCTGTGTTTTCCCCTCTTTCACTTTCACCTTTACAACTTTCCCTTGTTCACCTTCAGCTACAATTGGAAGAATCGTTTCGTCATCTTTATCGTCTTGGAAAATGACTTTACGCCATCCTTCTTGAATTTGTTGTTTTCCTTTCGAAATGAACGCAGCACGTTCGTCTACAAGAGTTGTAATCGTTGTGTAGTCAAAGATTGCTACTTCATAATGCGCCGCAATCAGCCTTCTTACGATCATATCGTAAATTTTCTTTTCATCACCTGATAGTTTGCTTGGATTTGTAACTTGCTCTGTCGGTATAATTGCGTAGTGATCTGTAACTTTCTTTTCATTCACATAACGCTTATTATTCATAATCGATTCAATTGGTGCTGGCAATAAACCTTTATATTCATCAAACTGATTTAACTTCTGTAAAATATCAGGGAACGTCGCTGCCTCTCCTTGTGTAACATAGTTAGAATCCGAACGAGGGTAAGAGACAATCCCTTTTTGATATAGTGCTTGCGTTATATCAAGTGTCTTTTTTGGTGAAAATTTAAAGGCTTTATTCGCTGTCGCTTGCAGTGCTGATAAATTAAATAAAAACGGCGGCTGAAACTCTTTACGCTCCGTTTTCATTTCTTTTACTACAGCCGGTTTGTTTTGACAAAACGCTGCAATTTTATTTGCCAAATCAGGGTCATTTAAGCGGGACTCATTATCTTTCTCCCATTTCCCCTCATATTTCTTTCCTTCTATATTAAAGGTTGCGAACACTTCCCAAAACGGCTCTGACTTAAAGTTCTCTATTTCTTTTTCACGCTTTACAATGAGTGCTAATGTTGGTGTTTGTACACGACCAGCGGAAAACACATCATTCATTCCTTTTTTCTTTAGCAAAATACTAAAGACACGCGATGCATTCATACCAACGACCCAGTCAGCGCAAGATCTTGTATATGCTTCGTAATACGTATTAATCGTATCTGCTTCATCTAGTAAGTTTTTAAATCCTTGATAAATAGCTTGCTTCGTTAAAGATGAAATCCAAAGACGCTTCATTGGCTTTTGCACGTTGCAAAGATTAATAATATTTCTTACAATCAGTTCCCCTTCACGCCCAGCATCGCCCGCGTGAATAATTTCTGTTACCTGTGGATTATGTAACAGCTGTTTCACAACGTTAAATTGCTTATACTTTGACTTTGTTACCTCAAATTGAAAACGCTCTGGAATCATCGGCAATGTATTAAGTGACCATTTCTTCCACTCAGCGTGATAATGTTCTGGATTACATAACTGCGTCAAATGACCAATTGCCCATGTACAGTACGCTCCATTTGGAAATAACTCATTTGCTTCTACTTCTAAATACCCATCTTTCCGGCGATATTTAAACTGTGAAACAAGAGCCAAACCTTGATCTGGTTTCTCGGCAATAATTAATTTCATCTTCTAACTCCCTATCTGTATTCCAGTGTTACTTTCATTGTCTATCTGTTTAGAAGCGATGATAAAACAACCATCTTATTTATCATTCGCGGTTTGCCTCACAAATGGGAGACCTATAATATTATACGCTTATTCTTTATGGCTTCACAATAGAAACTCATTATATAACACTTTCTTTCTCATGCTTATAGACAAAAAAGACGCTCAAAAATCGAACATCTTTTCCATTCACTACTACTTGCTTACATATATTCTCTCAAAATAAAAATACAACAATTCTTTATGAAGCATCGTCCACTAAGATAACCATCATTATTTGAAAATTATATTGAACTTACCTTTTTTAAATTGTGCAGATAATTTGCAGATATATATTAGCATAAGTACTCTCCATTTGAACATATGATGAAGTGAATGATAGGACAGGGAGGTATCATGATGTTCGCTTATACGTTAACTGCCTTAACACTTTGTTGTATCTCGATTCTTATTACATCATATATATCTAAACGCAAGGGTACCCTAATGGAGTATATGGTATTTATTATGTCTTTTAGTATGTGTATCGGTTTAAGTATCGGTTTTTATTTAGGTATTCTTTTTAAAGGTGAATTACTATATTCTACTTTGCTTGCGATTTTGATTAGTAGTTGTATCGGTTTTTTAGTCGGTCTACGGTTTCACCTATTTACCGCTTTAGAAGGAATGTTTTCTGGATTAATGGCAAGTATGATGGGAGCAATGATTACAGAAATGTTAAACGCTCAACAAGCTCACAGTATACTGTTCATTAGTCTTTTACTTACTATAACAATAACTATGTCATGTATAATTCAACTTTTATCAGAAACCTTTTCTACTTTTATCCAACGGCGTTTTTTATTATTACTTTCAATTAGTGTGTTAATTATCGTTGCCGTGTTCGTGACATTCCCCGATCATACTCCCCCATCTTCATCCGGGCACGATCAACATATGCATTAACACTTGCAACGAAAATGAATAAGCAGCTATCCATAGGATAACTGCTTCATATTATTCTGGCTTATTAGGAATGTTAGGGTTTGGAACATAATCAGATTTATAATCTGTATATTTCACTTCTGTTACCATCCCCGCTGAAGCATGGTGTAAATCATGACAGTGGAACATCCATTCACCCGGATTGTCTGCTACAAAGGCTACTTCATATTCTTCTCCTGGTTTTAAGTTCAAAGTGTCTTTCACAATTGGAGAACCTTCTACCGGTTTTCCATCTTTACTTAACACCTGGAAGAAATGACCGTGTAAATGCATCGGATGATCGTCCGCTTTAGAGCGATTTACTAATTTTACTTTTACTAAGTCACCCTTTTCCACTGAAATTGGGTCAATATCTGGGAATGCCTTTCCATTAATTGTATATACCATTTCATTTCCATTCATTTGCGTATTCAAGTCCATATTATATGTGGCAATATACTGTTGATTTAACGTGAAACTACCTAATTTTTTAGCACCATATTTTGTCATATCTAATTTCGGTAATTTTTCTTTTTCATCTGCTTTGTATTTCATCTCTTTGCTGCCATCATATTCAATAATAGCTTTCATTCCTTTTGCACCTTTACTTTCTGAATGGTCTTCAACGTACCATTTCCCAGGATTGTTAGCTGTAAATTCAATATCATAACGTTCACCCGGTGCGATTGAAATTACTTTGTCTTTTATAACTTTTGGATCGTTAATTGGTTGACCATCTGTCGCAATTACTTTTATATCATGACCGTGAACATGTATATCATGTGATAGATAACCAGCATTAACGAGTCGAAGACGAACTTTATCCCCTTCATTCACTTTTAACAGCTCTACTAAATCTCCGCTTTTACCATTGATTGTGAATAAGTCATACATACTCATATCATGACCTTCCATCTTCATATTTCCATGGTCCATTCCTGCCATATTACTAGAGTCTTTTTTATCACTGTCCATACCGGAATGATCCATGCCTTTCATATCATCATTCTTTTTCGTATTTTCATTACCCTTAGATTTATTACCTGTTGGCCCTTTTGTCATTTCTTTTAACTGCTTATTAATTTCTTCTTTATCTGTAACCCATTCATCCAACATTAATGTGTAATCTTTATCATATTTTTCATTAGTATCTTCTACAATGAGAGCACCATATAAACCTCTATCTAGTTGATTCACAGAATCTTGATGCGAATGATACCAATATGTTCCTGGTACGTTCGCTTCAAATTCATAGGTGAAACTCTTTCCAGGTTCAACCGCATCTTGCGTCACACCTGGAATTCCATCCATGTTATTTGGGACAGGATACCCATGCCAATGAATAGATACTGGTGCAGATAATTCATTTTTTAATGTCACTTTAACCTTTTCACCTTTTTTCACTCTGATTTCTGGACCTGGGGATGAGCCATTAAATGTCCAGACTGGAACAATAACACCGTTACTTAGCTTTTGCTTTTCTTCTTTCGCTACTAAAGTAACTTCTGGCCCTTTTACAACTTTCAATGGTTTTGTAGCCGTTTCAGTCTGTGTTGTTTTTTTATCGTCCATATTTTTATGATCATTTGTTGTATTTGTGGTCGCAGAACATGCAGCAATTAAAGATATTACGGAGACTGTAACTGCTGTTAATACAAATCTCTTCATTGAAAATCCCTCCTTTTTCTTTTTCAAGATTATTATAGAAGACAATTTTCAAGAAAATATGGAGGTTTAAAATGGTCCAAATAAAAAGACGCCCAAAATTGAGCGCCTCTTCTAATTATTATTTCGTAACAACTTCATCTTCTTTTACATTTACATTATTTTCTCTCATAAACTCTTCAATCTCTTCAACTGTTCTAATGATATCTTTTGACAAGTTTTCATACCCGTCTTTTGTGATAAGAATATCATCTTCAATACGAATCCCAATTGATTCTTCTTCAATATATAGACCTGGTTCAATCGTAATGACCATACCTTCTTCTAATACTCTATCTTTGTATGTTCCTACATCATGAGTATCTAAACCTAGGAAATGACTCACGCCGTGATAATAATATTTAGATAGTTCCTCATCTTCTTGAATTAAACCAATAGCTTTACACTCTTCTGCCAGTACCTTTTTTGTGTGCTCATTTAATGCAGTAAACTTTAATCCTGGCTTAATAAGCTCAGTTGTTTCTTTCAATGCTTTTAACACTATATTATATATTTGTTTTTGGCGACTAGAGAATGTTCCACTAGCTGGGAATGTGTAACTAATATCAGCGTTGTAGTAATCTTTTTGAGCACCTAAATCGAGCAGCACTAAATCACCATTTTGAATTTGTGCATCATTATCTTCATAATGAAGGACTGTAGCATTTTTACCACTCGCCAAAATTGTATTGAATGCATGATGTTTAATTCCAGATGATTTAAGCGTAAAATCAAAATGAGCTTCTAATTCATATTCCATCACATCTGCTTTTGCATGCTTCAGCACGTTATAAATACCCTCTTTAGTTACAGCAATCGCTTCTTTAATGATTTCAATTTCTTCTTCCGTTTTAAACACTCGTAATTCACAAATATGCGGATATACATTACCAATTAAAACGTGTGGATACTGTTCTCTTACATATTTAGCAAACGCTAACGTTTTCGTCTCAGTACCCTTCCACTCACGACGCTCTAAATCTAAATACAGATGCTTCACATTTTCTGTGAAAAGTGTATTTGCCATTGTCTTCTCAAAGCTTTCTATATATACAACTTTTTTTATGCCTGAAATTTGTTCTGCATCTTCTTTAGAAACTGTTTTACCGTCCCATTTTTCCATTACTGGATCTGATTTTTCAATGAAAAGAGTTTCTTCCACACTATTTCCAAACTTTTTCAACATGAAAATAACATTTGGCTCATCGATTCCCGTTAAATAGTAAAAATTTCGATTCGGCACAAATTTATAATGTGCATCGGCTGACATATGAGGTGCTTGCCCAGCAAATAAAATAGTAATAGATTCATCCGGTAATGTGTTTACTAATCGTTCTCTATTTTGAGCAAAAAATGTTGATTTCATAATAATCCCCCTAGCGTTCTATGTATAATTTTGAAACTAATTATCCAATATAATTCATTCTATTATTGTTATAATTTTTCGTCAATTAATAGTGCTCATAGAGAAAAGAAAATCTTCATTACTAGGGCCCCTTCTACTCTAAATTCTGCATACCACTCCACAATTTCTTGACATTTATTCCATATACTTAAAATCTCATATATATGGAAAGGAGTCTACAAAAGTGAAACATTATGTAGCAACAGGGTTAGCAATTACTTCTTTATTAATAATTACAGGATGTTCTAGCAATGCTGAAACAGCACCAGCTAAAAAAGAAACGGTGCAATCTCAGCCAAAAAATAAAGAAACAGCAACTACGATTCCGCAAAACTTCTATAAAGAAATTACATCTGGAAAAATCGAGCACATTCATGGAATTGGCTACGCCGGAAATATGCCTGGGGTTTCTATCGCAACTCACAGTGGTATAAAAGTTTATCAAAATGGTAAATGGTTTGAAACTACGACTGAGCTACATGATTACATGGGATTTCAGGCAACAAAGAATGGATTCGTTGCCAGCGGTCATCCTGAACCAGGTGCAAATTTAAAAAATCCTTTAGGTTTAATGAAAAGTTCTGATGGCGGTAATACCCTCGAAAAGCTAGCGTTTTATGGAGAATCTGATTTTCATAACCTTGCTGTCGGATATAATACGGAAGCAATTTATTTATACAATGAGCGTCCAAATTCTAAATTACAACAAGGTTTTTATTTCAGTACGAACAACGGACAAGATTGGAAAAATAGTAAATTAAACGGTCTTTCAAGTACAATCCATTCCTTTTCAGCACATCCAGATCAATCTAGTGTAGTCGCGGTAAGTGCTAAAGACGGTGTATATTTGTCTACAGATTATGGAAATACATTTGAACTATTTTCTAAACCAGTTGAATCGACCGCAGTTACATTAAGTAATGAAGACATTATCTATGCCTCTATTAATAAGCAAACTGAGCAACTAATTACGAAGAAATCAATTGCTACAAATGAAGAAACAAACTTACAGATTCCATCTTTAGATTCTAAAGATACAATTATGTACATATCACAAAATCCTCAAAATTCAGCTGAAATAGTTTTTGCTACAATGAAAGCAAATGTCTTTCTTTCTATGGATGACGGTAAAACGTGGAAGCAGATTACTAAAAATGGAACATTACAATATAACTAGTTAGAAAGGTGAATATAACGTGTTTTCAACAGTTAGCGAGTGGAGTTATCAACTCATGTCTCCTTTAATGGATATCGCGAATGCTACGAAATCAATTCCTCTTTTATTTGCGTTTTTATTAGGCATTGTAGGTACCCTTTCTCCTTGCCAATTAACAGGAAACATTAGCGCTATTACACTTTATCCCGCATTAACGGGCAGTAAAACTCCCACCTCAAAATTCGGATAGTACAAAGAAGTTAGGTGGGATATCAACTGCCCGTAAATGCCCGATTGGTTCAACTAATAATCAGTGGGGGATGAACAACCCCCCCACTGATTAAAGTTTCACTTTATGGCAATCAATCTTTACAAAAGGGACATGTATGGAAACATATATTGTTATTTATTTTAGGAAAAATAATAGCTTTTACGACACTTGGACTATTAGTATGGTTCTTAAGAAAAGAGATTCAGCAAATATTAACTTTGTATTTCCCATGGTTACGAAAAATAATTGGACCTTTATTAATTTTAATGGGGCTAATGTTGGCAGGTATTATAAAAGGAAGAAGTTTCTTCTCGATCAAATTTATACGAAAACAAAATGAAGTTGGCTCATTTTTACTTGGATTCTCTTTTCCTTAGCCTTCTGTCCGACTATGTTCGTTCTATTTTTCGGAACGTTAATCCCTTTATCTTTCTCATCTAATTATGGATACTTGTTTCCGACATTCTTTTCGATAGGAACTGCTCTACCTATCGTTGTACTTATGTTCATCATCTCCTACCTTGGATTAAATGGGACTTTACTGAAAAAGAGCCGAAAAATAGGAAAAAACATTCAGCGTATAGCCGGTGTTCTCCTTATATTAATCGGGCTTTATGATACTGTCCTATATTGGTAATACACACAAAAGGTAAGCTTCAGTGAAATGAGCTTACCTTTTGTATCATTTTATTCATTTTTTCTTTTGTTGTAGTTGGCTTAGTAAATTCGTAACAAACGCCAGAAACAGTGCGTCATTTTCTTTTTTAGGTGACCATTGCATAATAAGTTGTCGTGGAATTTTAATTTCTATCGGTTGCACGATGAAGTCATGAATAATTTGTTTATGAAGTCCTGATAATGGAACGATTGTTATTCCTTTAACTTGTAAAGCCAGTGCTAACGCCGAACTAATTGTCTCTGATTCCATCACTTTATTAACTACTATTTCATTTTTCATCAAATATGGTTCAAGTACTTCTTTACAACCAGAGAGCGGCATTATAAAAGGATAATTTTTCAACTCTTTCATTGTAAGACCTGATGGAACTGACTTAGAAGAAACCATAACATACGGATCTTCACCAATTACATCATAATGAAATCCTGGTATTAAATTTTCTTTTATAGAAATAGAAAAATCTGCACTTCCAGAAGACAGCCAATCTAACACTTCTTGATAGCTTCCTTCTCGAACTGCAAGCACATACTGACTTTGATCAAAATTACCTAGTTCGATACACTCCGCCAAACAATATACAGTAACTGAAGGATATGTAGCTAATACAATCTTATACAAGTTATTATTTTTTAATTGTAAAGCTGTTTCTTCAAGGTTTTCATACTCCATTAGAAGTCGATCTACACAAACTAAAAATTCTTTTCCATTTTCAGTTAAAACAGTTCCTTGTCTAGAGCGATCAAATAATGTTATAGCATATCGTTTCTCTAATTTGTTTACGATATGAGTTATAGCCGGCTGTGTCATATGTAACTCCTTAGCTGCTAAACTAATGCTGTTCAAACGAGCCACGTATTTAAAAACTTTAAAATCAAAAACGTTCATTCTGTTCTCCTTATATAAAAGTTATTTATATCATCTATAAATAAGCTTCATTATATTTATCAATCCACTTCATATACACTAATTATACATCATCAATATTACGAAAAAATAAACATATAAACATTAGAGGAGTGTTGATTAAATGAGTACTTACGTTTTAGTACATGGAGCATGGCAAGGTGAATGGGCATGGGATTTAGTAAAACCTCAACTAGAGGCTTTCGGACATACAGTTATTACACTAGACTTACCTGGAAGTGGGAAAGATACAACTCCATCACAAAATATAACATTAGATTCCTATGTTAATGCAGTAACAACTATTATAAATCAACAAAATGAAAAAGTTATTCTTGTTGGACATAGTATGGGTGGAATTGTGATCACTCAAACCGCTGAGCTTATACCAAATAAAATCGATAAATTAGTATATCTTTGTGCATTCTTGCCACAAAATGGAGAAAGTCTTGGTAGTAAGTTAGACGGAGAAGCTGGCCCACAATTCTCTATAAATGAGAATGACATGACCGCAGAACTTATACCAGAGTTGATTGAACAAACATTTTTAAATGCTACAGAAGACGGTTCTATTAAAGGAGCATCTTTTAATCAAATGCGTCCTCAACCACTAGGACCGTTCCAAAAAGAGCTGAAAATATCAGAAGAGAACTTTGGAACTGTAAATCGTATTTATATCGAAACAACTCTAGATAGAGCAATTCCGATTGATTTTCAGCGCCGAATGAATACAGAAACTCCTTGTGTGAAAATCATTACTTTGGAAGCTGATCATTCTCCATTCTTTTCTAAAACAGCAGAACTTGTTAGTCACTTACATGAATTAAGCTAAACTTTATATTTTCCTTGTAGACACCCACTTACTGTAATACGGGTGTCTACTTTTCTTTTACCCTTCTTGACATATTCATATGAAAAAGTTAAAATAACTATAAATTAGTAAGTAACTAATTTAATTTAAAATAAGAGGTGAACAAAATGCAAAACATTTTATTCCGTATTAACGAATTATCAAAAAAAGAAAGAACCTTTGGATTAACAGTTGATGAAAAACAAGAACAACAAATGTTGCGTCAAAACTATACAAAAACATTTCGCGGGAGCTTAGATTCCATTTTATTAAACACAAAAATCGTTGATCAAAATGGTCTTAACGTTACACCAGTTGCATTACAAGATGCTCAAATACGTTTAAAATTAAGCAAATGAAATCAAAGCTAAAAAAACAATCTTATAAAACATAAAAAGAGCTGAAATTCCTATATAGAAATTCCAGCTCTTTTTATTGTCTTTTCTAATTTAGTAAACGAGCGATACATCGCAATTCTCCACGATACAATCATCGCAAAAGCGAGTAAGAAAAACATTCCACTTAATTGGGTTAAATCAATCGACTGACTTAAATATGATTTTAATGCTACCCGGACAGCTAATAAACCAACTAAAATAAATATGAACGCTTTTGATGGTTTCATATATATGTCTTCGCCTCTTATTTCGAACTTAGATGTTTTAATAAGAAATATAGAGAAAATAAGTCCTACGCTAATTGCCTCTACTATTTCTAAAGACGTTAATCGAAACTCTGGTAAGAAGTACATCATTGCACCAGTGCTCATAAAAATTGGCGGTAATATAATTTTCTTTTTCGTTACCGGTTTTTTCGCTGACTTAAAGCGAAGAAACATAACTCCAACGGCCATACAAACCGCTACTATACTTGATAAAAGTGCTAAACTCATACTCTCCACTCCTATCTATTTAAAAGATTTTTTGAGCAAAATCATAAACCAAACGAGCCCAACACTTATAATGACATGACCTAATCCAGCCATATGGCTTAAACCATTAAAGTCAGTTCCATTTACTTGTAGAATACCTCTAAATACCATTGTAGCAATAGTAAAAATTAATCCTACATTATAAACAACAAACCACGCACGAAAACTTTTTGTTTCACGGACATTAAATACTTTAAATAGAGCTAAAGCGACCAAAAAGAATACAAAGCCGAGCACTAATACGTGCGTATGCACTAATTGCAACATAGTGGATCCTTTAATGCCTTGCGCTTTCGTATACTCTCTTGCAAATACACCTGATAATAAACCAATAATTAAGTAAATGAATGCTGCATTATATAATTTCTTCATCATATTCCTCCTGCTGTAGAACGACAATTTATATCGTCACTTTCCATATTCACTGCAATCATTTTACGCAAAGTTTATGAACGGAATATGAACAGATTATTACATTCTATTATTGAAAATAAAAAAGGCCATTCCACAACTATTAATTGTGGAATGGCCTTTTAACTTATTTTAAATCTTCAATTGAAAAGGCACCAGGCAGTAACTGCTCTACAGTCACTTCTTTTTCATCGCCTTTTACATTTGTTAGTAAAACTGGCATTTTCGGATCACAAAATTCAGCAATAACTTGTCTACAAGCACCACATGGTGAAATAGGTCCGTCAGTTTCTCCTGTAATGACTAAGTAACTAAAGTCGCGCTCACCTTCTGATACTGCTTTAAATATTGCTGTTCTTTCTGCACAGTTACATAAACCGTAAGAAGCGTTTTCTATATTACAACCAGTATAGATTTTACCTTCTTTTGTAACTAGCGCTGCACCAACAGGAAATTTAGAATACGGAATATACGCTTTCGATAACATCTTATTTGCTTCTTCGATATATTTTTTCTTATCCATATTATTTCCTCCTCAAAGTAAATGTAATTATGATTAGTCAGTAATAACTGTATGAACTAATTTAGGAGCCACTGCTGTTTCAGCGATAGAAATGTTCTCATAGATTTTTGCTTTTACATCTTCTACATTTTCGCGATTTGCATAAATCGTTACGAACGGCTCGCCTTCTTTTACTGCATCGCCAACTTTTTTACGTAACATTAATCCTACCGCTAAATCGATTTCATCTTCTTTTGTCGCACGACCTGCACCTAATAACATAGCTGCGATACCGATTTCATCTGCAACAATGTTTGAAATCACACCTGAAGTTTTTGCAGGTACATCAATTACATACTTCGCCTGTGGCATTTTTTCTGGATTATCTACAATTGAGCTGTCTCCGCCTTGGTTGCTTAAGAACTCTTTAAACTTCTCAGTTGCTTTTCCATTTTTCATCACTTCAATTAGCATTTCACGAGCTTCTTCTAATGTATTTGCTTTTTTCGCAAGTACGACCATTTGGCTTCCTAATACAAGTACTAATTCTGTTAAATCTTCTGGACCTTCGCCTTTTAAAGTATCAATTGCTTCCTTCACTTCTAGAGCGTTACCAATAGCAAAACCAAGAGGTTGTGACATATCTGAAATTACTGCCATCGTTTGACGTCCAACATTATTTCCGATACGTACCATTGCATGAGCTAATTCTTTTGCATCTTCTTCGGTTTTCATAAATGCACCCGCACCTGTTTTTACATCAAGTACGATTGCATCAGCACCAGCTGCAATTTTTTTACTCATAATTGAACTTGCAATTAGAGGAATTGAATTTACTGTTCCTGTTACATCACGTAATGCATAAATCTTTTTATCAGCAGGTGTTAAGTTTCCTGTTTGTCCGATAACAGCCACTTTGTCACGGTTTACAATATCAATGAACTGTTCTTTCGTAATTTCAACGTGGAATCCTTCTACCGCTTCTAATTTATCAATTGTCCCGCCCGTATGTCCTAAACCACGACCAGACATTTTTGCTACTGGTACATCTAAAGCAGCAACTAATGGTCCTAATACTAATGTTGTTGTATCACCAACACCGCCAGTTGAATGCTTATCTACTTTAATGCCTTCAATTGCTGATAAGTCGATTGTTTCTCCAGACTCAACCATTGCCATCGTTAAATCTGCACGTTCACGATCCGTCATATCTTTAAAGAAAATTGCCATTGCAAGTGCACTCGCTTGATAATCAGGAATACTTCCATCTGTATATCCATTAATAAAGAATTTGATTTCTTCAGTCATTAATTCTTTTCCATCACGTTTTTTCGCAATAATATCTACCATTCTCATTGTAATCACCATTCCTTTTTATATTATATGAATCTGTTAAAATAATAAGCCAACGATTGTTGCTGATAAGAAACTTACTAACGTTGCACCGAAAAGTAATTTCAAACCAAATCTTGCGACTACATTCCCTTGTTTTTCATTTAAGCTCTTAACTGCCCCAGCAATAATTCCAATTGAAGAGAAGTTTGCAAATGAAACTAAGAATACAGATATAATCGCTGTCGTTCTATCTGAGAAATTAAAGTTTCCTTGTGCTAAATCTGTCATCGCAACAAATTCATTTGATACAAGTTTTGTCGCCATAATATTCCCTGCGTTAACTGCTTCATGCCATGGAACACCCATAATAAATGCAAATGGTGCAAATACATAACCAAGAATTTCTTGGAATGAGATACCGATTACACCTTTAAATACTGCATTAATGAATGCGATAAGGGCAACGAAACCAATTAACATAGCTGCTACTGTAATCGCAACTTTAAATCCATCTATAATGTACTCCCCTAATACTTCAAAGAATGTCTTTTTCTCTTCTTCTTGTACTTCTAACATATCTTCTTCTTCAGTAACTTCATACGGGTTAATGATAGAAGCAATAATGAAGCCACCGAATAAGTTAAGCACTAAAGCGGTTACAACATATTGCGGTTTTAATAACACCATATATGATCCAACGATAGACATAGATACTGTAGACATTGCAGATGCACATAATGTATACATTCTTTTCTCTGGCAATAATCCTAGTTGTTTCTTAACTGAAATAAACACTTCAGATTGTCCTAAAATCGCAGAAGCTACCGCGTTATATGATTCGAGTTTCCCCATCCCATTTACTTTACTTAATACTAGACCGATAGATTTCACAATAATAGGTAATACTTTAATGTGTTGCAAAATACCTATTAAAGCTGATATAAATACGATTGGCATTAATACACTTAAAAAGAATGAAAACTCTTTTTGATTTACTAATCCACCAAATACGAAATTCACACCATCAGCGGCATATTTTAATAATTCTCCAAAACCATCTGCTATTCCGCTAATTAATATATTCCCTACGCTTGTATTTAATAATAAAAACCCCAAAATGAATTGTAATATAACCATCGTTATGATTGAGCGATATTTGACTTTCTTTCTATCATTACTAGCAAGCCAAGCGATACCTAAAATCAATACGAGGCCTAAAACACCGATTAAGTATTTCATAAGCCGTCTCCTCCCATTCGTATCCGCTTACATTCTTTTCAATTGTTAAAGCAATAGATACACTTTACTTTAAACGTGTATCTATTGCTTTTCACACTTTATTAATTAGTAATTATCTGTAGCACCTTTTGCATCATTTAATACGATTGCAACACTAGCACTTGCTCCAACGCGAGAAGCTCCAGCCTCTACCATTTTGTCTGCATCTTCACGTGTACGAACGCCGCCAGATGCTTTCACGCCAACGTTTGGTCCAACTGTTTTACGCATTAATGCGATATCTTCTGCAGTTGCTCCGCCAGTTGAGAATCCAGTTGAAGTTTTTACGAAATCAGCGCCAGCTTTTACTGATAATTCACAAGCACGAACTTTTTCTTCATCTGTTAGAAGGCAAGTTTCAATGATTACTTTTACAAGAGCTTTTCCTTTTGCTGCTTGTACTACTTCATAAATGTCTTTTTCAACGAACTCATTGTCGCCATCTTTTAAAGCACCTACGTTGATTACCATATCAACTTCAGTTGCACCTTTTGCGATAGCATCTTTTGTTTCGAATGCTTTTGTTTCAGTAGTGCTTGCTCCTAATGGGAAACCGATTACAGTACAAACGTCTACATCATGTCCAGCTAATTCTTCAGCAGCTAGCTTTACCCATGTAGGATTAATACAAACTGAAGCAAATTTGTATTGCTTTGCCTCTTCGATTACTTTCATAACATCTTCTTTTGTAGAATTTGGTTTTAAAATTGTATGGTCAATTAACTTTGCAATGTTCATTATCTTCACTCCTCATATCTTTTAACAACTTCATTCTAACTCTTAGTTGAACAAATGTAAATACACTTTTGAACTTTTGTTCATTCTTTTTTAGAAGGGAATTTCTAGTAATACATTGAAAGTAGTATAAGCTTGTAAATAAAGGATGTGAACCACTTGTTTAAGTCAAAATTCTTTATATTCACATTGCTAGTATGCACCTCACTATCCATATTTATTTTTTATAAAAGGGATGTTATTTTCCAAGAAGGAAACCCAGTTCCATTTGCTTTAGCTATGTCTAAGGTGGTTATTCAAGATAAAGAAATGGTGGAAGTAGAACCGATAGATAATCAATACCCCTACTTAGTAAAGCGCGGAAAAATGGAACCTTTTATCGATATGATGGAGCAAGATGGCTGGAGTTTTGTAGATAGAGATATTATGGCTAACTCACTAATTTTTGAAAAAGGAGATCAATCAAAGAGCGTTCCTTACAAATACTTTACAAGGTACTACACATTGATTTATTCATACTAAAAATAAAAGGCTTTCTCAAAATTAATATTTTGAGAAAGCCTTTTATTTCTAACCTTTTTGATAATGTAACAATTCTTTCGCTGTATGCTGATCTATAATTAGTACATTTGCATACCCGCCACGTAACGCACCGTCAATTGCTTTTATTTTTCTATTACCACCTGCAACTAAAATAGAACGTTTCTTTAATTTAAGTTCCTCTAACTCAATTCCAATTGTACGCTTATTAATTTCTTCGCTACTAATATTTCCGTCTCCATCAAAGAAACGTGAACAAATGTCACCGACAGCTTGTTCTTTCAAAATGTTCGTTTCATCCTTATCTAAATATCCTAATCGGAATAATAACGCTTCATCACGCACTGTTCCAACAGTGAAAATTGCAATATTTGCTTGTTTCCCCATTTCAATAATGTGATGAATATGTCTATCTTGCTCCACTAATTCTTTTGTCACCGCATTATCAAATATAACTGGAAGAGGTAGATTTCTTGGCGTCGTTTGAAAAGCATCTGCAAATAACGCGATCGTTTCATTCGCATATGTATTTACACTTGAGTGACTAATGCCACCTTTTAACTGGACAACCTCTACACCTTTCACATGTTGCGGTACGATTTTTCTAGCGATTTCATACATCGTCATTCCCCAGCTTACACCAACGATATCACCAGTTTTCACTGTCTTTTCCATATACTCAGCTGCATATTTACTAATATACTCCGTAATCGTTGCATATTCTGGTACTGGAGAAAATACGACATGCGCTTCTAACAGGTTATACTTTTCTTTAAGTAAATTCCCAACGTTATCTAAGTCAGCAAATGGATCAGCTATACTAATTTGAACAAATCCTTTTTCTTTCGCATACTTCAATAATCTAGAAATCGTCGGTCTTGAAATATTTAATTTATTAGCAATTTCTTGCTGACTATAATCTGATTGATAATATAATCTTGCAACTTCAACGCTTAATTGTTGTTTATCCTTATCCATAGTAACTCATTACATATCCTTTCCTGTATTTCCTTTTCGTTACAAGCATTATACAGCTTTATGCAAAAAAATTCGACTCCCTTATTTATCAACCTAAACTTCTACTCCACTTAGGATTTACAATGAAACTTTTATTTTTTAGCTTCATACACTCGATACAAATGATCTTGAATCAGATAAAGTGAAACTTTAATCAGTGGGGGTTTTGTTCATCCCCCACTGATTATTAGCCCTCACCAATCGGGCTTTTACGGGCAGTCCGACTCCCACCTAACTCCCTCGTATTCACCGAATTTTGAGGTGGGAGTCTTACTGCCCGCAAATAGCGGGATAAATCGATTCATATTTAATTCATTCTTTTTGTTCTTTCTGTAGTAACAATAACAAACATTAAATATCGTTTATGGAACTTCCTTAACGTACGGTAAAGCCAAGTTTTTTAATATAGAAATTCCTTAGCGTGCGAAATTCACGTTTTGATGGCGAGACCCCATCGCCATCAAGCTAAAATTTTATAGTACCCCCAGAACGAAATTTTGTGCTACTTGTAACAAAAAAGCACATTTTTTCGTTTTGGGGAGCAACCAAATTCTTAACTTGATGGTGATGGGATATTTACTTTTCTGAGCTTGATAGCGATGGACGATATCCCTATTACGTAATGATTGTTAGACGTCCAATTTGATTACACTCTTCAGCGAACCAAAGATCGCCATCCGGACAAAACGTGATACCATGTGGCTCTGCATTATTTGTAGGTATCGTATATTCCGTAATAACTCCTTCAACTGTAATACGGCTGATTTGGTTACCTCCCCATTCTGTGAACCAAAGATCTCTGTTCTTCCCAGGTATTATGGCATGAGGACGAGCGTTCGGCGTCGGTATAACAAATTCTTTGATCTCACCTTCGAACGTAATTCTACCAATTTTATTGCCTATGATTTGCACAAACCATATTGCTCCATCTGGGCCGCTCGCAATTCCAACTGGCCCGGAGTTAGGTGTTGGGATTGGATATTCTTTGACCTCACCTTTAGTGGTTATTCTCCCAATCCTATTGTTCTGATTCTGTGTAAACCATAATGCACCGTCTGATCCCAGAGTAATAAAAGAGGGAAATGATTTGGAGTTAGGCAATTCAAACTCGGTGATTTCCCCTGACTTTGTTATTCTTCCGATCCTACCATTATTCATTTCTGTAAACCATATTGCTCCATCTGGGCCTTCCGTTATGCCAAAAGGTGCAGCGTTCGTTGTAGGGAGTACATATTCTTCAAAAAGACCGTTCATCGACATTTTACCGATCTTACTTGAGTTATATTCCGTAAACCATATGTCACCGGTCTGGTCCGAGATAATTGACATAGCTCCTGCATTTGCTGTCGGAATGGGAAAAGAATTTATTTCACCAGTAGCATTTATTCTACCAATTCGATTCCCTTTCTGTTCCGTAAACCACAATGCTCCGTCTTTTCCTACGGCTATTCCATATGGTCCTGAATCTATTTCATTGACCACATATTCTTGTATCGTGATCCTCATATCATTTCCTCCCATTGAAAATTTTGAGTCTTGTTTTTCGGTATAATTTAGTTTTAAAAAGGACATTCCTGGTATTACAGTGGATGCCCTTTTTGCTAAATTATAAGATATTTTGTTAGAATTCAAAGTCTAGAATCATTTTACTGGTTTGACCTGTAAACTTATAATTATAGGACCCTTTCAGGCTTTCTAATTCACCAGTAGCTTTGATGATTGTTGCAGGGGAATCTAGATTTCCTTTATCAAATATCCCTTGCTCTATAGCTATAAATGTCCCTCGTTTTCCCTTATAAATTCCTTCGAAATGTAAAAATCCAGAAATTTTAGCAGTAGCCAAGTGACCATCATCTATAGTTGATTCTAAATAATATAATAAATATTCAACAAAAGCTTTTCCTTTTAATTCACCGTCAATATCATATTCGACATGGGCAATATTAATAGGGAAATCTTTTCTAGTGTCATTGACTGGCTTTTCATCCCATTTACTTACTGTAAATGTTACTTCCATACGCGTAAACCTCCCTTCATCATTAGATGAGTAATCTACCTCCAGTATATCACCTAAAAAGTACCATCAATAATTATATCTCATAGGAGTGTTTCTAAAGTAACGGATGCTACTGGTAAGACCCTGTTAAGAGCAAAAGACGACTTATTTTTTGTTCTTCTTATATGACATTGAAAGTAAATTTTTATTTAACAGTTTACTTTCATTTTTATTAAAAAAGAACACGTAGAAATTACTACATGTTCTTTATGAGACGGTTCATTTTTAAATATTACGTATCTTCTAGATTTTTCTTATTATATAGTTGTGTCCTTCTATTTCTTTTCCCTCATTTCAACAGCAAAGTTCATGATCTCTTCCTCTGTTAATTTTTCTTCAGTGGTTAAGATCGGACGGATTACTCTATACGTTTCTTAATTATTTCAATTGTACTAGAAATTGTGAATTAAAAAAGAGAGCCGTAGCCCTCACTTTCAATTAATAGCAATTAAGGATGCTTCGAGGGTATTTAATAGTCTACATTTTAAGGAATGTAGGCTAAGTAATATAAGTTAATCTGTTATTAATTTTGAATAAATACTTAGATCAATAAACTTTTCATTAGATTTTTCACACTTTCTCATTGTCCCTTCGAATGTAAAGTTTAACTTTTGTAAGACTTTTATTGAATTGATGTTTTCAGATTCAACTTTTGCTTCTATTCTATTGAATTCTAAAGTACTAAACGCATAATCCATTAAAGAGAGAATGGCTTCTGGCGCATACCCCTTACCCCAAAAAGCTTTACTAATATCGTAACCAATTTCTGCTTTGGCGTTTTTGAAATCAAATGAATTATAACCACAAGAACCGATAATTTCATTTGATTCTAATTCAATTATTGAATAACGAATAGCTCTGTTTTCCCGAGATAACTTATCAAGCATTTCAATCATATCTACCGCTTGGCTTTCATCAGTAAAACTATTGATATTCATAAATTTTGTAACTTCTGGATCCGCCCAAATTGTAAACATGCTAGCTGAGTCTGATACTTTCATTTTTCTTAAAACTAATCTTTCGGTTTGTAGTTCTGTAATCAATATTTTTACCTCCATTATGTTTTTATTTTGGGGTCAAGATATTGATATCTGCGCATAGTTCAGTCCCTTCGTGTTTCAAGATAATATTATTATAAAAGCTATAAAGGATGAACCAATAAATTCCAAAAATTTGGTTATGTTACAGTTTATGATAACTGCGTAATAAAGAAAAATGAAACAATTGTATTGTGATTTTTAAACATCTTTAATTTTATTCTTATTTACCGTTCGTTGAGAGCAATTATTTTTTAGTTGCTGTATTTCCCATTGCAATAGAAATTCTATTCCAACTGTTGATTTGATTAATTACCAGAACAAGGTCAACATATTGTTTCTCGTCATAGTGTTCACGTACTCGCTTATATAGGTCTTCAGGAACTCTTTTAGTGGGAATTAGAGTAATATGCTCAGATAGTTCAAGAGCAACTTTCTCTTCAGGTGTATAAAAATCACATTCATTCCAAGCATTCAAGCAATAAATTCGTTGTTCGGTTTCACCTATCTTACGGGCATCTGATGTATGCATATCCATGCAGAAAGCACAACCGTTAATTTGAGAGACTCTAATCTTTATAAGTTCTCTAGTAATTCGATTAATTGTAGATTTCTTAGTGTACTTCTCCATATCCATCATAATTTTCATGCCATCAGGTGCAACATCATAGTAGGAAATTCTTTGACTCATAAGGCAAGACCTCCTTTGATTTTAAGATACTTATAATTATACCTTCATACGAACATTCGTGCTATTTTTTTGTTTGT
Organism: Bacillus mycoides; assembly: GCF_000832605.1. Classification (GTDB taxonomy): domain Bacteria; phylum Bacillota; class Bacilli; order Bacillales; family Bacillaceae_G; genus Bacillus_A; species Bacillus_A mycoides. The sequence continues at coordinate 3,965,075 of NZ_CP009692.1, forward strand.
AAAGCATTCGAAATCAAAGAGAATTTCAGTTATAGACAGTGTAATTAGTTGTTTCATGGTACGTAAATATCGCAAATGAGTAACCGTATTTTCCAAACAAATATTTTCACTTTTTAATTACTTTATTATTACCGTCAGAATAAATTGAATAACTCTATTAATTTTTAAATGATTTTATTATAAATGAAACAATTTTATTATCACCAAACAACTACATAATTTTGATCAAACTTTATTCGAAAGCTACAGTGTTTTTATCTTCCTATAGTTATTTATGGGGATTTAGTTAATTTTTTCGTTTTGGAGAACAACTAATTTCTTAGCTTGATAAGCATGTGACGAGACCCCCTGCCCGTCAAGCTAAAGTTTTAATGTACCCCCAAAATAAAAATTTTCTTTCACTACAGTTAATTACTTTGAGAAGTCAGCGGATTTTTTCATTTTAGGGGGATTTTGTTTTGTTAGCTTGATAGTGATGGGATACAGCCAACATTTTGGAAGTTTTATATGCTAAGCGAATTTTAACCTAAAAAAGTCGAATTCCTGTACGTTAAGTGAAGTGGCATTTCATTCACATAATCCCTATTATCTGAAGTTAATAAAGTCTGTTACACTCTCTTCTTTAAAAACGTTTCCATAATATCCTTCTTGAATCTTTTATAATCAAGCTGAAAAGCTACATTATGCGTTTTATAGCCTGGATTAGTAGCAAAACGAAAGTCTGCAATACTTTGACCAAATCCTTCTCCTTGATCAGGAATTACTTTAATGGGTACTCTTGAAAGGCCAACAGCCTCTTGATTCAGCAAATACCACACTGTTACAAAATCATGCATAGGGCTTCCACTTATACCAGGATTAGACTTAGAGTAGAATTTATAATAATAGTCTAACATAGGTTTGATGATGAGTCCTGCAAGATCCTGTGTATTCCGATGAAATGCATCGATTTGCTGGACCATTTCGGGTGTAACAATCGCATGTTGAGTCACATTTAAAGGAATAATTGTCAAGTTCTTTGCATGCTGCAGAATTAAGTTTGCTGCATAAGGGTCTGAGTAAAAGTTAGCTTCAGCCACAGCAGTTACGTTACCTGGATAGAAAAAAGCTCCCCCCATGCAAATACATTCTCTTACGTTTCGCATTGTTTCTAAATTCAACACAAAAGTCGTAGCTAGCGAAGAAAGTCTTCCTAAATTGATAATTGTAAGATCTTCTAAATTTGATTCTATAATTTGATAAATATCATTTAAAGGATAAACTGGATATGAAATTTCAGGGGGAATGATAGGTCCTAATCCGACTTTTCCATGTACCTCAGGGAAATACTGAATCAATATACCTGTCAACGGTACAGAAGCACCAAGGAATACGGGTATCTCTTCTCTTCCCGCAATGTACTTCAAATAGTTAATATTTCTTATTGCATTTTCTCTGGATACATTTCCATAATCGGCTACAATTCCTACAAGTTGAATGTCTTTACGAAAAAAAGTGTACAGTATAGCAAACGCATCATCAATCCCCAAATCTGTAAACAGGAGAACCTTTTTTTTCATATCTCTTCCTCCAAAATCTATAGAATCCTACTTTCACTAATGATGTAGTGATCAGACTAAGCTTGTATGTATATATTTTATGTATTCTTAAAGAGTGGATTCTATTCACTTGAAATAGCTTTGCTCATCTAAATTTGATATTATGTTCAAGCGTAAGTTTCTGTTCTTAAGTTCATAGGCATGGTGTGCTATCCCATGCCCATCAACTTAAGAATTTTTTAACACCCCAAAACGAAAAAACAAGTTAAATTCTCATAGATAACTATCTTATAATTAATTATATAATTTATTTTGCAATATGATAATATAAAGATATTACACTTAAAAGAGGGGATTCAAATTGGTTAAAAACTTACCTTTACTAATAGTTATTTTAATACTAGATGTAAGTTCTTCTACATTAAGTACGAACGGATACTTTTCTCCAGTTATAGAATGGTCTTTAATGATTATAAGTATTATTTTAAACATTACTGCAGTTATAGGCTTATCACTACACGTCTTTGTATATCAACCTATGAAAAGATTTGAAAAAATTAAAATGAAATCTTCAAATAAAATAATTATATTTGAGGTAACACCACCTCGCCATCGAGTGTTGATTTAGAAAAAAGTTTAATTATAAATATTTTATGATATTTAATAAATTTAACTTATAAAAATATTTTTATTCTTATTCAACTATCCTGCCCCGTTAGTTTAAGTACATTTCTTCACAATTTTTACAGTGATAGTAACATAAATACCCAACAAAAAATCATCTCACCTCTAGAAATCTATAATGGTAGTTTTAGAATAAGTGAATAAGAGAAATAACCACCATTGATTATTTCTCTTTTCATATACATATTTATTTTTGGAAAAATAACCTAACTCCAAATACTAATAATACTGTGCCAGTAATACCCTCTATTGTACGGTTCACTTTTTCTTTTCTTAAAAAAGTTCTTAATTGACGTATTAGTGAGATATAAAGTAAATACCATATTGCTGTCAAAGTCGTAAATGTGAGTCCTAACAAAAGAAATTGGAAGAGATGACTTTGATTGCTCACAATAAATTGGGGTAGAAAACTTAGGAAAAACACAGCAGTTTTTGGGTTTAAGATTGCCGTGGTAAATCCTTGTCTAAAACTTTTAATCGTTCCAATATCCTTAGAGTTCATTTCCACTGAACCTGACATATCTTCTTTTTTAGACAAGGCACTTTTAATTGACTTTACAGCTAAGTAAATTAAGTAAAAAGCCCCAGCATATTTTATAAATGTAAATAACATAGAGAATTTCATTAGGATGGCAGAAAGTCCTAGTGTAGCCATTATTGTATGAATCATCATTCCAGATACCGTTCCTAAGACGGTCTTTATCCCACCATTTTTACCATGCGAGATAGTGTTTTTTGTAACTAAGGCAAAACCGGGACCAGGCATTATTATGATTAGGATTGCTGTGAGGATAAATAACAAATAATTTTCCATGTTCTAGTATTTCCTTTCCAATTTTTAGTTTTGCCTATAGTATAGCTTTTTTACTTAAAATATTAAATATAAAAAGCGTGATCAGGAGTTTATCGAGGTTATTATTATCAATTTGACCAAACATTACCCTAAAGTTACATTGATAAAACACACGGCAAACTTATGGGTAAAATTACAAGCTCGGCTCTCACAAAAAACGGGATAAAAAAATAAACAGCGGAACTAGTCCACTGTTTATTTCGTCACACCCTCATGTAATTTTTCTGTATAATCTTTTACATCCTTCCAGCTATCTTTCGCTGTATTTAAATCTTCTTTTATAAAGGTAAATTCTTCAGGGCTGATTCCTTTTACGTTTTGTAGTAAATTATTATATTTCGCACCTACCGTATACCACTGATTTGATATGTTTTGCAGTGCTGTAATTGCTGCATCAATTGTTTCTGTCATATTAGTTGTTTTATTTTTTGCATCTGTCAAAATTGCCACTTCTGCTTGCGATCCAGAAATTCTATTCTTTAAACTGGCTATTTCTCGTTCTGCATTTGCAATATCTTTTTTCGCAATCGCAATCATCGGTCCCCCCGCAAGACAAGTTATTAACGCTACGCAAAGTACACCACCAGCAATCACCATATCGTTACTCTTTTTGATCGAATCGTTATATGTATTTATTTGTTGCTCTAGAGCTGGAATACCAGCATTCGTACTCGCCAAAATCGAGGTTAATTGATTCGTATCCTCTTTAAAACTATTTGTGTCTTTCGCCATTCTATCGCGAAAAGCTTTCAAATTCCCTAATAGTACATCTACCTCATTTTGATTCTTTAAAATATCCGCATACAACTTTTCTAAATCCGCTTTTAATTTACCGCTATCCTTTTGATCAATCGCTGCTAACATGTCATTATAATACGCTTGAAAAGTATTATTGTAATTAATAATATTTTGATCCGTTTTCATAATTTGAGGCTTCATATTATTTAACCAATACGCCGCATTAATTTTTGCATCTCTTTGATGCTGAATCATATTTCCTTTAAACTCACTATTAATTGAACTTATTTTACTCAAATCAGTCTCTTGCTGATTTTGAATTAATTTTGCATATGAATCCATTGCGAATATGCTCGATGTCGTTTGCGCCATTACATCTTGGAATCCTGCTGGACCGAGAGAATAATTTTTTGCATTTTCTTGTAATGTTTTTACGTTTTGTTCCGCTGCAAAAGGATGTAAAGGAAGTGCATTACTCGTTGCCACCCCAGCAATCATGATCGTTAAAAGACATTTTTTATAAAATCTTTTCTGCATACTTTTCACCCATTCTCTTTATAAGGATATAAAAAAGCTCCTGCTCACAACTGAACAGGAGCTTCAACTCATTCATCAATACTTAACGCTCTAACGATTCGTATTCGATTATGCTTTTTTCGTATCTACTACTTTAATATCTTCAGCATAGATTTTTTCTGCATAGTCTTTAATGTTCTTCCAGCTATCTTTCGCAATGTTTAAATCTTCTTTAATGAAAACAAGGTCATTTGGACTAATTGAATCTACATTTTGAAGTAAAGAATTGTATTTTGATCCCATTGTGTACCATTGATTTGAAATGTTTTGCAACGCTGTAATTGCTGTATCAATTGTGTTTGTTAAATATTCAGTTTGTGTTTTAATGTTCGTTAGTCCTGCCACTTCTAATTGCGCAGTTGTAACTTGTCCTGTTATCTTTTGAATTTCTGCCTGTGCATTATCAAGCTCTTTCTTCGCTAAGACGATTCCTGCAGTACCACCACCTACTGCTGCTGTTCCACCTGCAATTAATGCGATTCCTAGCGGAGTTCCTGCTCCCGTAGCAATTACAACCGCACCACCGATAATTGCAATTGGGCCTAAAGCTGTCGCAACAGATGAACCGATAATAATTGCATTATATTTACTAATTGCTTCATTATACGTTGTAATTTGATTTTGCAGAAGCGGAATTCCAGCATCTTGACTAGCCAAGATAGATGTAATTTGATTTGCATCTCCCTTGAAATTTTGAGTATCCGACGTCATTTTATTTCGGAATTTCTTTAAGTCTTCTACTAACTTATCTACTTGCGCTTTATTTTCAGTAATACTACTTGATAATCTAGTTAGACCTTTCGTAAGAGTTGCTTTATCCTTTGCATCAACCGCAGCAACTAAAGTATCATAATAGTTTTGGAATTTCGTATTGTAATTAATGATATTTTGATTTGTTGAAATAAGCTGTGGCTTCAATACATCTAGCCATTGTTGTGCATTCCCTCTAGCTGTATCTTGATGCTGAATCACTTTACCTTTTAAAGATGTATCAACTGACGTTACGTTCCCAAAGTTAACATTACCTTGTTTAATAATTGTTAAAGCGTACAGATCCATTACTAAAGCGTTAGAACCTGTTCTTTCCATCGCATCTTTAAGGCCTTCTGGTCCTAATGAATATTCGTCATAATCATTATATGCTTTTGCTACAGCATGAACTGGAGCTTGTTTCACTGTACTTTCAGCAGCATACGTATGGGCTGGCATAATATTCCCTGCTGCAAATACTGCCATAAGTGCTGATAGAGCCATTACTTTATATGGTTTTTTTGTCATTTTTCTTCTCTCCCTATATCGCTAATTATTTTTCTGTTTAATGTACTTCAACGTTTGTAACGTAATCTTCAAATTGATTTGTTTGCTTATTCATTTCATCACTTACTTTTTTAAGTTGATTGAAATGTTTTTGAAGTAAACTACTGTCTGTATACGTGCCTTCTTCAATATTTGCTTGAATTTGGATCATATTATTGTTTAAAACTTTCCAATCCGTTAATAACGTTTCTAAAGTTGCGATTTGGCGATCAATCAGTTCCGTAAAGCTACTTACTTGATCTTCAACGAATGTGATTTGAGTCGCCTCTGATTCAGTTTGTGATAACTTTTGAATAAGTGGTAGTAGCTCTTTTTGTTTTTGCTGAATACGAAGAGCTGCTTCCCTCGTTTGACTATCTGCTGCATTTACAATTTCATTACTTAACGTACCGATAGAAACAAAATCGATTGTTTTCGTTTGTGCAGTTTGATTTGTGATTGTAAATACTTGTTTACCGATATTAATAGAACCTTTAATAATTTCTTGTGGTCTATTCAAAATAGTAGTTAGTTCAGCTTGAATTTCCCCTTGAATTCTTTTTATGTCTTCTCTTAATTTCACAATATCTCCACTTGATCCTTGCAGTGTTTTTATTGCTTCATCAGCTTTAATTGATAAGTTATTACTATCTTTGTCTAATACCGTTTTAAATCGATTTAACTCTAATAAATCTTGCTCCATACTCTCTTGAATGCTTTGGACCTGCAATTGTAATTTTCCATATGCGTTTGTAAAATCTGCTTTTGCCTGTTCATCTTCATTTACTTTTCCTGCTAGTTCATAGAGCTTACTATAATAGCTATTAAATCTAGTGCTGTATCTCATCATCTCTTGATTTAAGTCGATTAGCTTCGGATTATATTCATCAATCCACTCTCGTACATTCGCCTTTGCAAATTTTTGATGATTCGTCAAACTACTCATCGCATTTACCTTAATGTCTGGCTGTTGCAAAATAACTAATCCGTATGCTTGGATAAGTGGTGACTGTGACCCTAACATTCTAATTGAATTTGATAATGTATTTGGAGCAATTACATTTTGCACGTTTAATACTTTCACCTTTGGTTGCCCCTCTTCAGCGTAAGCGCTTACAGGAATGAAGCAACTCGTAGATACTGCTGTAACCAATAACCCTGTAATTAAAGTTTTTTTCACTTTAACCCCTCCTATGTATTAGCAACTATTACTATCGCATTTTATTATTCTATTTTCTTGCACATTATTTGAGATGGTTAAAAATAGAGAACGTTCTCACCGTGAGTCATGTACGAAACACCTCTCTCAAACTTTATTTCTACAGTACTTACTTATTGTTATAAAACATTTCATAACTTTTCACATGTGCTTAGTATGAATAACATTGTATAAAATTTCTGTTTCATCGCAATTTCCATATTCACACAGTGAATATATTACATGAAAATATTATTCATTTTAAGATAAATAACGCACGTGAATATGAAATTAAGTTTTGTTTTTATTAAAGTTTTGTACTGTAAGGTCATTTAAACACAGCTATTCATCTATCGTAAAGAAGTATTTTAATTCCCTTTATTTTCAAGACCTCATGTCCTTATTCCAAAATAAAATCCACTTAACTTCCTCCATTAAAATATCCATATATCACAACAAAAAACACTGTTTACTCATAAGAGATTATATTATAGTAATATAATTTTAAGACCTATATGCAATTATGCATAGCATATACACAAAAAGGATAGCTTCACTTTCGTGAAGCTATCCTTAAAAAATCTTATTACTTTTTCAAATGATATGGAACTGTCGTAATAACAACATTTCTTTTATAGAGTAAATACGCACGAATGAGTAAACTAGACTGATTATGAAGAATGTTATGCCAACCTTTTTTCGGAATAAACTGTGGTATAACGACCGTAACTCGGTAATTTGATTCACTCGCTTTATATTGCACTGTGTCAATAAATTTTGTAAGCGGCTGAATAATGCTTCTATAATGAGAATGTAATGTAACAAGCCTTACTTCAGGTTGCCACTTCTCCCATTTCTCTTCAAATTTCTTTTCCTCTTCTCTGTCAAAAGCAACATATACAGCGATAACTTGATCTGCAGAAAGAGCCTTAGCATAGTTCAATGAATTTTCTACTACATGAGTCATACCAGCTACAGGAACGACAATTACATTCCCTTCAATCGGAACAAGTGGTTCACAAGTTTTTAAACTTAATTGATCGCCCACTGCATCATAATGCTTCTTAATTCGATGGAACAAGAAGATAATGAAAGGTAAGAAAATAAGGATTGACCAAACTTGTGCGAACTTAGTTAAAAAGAACATGCTCATAACGATAAAACTAATGACTGCACCAATTAAATTAACCGTTAATCTTAAAGCCCATCCTTCAGGCTTTTCACGAAGCCATTTTAGTACCATTCCAGTTTGAGAAAGTGTAAACGGAATAAATACCCCTACTGCATATAGCGGAATCAAGTGTTCTGTTTTCCCCTGAAAAGCTACAATTAAAATAATCGAAGAAATCCCAAGTATAATAATACCGTTTGAATAACCTAGGCGGTCTCCTCTAATCGTAAACATTCTCGGTATGAACTTATCTTTTGCAAGATTAACCGCTAATAGTGGAAATGCAGAATAACCTGTGTTAGCCGCAAGAATTAATATTAAAGCTGTTGTACCTTGTATGAAATAGTACATGAAATTACGTCCAAAAGTTTGTTCAGCAATTTGTGAAACGACTGTTACTTCCTTACTTGGATTAATTCCGTAATAATAAGCTAAAAAGACAATTCCAGAAAATAAAACTGCAAGTAATGCACCCATTGCAAGCAATGTTTTCGCTGCATTGTTAGGTGCAGGATCTTTAAAGTTTGGAATTGCGTTAGATATCGCCTCAACACCCGTTAAAGCAGAGCTTCCTGAAGCAAATGCTCGTAACAGTAAGAACAAACTAATTCCCGCAACTGGTGTTCCAATTGGCGAATGCAGCGTGGGTGAAACGTGACCAGTCAAAATATTATATATTCCTACACCAATTAATATAAATAATGCTACAACGAATAAATAAACCGGATATGCTAAAACGGAAGCTGATTCCGTTACGCCTCTTAAATTTAAGATGGTAATCAATATGACAAATATAATCGCAATGATTACATTATGTGCATGTAAACTAGGAAAAGCTGATGTGAGCGCATCTGTACCTGCGGACACACTTACTGCAACAGTTAAAATGTAATCGACTAATAAAGATCCTCCAGCTATTAATCCCGGATTCATCCCTAAATTTTCTTTTGATACAACATATGCTCCGCCGCCATGAGGGTAAGCAAAAATAATTTGTCGATAAGATAAAATAAGAGCTGTCAATAATACTAATACCCCAACAGCTATCGGAATGGAATACCAATAAGCTATTGCTCCAAGACCTGCTAGTGCAATTAATATTTGCTCTGGTCCGTATGCGACCGATGACAATGCGTCAGAAGATAAAATGGCTAGCGCCTTCGTTTTATTAAGTTTTTGCTCTCCTAACTCAGTTGATTTTAACGGTCTTCCAATTAAAAATCTTTTAATAGATGAAACCAATGCTGTCCACTCTCCAATAATTTTGTACGAACGATACTGCTAGTTACAGCGATAAACTATTTCTTCAGAAAACAAAAATGTCTACAAGCCATAACGAAATAGACTTGTAGACATTATTTTTTTTGTCGCACAAGCTCCACCTTCCTTCTCAATATAACGCTTACGAGGTTAGCTGTCGGATTCGGGCCTATGAGTAGCCCTACCTTTTTCAAGGATTCACCCCATTGGATTATGTACTAATCCATAAGAACGGGTCCCCCGCACCATGCGGCTTCAGCGATTTAGAAAATTGAAACTGTGGATTATAATACTCCTTTATTTTCAAAAAGTAAACAAAAATTTTAAAAAAGAAAAAAATTAAAACGATTGCGCATAATCCACCGAAAAATATACATAATGAATACTAAAAATCCACAAAGGAGACCCGTATGTCTAAAGAAAAGAAGCCACTTTTTTCCGATTCCTATTTAGATGCAGTAGCAAATGAAATTAATCAGCTATATGGTAAACGTGAAAGAGAACGAAATACGACAGATAAACCGAAAAGAAACGAATAAATTGTCAAAAAGAAACAAAAAAAGGATAGCAACATTTATATTTTGCTATCCTTTACTCTTTTTCATACCATTTCTTTAGTAAAAATCATTTTTTCATATACCTTTAAATTTTGATACACAACACTTAATAAAGGCACATCTATAGACATTTCCTCTGCTAATTTCAATAAGTATCCTTGTAAATGCTTCCCTTCAATGAGCGAACCTTTTTCCATATCCCGTTGCATCGATGACTTCATATCATACGAAATTTTATCAATCGTTTTCATATGTTCCTGGGCGATATTCTCCTTAACTGGAGCCCCCATAGATTTCATGATTTGCACTGATTCTTCAAATAAGTTCCTAATAAATTCTCGGCCTCCATCACTCTCACGAATCGGTCCTATCGGCGCACGCATTAATGTTGTCACACCTGACATTACGGTGATAAATAAATATTTATGCCACATATCTTGCACAATATTTTCACTTAAAACAAAACTAGCTTTTGTATCTGCAAATGTTTTAGAAATAAGCTTTATTCTCTCTGAATCTTGAGGCTTAATTTCCCCAAATACAAGTCTGTTGGCAGCACTCGTTTGTACAATTTCTCCCTGATCGTTTAATGTCGTCTCGATAAAGCATAGACCGCCAATTACTTTCTCTTCACCGAATTCCTTTTGTAATAGTGATAAATGAGCGATACCATTTAACAATGGGATTATTACAGTATTTTTACCTACAAACGGCTTTAAATCTATGGTCGCCTCGTGTAAATGATACGCTTTTGTTGAAAATAAAATCACATCAAATGGAGTCGTTCTATCTTCTTTCGTTACCAATTTCGGTTGAAATGAAAAATCTCCATTAACACTACGAATAACAAGGCCTTTTTCTTCTAATTGCTGTTTTCTTTTGCTGCGAACGAGAAATGTAACATCTTCTCCCTTTTCTACTAATCGGCCACCGAAAAATCCGCCAACGCCCCCAGCTCCTAATACTAAAATACGCATACAACATCCCCCTTTTTCTAACACAATTATACTAATTTTAGTATACATAACATTATACATGTCCCTTGTTAAATAAGCTGAATTTTCATTCTTAATCTAATGAACAAGAGAGGTTATTTTCAAGAAAAATTGGGCATGTTGTTTCTATAGCTTATACGGAAAGGAAACAATGTAAATGGAGGCAATACAAACAATCGAGGAAAAAGATGTAACAACAGCTATATTTCAATTTATATTCCCGTTTTCGTTTAAAACTGGATATGAACAAAATATGTTCCCTTTCTTACAAAAAAATGATTTTCGACCTTTTCGACTCGATCATCTTGAAGATGAAAATACATATTACGGGAAATTTCAAGTTTCACATCAAAATATGGAAGCATACTATCTTTCCTTTACAAATAAAATTCTCTTTCCTCATTCAGAACATCAAAAAGGATTACAGCGCTATTCTAAAGACCTTAATTTAAATGGACATTTAACAACTAACCTTATTTCCGTTCCATTCAAGATACATTCTATTGATGTAACACTTTGTCCTTATGAGCTTGGGTTCTTAACAATTCGGACAGAAATAAAAACCGCTCCTAACATGACATTATCAGAAGCGATTGAATTCGCGGCTCGCTTCCGTGTACTTGAAACTAATAGTGATACGACTGAGACTATTTGTATTGAATGTGATGGAAAAAAATATTCACAAGTAGAAAAACTTATATTCGGTGATTTATTTCATGGTTTAACAGACTTCTTTGAGAACAAGAGATTGCGGAGTTCTTACTTTCAAACATTCCCTTTCTTTGAAGACCAGCGAATGTATGTACAAACTCTATTATCCATAAACAAAGAGTCAGACCTTCATATAATCGATGTATATCGAGCTTCCAGTCTTTCCGGATTATCAGATGATGGTAAGCCATATATTAGTGCAAATAATGTTCCTTATATTCACGATTATTTAACAAAACATTCTTATCAAAGATGGGCTCCTAACCGTTACTTTATTATGGAAGAACATATTTTCACATGTATTACAAATGAAGGTGAACAAGCAGTCACTAAACTTGCTAGTCAAATGTACGGGGAGTTTTATTACGCTTTATTATTAAATTTATTTCATAAAGTTGTTTTATTAAAGATGGCAAACGCTTATGCCGAGTTAAATATTGAACAAGATACAAATGAAATAGAGAAATTAATTTATTCAATAAATTCGTTTACAGCTAATTATTTTTCTTTAGAATTAGTATCCCAATCACAAAGTGAAGATATTTTCTTTCGTCTAAGAAAACTTTTTAACATTGAAGTACTGTACACGAACGCGAAACAAAATCTCGATAGTTTATTTAAATATCAAGAAAATGTTGCTTCAAAAAAAGATAGCCTCTTATTATTAATTTTAACGCTCTACTCTGTTGTAGGCCAAATGTTAGGGTTTACTATGATTGATCTTTTAAGAAACACCGATTCAAACAAAATATCATCGCCTTTTGAATTTTTTGCTCTATTAATAGCGATTAGTGGCATAGTCATTTCACTTATTTTAGGTATACAAAGTTTATACCAATGGAGTGTACAACATAAACGAAGAAAAGCATGGGTAAAACAAACTGTACTTTCTGCTGTGAAAGAGAAGGATAGTACAAAGTAACTAAAAAACAGATGGCAGCACGATGCTACCATCTGTTTTCTATTATGCTTACTTACCTGCTTC